>NZ_JBEYVP010000040.1:0-108109 GCF_040644035.1 Streptomyces sp. NPDC047042 | reverse complement strand
GGACACCGACCCGCCCTCCGAACTCCAGGCCCTGATCGACGCGGTCACCACCGGACACGGCATTGACCTCTACCTCCGGATTTAACGAACTACCGGTAGGTGGGCATCCATTTCTGTCGACGCTGGCGCTTCACTTCACGGGCACTTTTATTCCGAACAGTTTTTCCGCATTTCGGAACGCAATTTTTTCCTTGGCTTCGCGTGGCAAGTCGACTCCCCGGAACCAGTCGGTTTGATTTTTCATATCAGCAAACGGGTAGTCGGTTGCAAACATCACTCGATCCACACTCATGTAATTCAGCAGGAGATCGAGCAGTTCCGTCTGGGGGAATGCGCTGGTTGTGAACCAGAAATTGTCATGGAAATACTGCTCGAACGGCTTGTTCAGGCTTTTCTCGGTCACTTCGCTCATCTTCTCCACGACCCGCTTGTAGAAGAACGGAAGCCCCTCTCCCATATGGCCGATGATAATCTGAAGCTTGGGATGCCTGTCGAATACTCCCGAGGTGATCATTCGGAGGCACTGAGTAACGACTTCCTGGTGCCATCCATATGCAGAGATGCTGAGAACCTGGTCCTGGAATTCCCTCTGGTATTCCGGCAGCATATTGCTGTAGTAGATTTCGAAAACCTCGTCAGGCGGCAGGCCCGGATGGATGTATATCGGCACATCAAGGGCTTCGGCGCGCGCCAGCAGGGGCTCAAAGTCGGGATGGTCGAGGAATTTTTTCCCGATAATTCCATTGGTCAAACATCCCAGGAAGCCATCTTCCCGAACTGTGCGTTCCAGTTCGTCTGCCGAGGCCTCCGGATTCTGCAGGGGCAAGGTTGCAAATGCCTTAAACCGCCCCGGATAGGTGGCCATCGGCCCATCGACGAGCATCTTGTTGAGGCGATACGCAAAATCAATTCCCCTCTGACCTTTGACATTCTGCACACCTGGCGTATGGGCGGAGAGGATTTGAACGTTGATCCCAGCCTCATCCATTGCGCCGATGCGGCGCGGGCCGAGCTCGGCAAGACCAGTATCTTCGAGGAACAGCCTGTCGTTCAGCACCATCAACTCATGGGTGGAAAAGGTCTCTTCCGTGCCGATGAAGGGCAGGTCCTGGTCCCGCAGTGAAATGTCCGAAGTCCGGTCCGAAGTCTCGTTCTCGTTAGCTGCCGAGACGATGGCATGCGTGGACAAGCCGGCGCCAACTCCAAGTGCCGTGGCGGCGGTTAGAAAGCTGCGGCGTCCCATGGGCTTCATGTCAGTCCCTCTTCAGGTGGTGTTTGTGTGGTGCGGTATCCGTGCGGCATCCGTCTGCGAGATGCTTCAGATCGACCCTTCGTCGTTACCAGGCGCGTGCGTACACGTCGGCGTAGTGCACGATGGCAACGTTCTCCGGTGCGAATTGGGTCCCGGTCAGGAACGCCGTCCTGGTCAAGGCTTCGGCCATCCTCAGGTCGAGAAACCGCTCGCCGGCGCGCAGCGGCTGTGGTGGAGCTGACGACCCGCCAGCGTGCGCGCTGTGCGGGCCGGCCGCGGCGCGCCCGCACTGTCATCGGCGTGCGACCCGCGGGCGGCCAGAGGGAACCCCGTCGCAAGCGCCCTGGTGGCCGCCCCGAACCTCAACCGCCCGGGCGGCGCTTTCCCTGACGGCGCTGCGTCGGCTGCCATCACTCGCCTCCTACATACGGGTTGCATCGCCTATTACGGGTTGCACCGCCTGTCTGGATGCCTACTTCCTACCGAGCGAACCTGAGACGAACGTTAGGACCCGTCCTTAAACCATCGCGATGCAGAGGCCGGAGGGAAGCTCGACGGCCGCCGCTGTCGCATATGGCTCTCGTCGCCCCGTCGATCCATGTTGTGTACCGGTGCGCGAGAATCCCTGAATGCGCTTGACCGATGACACGATGCCGGTCGCTCTCTGAAGCGGAACTCCTTGCCGTGCTTCGGCGGTTGCCCGCCCTGGGGACAGGCCAGGGCGTACTCCTTGATCGAGGGCTTCGGCAGCCGCATCGCCCGGTCGCTGCGGATCCGCCCCACCAGCCCGACAAGAGCCCTGATGCGACCCGGCCCGCAGACAAAGGGCGCTGTCAGAGATGTTCTCCGACCTGCGGACTTCGACGACGCCCACCGCATTGCGCCGCCGACCCGCTCCACGGCATGGGTGCCCGATACGACCTGGGCGACGCCCACCAGTTCGTCGCCACCCTGTTTCCCGTCGACCGTGCGGAGCCGCCGCGACGCCGCGGCCGCGTGGAGGGGACGGGTCAACACCGTCACCGCCCGCACGGGCCGGGTGGACGTCGATGCGTTGCTCATCCGGCCGGCGGCCTCGTCGCCTGGGCCTCGCCCACCGGGCAGGACCTCGACGCCACCACGCCGGTGCGTGCGCTGGGCACACCGTTCGGCCAACCAAGCCTGAGCACCGTATTAACAGTGGTCTCAGGTTCGCTCGTTAGGAAGTAGGTCGTCGCAGAAGCGATGTAACGCGTAGGTAGGAGGCTAGTGATGGTAGTCAACGCAGGGCCGTCCGGAAGAGCGTCGGCCGGTCGGTTGGCAGGCCGGTGGGTGCCGTGGTTAGTGATTGGTTTGTGGTTGGCGCTGGCAGTGTTCATGGTGCCGCTGAGCGGAAAGCTGAGTTCGGTCACCACCGACAGTGCCGCGGACACCTTGCCGGCCAGCGCCGAGTCCACCAAGGTCGCGGTATTGGAGGACAGTCTCCCCGACGGTGATGACAACACGTTCGTCTTCGTGTACCACCGCGCCGGCGGCTTGACCAATACCGATCGCGCGACGGTCGAGCGCCACTACGACACCCTTTCCAAGCGGTACCCGCCGAAGGAGGCGGCCCGGGTCGGCGGCGGCGGCGAGGAGGAGCAGGAGGAGGGCCCGCCGACGAGTGCCTCCAGCGACGGCAAGGCGATGATGTTCACCCTCGATGTGAGCACGACCTACGGCGCACCGGAGGACATCGTCGGCCCGTTGCGTGACGCCGCGAAGGACCGCCCCGGCGGCCTGGAACTCGACGTGACCGGCCCGGCCGCGATCGACGGCGACATGGACGCCGTCTTCGACGGCATCGACGTGCAGGTCTTGCTCACCACCATCATTGTCGTCACGCTCCTGCTCATCCTCACCTACCGCAGCCCGGTGTTGTGGCTCATCCCGCTGGTGGCCGTGGGCGCGGCCGCACTGACCGCGATGGCGACCGTCTACCTGCTCGTCAAGGGCTTCGGCCTCGTGGTCAACGACCAGAACTCGGCGCTGCTGACGATCCTGGTGTTCGGTGTCGGCACGGACTACGCGCTGTTGCTCATCGCTCGATATCGGGAGGCACTGCACCACCACGAGAACGTCCGGGTCGCGATGGTCCACGCGCTGCGCAGCGCGGCGCCGGCCATCGTCGCGTCCGCGGCCACCGTGATCGCCGGCCTGCTCTGCCTGCTCGTCGCCGACCTGAACAGCACCAGCGGGTTGGGCCCGATCGGCGCGGCCGGCATCCTGTGCGCGCTGGTGGCCATGCTGACGCTGTTCCCGGCGATGCTCGTGGTGCTCGGCAGGCGGATCTTCTGGCCGGCCATCCCGCGGATCAACACGGTCGTAGAGGAGAAGCCGGGACTGTGGGGACGGCTCGGCGCCGCCATCAGCCGCCGCCGGTGGGTGGCGACGCTCGGCTCGCTCGGAGTCCTCGGCGTGCTCGCCCTCGGGCTGGCGGGCAACACCGGCAACCTGCGGGAGCAGGACCAGTTCCTGTCCGCCCCGGAGTCGGTCACCGGCTTCACCGTTCTCCGCCAGCACTTTCCGGAACTCGGCGGCCAGCCGATGACGATCTTCACGCGGCCGGCGTACCAGGAGCGGGTGCTCGACATCGTCAAGGACACTCGCGGTGTGGCCCTGGCCGTCCCGGGCCAGACCAGCGGTGGCTGGGCCGACATCTCCGTGTTCCCGAAGGACGCGCCGGACACCGTCGCTGAATACGACACGATCAAGCGGGTGCGCGCCGCCGTGCACCCGGTGAGCGGGGCGGAGGCGATCGTCGGCGGGCCGAGCGCGGAGAACCTCGACACCGAGGTGACCACCAGCCGCGACGAGAAGCTGGTGATCCCGCTGGTGCTCGTCGTCGTCCTCATCGTCCTCGGGCTGCTGCTCCGGGCGGTCGTGGCCCCGCTGGTCCTGATGGCCACCGTGATCGTCTCGTTCGCCGCGGCCTTCGGCGGCAGCGTGTTCGTCTTCGACACGATCCTCGGGTTCAAGGGCATCGACAATTCGGTGCCGCTGCTGGCATTCCTGTTCCTGGTGGCGCTCGGCGTCGACTACAACATCTTCCTGGCCAGCCGGGCCCGCGAGGAGACCGTACGCCTCGGCACCACAAAGGGCATGCTCAAAGCTCTCTCCGCCACCGGTGGCGTCATCACCTCGGCAGGCCTGGTCCTGGCGGCCACGTTCGCGGTCCTCGCCACACTTCCGCTGGTGATGCTGATCGAGGTCGGATTCCTGGTCGCCTTCGGCGTGCTGCTCGACGCCCTGCTGGTGCGGTCGGTCCTGGTGCCCGCCCTCACCCTGCTGATCGGCCGGCGGATCTGGTGGCCGAGCCGGCTGTCCCGGCCGACGGCGGAACTGCCGGACGGTCAACAGCCGCTCGTCGGCGACGAGGAGCCCGCGCTGCAACGGTGAGCGCGGCGGCACGGACGAGATCCGGGACGGGCCCCCAGGCCCGTCCCGGATCTTTTCATGGGCTCGACGGTCGCCGCCCTATGGTCCTGCGCCACGCGCCGGGGCTGGGGTCGGCGTGTCGTGGTGTCCTGCCTGGTGGTGGGCCGCTTGTCCTGCGCCGTGCGGCCGGGGCCGGGGTCGGTGCATCGCGGTGTCCTGCCCCGGCGGTCAGCCGCGCGGGGCCATTGCCCAAGCGCCGTCGTCCGCTGTCCTGCGCCGCGTCGCCGGGGCGGGTCAGCGCGCCGCGCTGTCCTCCCCGGCGGTGAGCGGCGCGATCGGGGCGGGCGGGGCCGCAGCCGGAAGGTCGATGCGAAGCAGCGCGCCACCGCGTGCGGAGCGGGCGACGGTGGCCCGGCCGCCGTGGGCGTCGACGACCCGCTGCACGATCGACAGCCCCAGACCGGATCCCGGCAACGCCCGGGCGCTGTCGGCACGGTAGAACCGGTCGAACACCCGCGGTACGTCGGCGGCGTCGATGCCCGGCCCGGCGTCGTCGACCTCGAGCACCGCCGACGCCTCCTCGGCACGGAGCCGGACTTGGACCGGCTGGTCCGCGGGGGACCACTTGCCGGCGTTGTCGATGAGGTTGAGCACCGCCCGCTGGAGCGCGGCGGGACGCCCGCTCACCCATACGGAGGTCACGTCGAGCGCGACCTCGACATCGGGCGTGCGGGAACGTGCCCGGGTCGCGGCGGCCACCACCACGTCGGCGAGGTCGAGCAGCTCGGTGTTCTCGTCGCTGACGTCACCGCGCGCCAGGTCGGTCAGCTCGGCGACAAGGGTGCTCAACTCGGCCACCTGGGCGCCGAGATCGTTGAGCAGCCGGGTCCGGCTCTCCGCCGGCAGTGCGCTGTCCAGGGTGCCGCGCCGATCGAGCCGGATCAGCAGCTCGACGTTGAGGCGCAGGCTGGTGAGTGGGGTCTTGAGCTCGTGGGTGGCGTCCTCGGCGAGCAGCCGCTGGGCCCGCCGGGAGTCCCGGAGCGCGGCGAGCATGTCGTTGATCGACCGGATTAGCCGCCGGATCTCCCCACCGCCCTCGTCCGGGATGTCGGCGTCGAGATCCCGGGTCTGCGCGACACGTACCGCGGCGGCGGTCAGCCGGTCGATCGGTGCCAGCCCGGTCCGCGCCACGGTCCGCCCGACAAGGGCGCCGCCGGCCGCGCAGAACAGCCCGATCAGCAGCATGCCGAACCCGAACTGGTTGATCGGGCTGTCGTCGGCGACCTGGGCCACCTGGACCGCGCCGTCACCCGCCCGCAGCGTGTAGATGAGGTAACCCTCCTCGCTGTCGTTCGACTCCATCAGGTCGGCCGACGTGCCCTGCGCCACGCGCTCGGCCTGCTCGCTGACGGGGGGCAGCGCGGGTTGGCCGGCCGGCGTCCGGGTCGAGCCGTCGGGCAGGATGACCCGCACCAGCCGACCGGATCCGGGATACGGCGGTAGCTGGACCTGCGCCGGACCGGCGCGCTGCGCGTCCGTCGCCAGGACGCGGGAGTCGGCGCGCAGCTGATTTTCGGCGGTGTCCCGCAGCTCCCAGTCCATCAGCTCGCTGGCCACCTGGAAGGCCACGAACACGCTGACCGCGATGGCCGTCGCCGCGATCACCGTCAGCCTGCTCCGCAGGGACCGCCGACGCCACCACCGGGTCAGCCGACGCGGTTCCCGGCCGGCCGGCCGGCTCACGGAGGAGTCTCCCGCAACGTGTATCCCAGGCCGCGCAGCGTGTAGATCAATCGCGGCTCACCCTCGGCCTCCAGCTTGCGGCGCAGGTAACTCACGTACACCTGGAGGTTGTTGGCGGTGGCGCTCATGTCGAAGCCCCAGATCGCCTCGAACAGCGCGTCGCGGGTCACGACCCGGGTCGCGTTGCTCATGAGGACCTGCAGGAGTAAGAACTCGGTCCGGGTCAGGCGCAGCGGCCGCTCGCCCCGCCATGCCTCGAACCTGTCGGGATCGAGCCGTACGTCGGCGAACGACAGGATCTGCGACTCCTCGTCGGTCGGCGTGCGCCGGCGCAGCAGGGCCCGTACTCGGGCCAGCAACTCCTCGGTGGCGAACGGCTTGGGCAGGTAGTCGTCGGCGCCCGCGTCCAGCCCCGTGACCCGGTCGGAGACCTGGTCACGGGCGGTCAGCATCAGCACCGGCAGATCCCGACCCGCGGCCCGTAACCGCCGGCAGGTCTCCAACCCGCCCAGGCGGGGCATCATCACGTCGAGGATCAGCAGATCCAGCGTGTCACCGCCGGCCCCAACGACCCCGTCGAGCACGGCGAAACCGTTGGCGACGGTGCTGGTGTCGTAACCCTCGACCTGGAGCACCCGCTCCAGCGACTCACGGATGGCCGCTTCATCATCCGCGATCATGATCCGCACGCCGGCCCGCCCCCTTCCAGTCGATACTTTTGCCGCTCATTGTTGCCGATCAACCTGAGGCCAGGATTAGAGCGTCGCTGGGGACCGTGCTCTTGCGGATCCTTACGTGAGCGTTTGATTCCTGCGGGTGGGCTTCGTAGTCGCAGGTCAGGCGGCGGCGGTACATGAGCCGACCGAGGGGTGCTGGACGACTTCGAGGTCGATGCCGATGTCGGCGGCGTGCTCCGCACCGCCGACCTGATCGGCAGCAGCGTCACGATTTTTCTCGTTACTGCACAGCGCGGCCGATGAGTTTCTGGCTCTCGGCCAGTCCAAGCTCGTGACAGCCCAGGAAAGGACACTGCCATGTCGGAGCTTCTCGTCGACTTCATCACCTCCCTCGACGGCTACGCATCGGGAGAGGGATGGCCCGGGTTCTGGGGCCTCGAGGGCCCGGAGTACCTCTCATGGCTGGGCGAGCAGCCCGAGGCCACCTATCTGATGGGAGCGAACACCTACCGCCTGATGTCGGGCTTCGCCGCAGGCGAGGTCCCGAAGGGCCAGGACGAGTTCCGGCCCGAAGAAGAGGCGTCCGTCGACTCGCTCACGCAAGCGTCCAAGGTGGTGTTCTCCTCCTCCCTCGAGGAGCCCTTGACATGGGCCAACTCCACACTCGTCCGCGACGACGCCGTCGAGGCGGTCCGCGCCATGAAGGCGAGCGGCTCGGGGCTTCTCAGCACGATCGGCAGCCTCAGCCTGTGCCGGTCCCTGCTACGGGGTGGACTCGTCGACCGCTTCCGGGTCGTGATGTTCCCGGTGATCACCGGGGCCACGGGCGCAGAACGCATCTACGACGGCTATCCCGACATCGCCCTCGAGATGACCGAGCACCGCACCTTCGACGGCCGCATCCAGCTGGTCGAATACAAGCCCCGCGTGCTCGAGCACCCGCCGCTCGCCGGCCCTGCGTGACATCGCCCACGGCTCGGTGGCCTGCCGACGGGGATGCCCCATGACGCGGTCTGCGGGGTCCGCCCGTGCGAGGAGCTTCGGACCGCACCACCCGGACACCTTCGGCTCCCGCTGCAGCCTGGCGCTGCAACGGGGCCAGGCGGGATCCCCCGGAGAAGCGGTGCAAAACCTGGAACAACTCCTGCGTGACCAGCAGCAGCGTCTGCCTGTCGGGCATCCGAACGATCCCAGGTTCGTCACCAGGTCGCGGTCATGCGTCACCGGGCCGGAGACACCGCAGCAGCCACGTCCGCTCTTGGCGAAGTCCTCGTCGAACAGATACGCGTGCTCGGTCCCGGCCACCCCCGCACACGCGCAGCTTTCCATATGCTCGATGACCGCTCCCACCCAACGCGGGAGCAGCCGTTCGCTCGTGAGCCACCATGCCAGATCACGCTCCCGGTGATCGTGCAGATAGCAGGCCAGGATGGTGAGCCGCGGGCGGAACTGCTCCCCGCTCCACCCCATGCGCGTCGGCCGGGTGCGGCCCGCCGGTGCGGCCGACGCGTACGCGGCCGCGACCACCTGACGCGTGAGGTGTTCCTCTACCGCGTGCCGACAGTCGAACTGCTCCCCGTCCAGCAGCGCTCCAGGGTCCCGGCCGCCCCCGTGGTGCACCAGCCGAGCAGATGTGATCATCAGCGGTGTGGCCAGCCATGGCGAGCGGTCCGTTCGGCTCGGAGCGCAGTCGGGCGAAGACCGGGTCCCATTGGATGTCCTCCGGCCAGTCCACGGCCCGCAGATACCCGATGATGTCCTCGGTCGGGACGGGCAAAACCTCGACCACCGGAGCTCGCCGGTGCCCCGCCCCGGATCAAGTCCTCGTACTCGGTCGCCCGGCATGTCACGACTACGGGACGCTCCCCGCCGATCGCGTGGTTGATGCCGCGGATTGCGTTGCGGCGGGCCGATTCCGGGATCTCGTCGAGGCCATCGAGGACCAACAGCAGGCCATGGGAAAGCAGGGTGCGCGGAATCTCCGCGCGGCCGTTGCAGTACGGCTGCGCGAGGGTCCGTACGATCCAGTCGTCAAGGCGCTCGCGAACCGGGCCCAGGAGGAGACCGGAAGCAGAACGGGAACGGGACCGCCCGGCTCCCGGGCGGCGAGCAGGCTCCGCGTCGGCCGCCCCCAAGCGGGCGGCGACCTCGCCGACTCGGGCAGCGGTGCGAGCGCCGGTCCGGAGTCGGAGCTCCGGGCCGGCCGTCCCAGGGTTGCGCAGTGCGCGTCAGCCGATGGCGGGCATCGGGGCGGGGGCCGGTTCCGGCGCCGTCCTCGGGGCGTCGGCCTCGTCGGCGGGGGTGTAGGGGATCTCCCCGCGCAGGACGGCCCTGGCGCGGTCCTGGTCGAGCTGGCCCTCCCAGCGCGCCACGGCGATGGTGGCGACGCCGTACCCGACGGTGCTGGTCAGGGCGCGGGCCTCGGACATGAAGCGGTCGATGCCGAAGATCAGCGCCAGCGCGGCGACCGGCACGTGCGGGATCGCGCTGAGGCTCGCGGCCAGGGCGACGAATCCGGAGCCGGTGACGCCGGCGGCGCCCTTGGAGGTGAGAAGCATGACGGCGAGCATGGTCAGCTGCTGGCCGAGGCTGAGGTCGATGTCCAGCGCCTGGGCCAGGAAGACCGCACCCGTGGTGAGGTAGATCGCCGTGCCTTCGAGGTTGAAGGAGTAGCCGGCGGGGACCGTCAGGCCGACGACCGGCTTCGAGGCGCCGAGGTGGCCCAGCTTGCCGATCAGTCGCGGCAGGACCGGCTCGCTGGACGAGGTGCCGAGGACGATGAGCAGTTCGTCCTTGATGTAACGGATGTAGGGCAGCAGGCGCAGCCCGTTGAGGCGCATGACCGAGCCGAGGACGACCAGGACGAAGAAGAGGGCCGTGAGCCAGAACGAGGCGACCAGCAGGAAGAGGTGACGCAGGGTGTCCAGGCCGTAGTTGCCGATGGTGAACGCCATCGAGCCGAAGGCGCCGACGGGCGCGAGCCGCATGACCCAGCGGATGACGATGAACATCACCTTGGAGAGACTCTCCACCCCGCGCTTGATCCCCGTCCCGGCCTCACCGGCGGCCTGGATGCCGAAGCCGAAGATGATCGAGACCAGCAGTACCGGCAGGATCTCCTCGCCGGTCATCGCGCTGATGAGGGTCTGCGGGATGATCGAGAGCATGAAGTCGGCGAAGCTCTCGTGCTGAGCCGTGGCCGCCTCGGGCAGCCCCGACGTGCTCAGCGTGCTCGGGTCGACGTGCAGACCTTCGCCCGGCTTGACGACGTTGACGACGACCAGGCCGATGACCAGGGCGATCGTGGTCAGGATCTCGAAGTAGACCAGCGCCTTGAGCCCGACCCGGCCGACGGCCTTCATGCTCTCCAGG
Source organism: Streptomyces sp. NPDC047042 (assembly GCF_040644035.1). Classification (NCBI taxonomy): domain Bacteria; kingdom Bacillati; phylum Actinomycetota; class Actinomycetes; order Kitasatosporales; family Streptomycetaceae; genus Streptomyces; species Streptomyces sp. NPDC047042. The sequence goes on along the minus strand of NZ_JBEYVP010000040.1, from coordinate 97,669 downwards.
GAGGAGATGCCGTGGACCACCGTGCAGAAGATGAGCGGTGCGATGGTCATCTTCACCAGGGCGATGAAGCCGTCGCCCAGGGGTTTCAGCTCGGCGCCGAAGGACGGCCACAGCCAGCCCACGGCGGCGCCCGCGAGGACGCCGATCAGGCACTGGATGTAGAGGTGGGACAGCATCCGCCGGATGCGGCCCGGTGGTGTGGCGACAGTGGCCTGGGCAGCGTCTTTGCGGCTCATGCGGGGCGTCCTTCCAGGACGGGAACGAGGAGTTCGGCTCGGGCGATACGCCGGGCGGCGCGGTGCAGCAGCACCGTGGGGGACGCACTGTCCGGTGCGGGGACGGATTGGGTGGTGATCACGCCGGCGGGGGTGCCCAGGCGCAGCGTTCCGTCGGCGGTCTGCCGGGCGACGCGGTGGGCCAGTGTGGCGGGGATGGCGGCGGCGGTGGCCAGGGCGACGGCCGAGGTGAGGCCGATCGCCGGGTGCGGGGCGTGCATGGAAACCATGCGCACGGCCAGGTCGTACTCGTCCTGAGCGACCAGAACGCCACGGGCGGTCCGGTAGGAAACAGGTCGGGCCACCACGCCGACCTTCGGCACCGCGTGGCTGATCGGGTCGTTCTCGCCGACCAGGCCCATGGCAAGGGCCGCCTGCCGGCGCAACACGGTGAGGGCGGGCACCACGCCGACGAAGTCGTCGAGGGTCGCGGCGCCGTCGAGGCCGAACGTCTTGGCCTCGAAGAGCGCGGCGGGCGCCCCGGCGTCGACGCAGGACACCTCCACGGGTCCGCTGGGCCCGGGCAAGGTGTCCACGACTTGCCCCGTGGGCAGCGCCCGGCCGGTGGTGGAGCCCGCCGGGTCCTGGAACCCGAGCAGCACCGGCACTCCTGTTGCGTCGGTGCCCGGCACCCTGGCCGTGCCCTCGTCGGGAGCGGCGCTACCGGGGGTGGGGATGGTGCCGGTGAGGCGGGCTCCGGTGTTGACGTTGAGCATGCGGACGGTGGTGGACTCGGACGTGATCGGTACCAGACCGTGATGGACGGCGTACAGGGCGACGGCGGTGGCGCAGTTGCCGCAGTTGCTGGCCCACTCGACCCGCGCGTCGCCGATGCCGACCTGCGCGAAGGCGTACTCGATGTCGACTCCCCGCTGACTCGACGCCTCTACGACGGCTGCCTTGGAGGTGGTGGAGGAGGCACCGCCCACGCCGTCGATCTGGCGGGGGTCGGCAGCGTTGAAGGCCGCGAGCAGGAGGGTGTCGATGTCCACGCCGGTCGCCACCACGTCCTGGCGGTCGAAGATCCAGCACTTGCTGGTCCCGCCGCGGATCATCTCGCCCTGCAGACGCAACACAACAGACTCCTTGTGGATGCCCGGACGGCACTTCCGTGCGGGGTGCGATCCACAGTGGGCGACGGCATCGTGAAGTACAATCTCGGAAATCTCAACGGGTATTAAGTTGAAGTTAACGACAGGGGTGGCGCGATGCTCGACGTACGGCGCATCCTGCTCTTCACGGAGGTGGCCCGTCGCGGCTCCGTGTCCGCGACCGCACGCGCCCTGAACTACACCCCGTCAGCGGTATCGCAACAGGTCAGCCGCCTGGAGGGAGAGGCCGGACAACCACTGCTGGAGCGCCATGCGCGAGGCGTCACCCTCACCGAGGCGGGGCGCGCGCTGGCCGAGCGCGGGGAGCGGATCGAGCGCGAGCTGAAAGCCGCGGACAACGAACTCGCCGACTTCGCGGGACTGCGCACGGGCACGCTGCGTGTCGGCACGTTCCCCACCGCCGGAGCTTCCCTGCTGCCCCGAGCGGTGATCGCCTTCCGTGAGGCACACCCCGGCGTACGGCTGACCGTGCGCAGTGCCCGTATCGCCGGCCTCTGGTCGATGCTGGAGAACCGGGAAATCGAAATGTCCCTGATGTGGGACTACGATTGGTGCCGCATCGAGCGGGCGGACTCGGTCGTCACCCCGCTCACCGACGACCCTCCGGCGCTCCTCGTCGGCGGCAGTCACCCCCTCGCGGGCCGCGCCTCGGCCACCCTCGCCGACCTCTCGGACGACCCGTGGATCACCCGCGCCGACAACCACCCGGTGGCCGAGGCACTCGAACGCGGTTGCCGTGCTGTCGGCTTCGAGCCGCAGATCGCCTACGAGGCCCACGACTACCAGGAGGCCCAGGCCATGGTCGCGGCCGGCATCGGAGTCGCACTGGCCCCCGCCCTGGCCCTGGAGGGCCTCCGCTCCGGCGTCAGCGTCCTGCCCCTGCAGCCGCCCGCCCCGGTCCGCCGCATCCTGCTGGTCCGCATGGCCGACCACGCTCTCACCCCCGCCGCCCAGACCTTCGCGGGCCTGCTGCGCGAGAGTGCCGCGGTGCGGACCTCCTGAGCGTCCCGCGCACGCGCCCGGGTCCGGTTCCTTGTGGTCACAGGCACCGCAAAGGCTGCCGCGAGTCGACCTGTCCCTGCGCACTCACACTCCCTACACCCTTTCTACAGAACAACCCATGTTTGGCATGGTTATCCGAGAAACGACACCGCCTTCCGACGGTCGGAACGGGAATATTTGCCAGAGGGCTAGACACCGACCGACTCGTACCCGCTAATCCATCCCATGTATGAGTGAAGTGGATCGACGAGTGGGGCCCCAACTGCCCCATGCCTGAAGTAGAGCTGCCCGTACTTCGCCTTTCACCTGCACGACGTTTCGACCATTGTTCGACACCCCGAACACGCCCGGTTGTATCGCGCCACCGGCCCGACAGTGCGGTAGGCGCCGACCAGAACCGCGCACTCCGGAAAGAGGACCCATGCTCAGACGTACATCAGGCCGCAGGCATCTGTCCGTGGTGCTCGCGGCCCTCACCGCTGTAGCAGCATTGCTGGTGGCCGTTCCGGCACAGGCAGCCACCACCAGCGCTGTGCGCGGCGTCGGCTCCGGCCGGTGCCTCGACGTGCCGGGCGCGGCTCAGACCGACGGCACGAGCCTGCAGATCTACGACTGCTGGGGCGGGACCAACCAGCAGTGGACCCTCACGGACAACAACCAGCTGACGGTGTACGGCAACAAATGCCTCGACGTTCCGGGCCACGCCACCACGGCCGGCACCCGGCCGGTGATCTGGTCCTGCAACGGCGGAACCAACCAGCAGTGGCGGGTCAACTCCGACGGCACGATGGTCGCCGTGGAGTCCGGCCTGTGCCTGGACGTGTCGGGCAGCGCCACGGCCAATGGCACGGCCGTACAACTCTGGGACTGCAACGGCGCGGCCAACCAGAAGTGGAGCGGCCTGTCGGCGTCGGCGGGCGCCGCGTGCGCCCTTCCGTCGACCTACCGGTGGACCTCGACCGGTCCGCTGGCGCAGCCGGCGAACGGGTGGGCCGCCCTGAAGGATTTCACCACCGTGACCTACAACGGCAGGCACCTCGTCTACGCGACCGTCTCTGATGGGTCGTCGTGGAAGTCGATGGCGTTCACCCCCTTCGCGAACTGGTCGGACATGGCCTCGGCGGGCCAGACCCAGATGAACCAGGGCGCGGTGGCTCCCACCCTGTTCTACTTCGCGCCCAAGAACATCTGGGTGCTGACATCCAACGGGTGGGGCACCCCATGGCCGTTCGTCTACCGCACCTCGAGTGATCCCACCAACCCCAACGGCTGGTCCGCGGCGCAGCCCCTGTTCACCGGCAGTGTCCCCGACGGCAGCGCGATCGACCCGACCCTGATCGCCGACGGCCAGAACATGTACATGTTCTTCGCCGGTGACAACGGCAAGATCTACAGGTCGGCCATGCCGATCGGAAACTTCCCGGCCAGCTTCGGCTCGTCGTACACGACGATCATGACCGACACGGTGAAGAACCTGTTCGAGGCGCCACAGGTCTACAAGGTCCAGGACCAGAACCAATACCTCATGATCGTCGAGGCCCGCGGCGCGAGTGAGCAGCGGTTCTTCCGCTCGTTCACCGCCTCCAGCCTGAACGGCCCGTGGACCCCGCAAGCCGCCACCGAGAGCAACCCCTTCGCCGGCAAGGCCAACAGCGGTGCTACCTGGACCAACGACATCAGCCACGGTGACCTGGTCCGCAACAACCCCGACCAGACCATGACCATCGACCCCTGCAACCTGCAACTGCTCTACCAGGGCCTGTCCCCCAACACACCGTCAGGCACCCCCTATATTCAACTGCCGTACCGGCCGGGCCTGCTCACCCTGCAGCGCTGACCCCCATCACGGCAAACGGGCGCGAGGGGCGGTCGGTCCCACGCGCGGACGGTCGGTCCGCGCGTGGGACGAGCGGGACGAGCCCCCCATCCAACCTGCACCCCCGCCCCCAGGAAGCCCAGCCGCACGCCGGCCGTGCCCGGCAAGCACTCGTGGACGAGGACGCTGAATGAGCAAGCCCCGGGTGTTATTCATCTCCCTGGTCGCCGCGCTCGGGGCGACGGTGTCAGGTGTTACCCCCGCCTCCGCCGGCCCCGCGCCTTTGCGAGTCATGCCGTTGGGCACTCGTCCTGCGCGGACAGGAGAGCGGCCTCGACCGGCGGGGCTTCCTCCGCTCGCCGGCTCCGCGCCAACCGATGCAGCCCCGCCCGGTGCTCGGGCGGGCCTTCGGAGACTGGGATGTCACCGGCGGGCGCTCCGATGGTTTCCTCCGCTTTTCTCGGCCGGTCCGTGCCCGACCTGGCAGGCCAACGCTTCGGCCGCACGGCCCCGGCATCCCTGAGGACAGGGGCGGGCCGGACGGCGCTGACACGATTGAGGTGCAAGGCACCGGCCTGCGCCGTCGCTCCTGCCGCCTGCGCACCCGAACGCTCTGGTCGGAGCGCCCTGGATCGGAGGTGGTTCTACCCTGGAGACAGCCGCTGGAGACCCGCCCTGGGGGGACCGCTGTCCAGACGGAGCGTGCTATATGGAAATGGCCGACGACCGTGATGCTCCCACCGCAGCCGTGGTGGTGGACGCGGACGGCAGAGTGAGCGGCTGGAGCGAGGGCGGGCGTCTGCTGCTGGGCTGGACGTCCGAGGAGGTCCTGGGTCGGCCGGTCACCGACCTGCTTGCGGATCCTCCGGCACCCGGCTCGGAGCCACGACCGACCGGCTCGGCGCCGTCACCCGCCGGCTCCCCCGGAAGCAACGGTATCGGGGCCGACGGGACAAGGCTCGTGGCACTGCGGCACCGGGACGGTTTCACGTTGGACGCGGTAGTGACCACGCATCCCCTGGTCGGCCTCGACGGAGGCGTGCGGAGCCGGGTGGTGACCGTGCAGCGCTGGGACCGGCGCCCGGTGATCGCCGACCGGGCCTTCGAGCAGTGCCCCTTCGCCCTGGGCGCCTACGACCCCGAGCTGCGCTTCCTGTGGATGAACGCCTCCGCAGGCCGGGTGATCGCGCACTCCGAGGAGCAGGTGCTCGGCAGGAAGTACCGCGACGTGCTGCCCGAGTTCGACCGCTCTCTGTTTCCCGAGAGGGACGACAAGCCCTACACCGACCAGCTCGCCGAAGTGGCCAGGACGGGCGAACCCGCGCGCCTGATCACCGTCTTCCGTCCGCTGGGCAGCAACTACGCCAACGCCTGGGCCACCAGTATCTGGCCCGTCCGGGACGCCGAGGGCACGGTACGTGCGGTCGCCAACTGGGGCTTCGACATGAGCGCCGAGTACTGGGCCCGACAGCGCCTGCTCCTCCTCAACGAGGCCAGCAGCGGCATCGGCCGCACCCTCGACGTCATCGGCACCGCCCAGGAGCTGGCGAAAACCCCCGTCCCCGGCTTCACGGACCTCGTCACCGTCGATCTCTTCGACGAAGTGCTGCGCGGCGACGAACCGCCCTCCCCGTCGGGGATCGAACGCGGCGCGTCCCTCACGCTCAGCCGTGCCGCCCGGCACAGCACCACGGAGGGCACCGAACGGTCGACCGGGCCCACGATGCCGGTCGCGCATGCCGCCACTTCCGTGGCCGCCACTTGCATGGCCACCGGAAGGTCCACCGTCGAACTCGCCGCCGACCCCGGCGTGGGCAGCGAATGGGCCTTCGGCCCGGGACTCGCCGCCGACCCGGCCCACTGGCCGCCGGGAAACCCGGTGATCGACAAGTCGATCACCGCGGAAGGACTGACCGGCCGCATCACCGTCCCGCTGCGGGCCCGCGGCGCGCTGCTGGGCGTCGTCACCTTTTCCCGTACCGAGCGGCCCGAGGCCTTCACCGCCGACGACCTGATCCTCGCCGAGGAACTCACCGCCAAAGCGGCCGTCGCCATCGACAACGCCCGCCGGTATTCACGCGAACGCGCCACCGCGCTGACCCTGCAACGCGCCCTGCTGCCCCAGCGGTTGCCCCAGCAGGACGCCGTCGAGGTGGCCTCGCGCTACCTGCCCGCCGACACCGACGCGGAGGTGGGGGGCGACTGGTTCGACGTCATCCCGCTGTCCGGCGCCCGGGTCGCGCTGATCGTCGGCGACGTCGTCGGTCACGGTCTGCACGCGTCGGCCAGCATGGGCAGGCTTCGCACGGCGGTGCGCACGCTCGCCGATGTCGACCTGCCGCCGGACGAGTTGCTGACCCACCTGGACGACTTGGTCCTCCACCTCGCCAGTGACCTCCAGCCCAGCAGCCACTTCCAGACGACCGGCGAGACCGGGGCGACCTGCCTATACACCGTCTACGACCCGGTCTCGCGCCGCCTGACCCTGGCCAGCGCCGGCCATCCGCTGCCGTTGGTGATCGCCCCGGACGGCACCAGTACCCCGGTGGCCGCGCAGCCCGGACCACCGCTCGGGACCGGTGGTCTGCCGTTCGAGTCGAGCGAGCTCGAACTGCCCGAAGGCAGTCTGCTCGCGCTCTACACCGACGGGCTGGTGGAAAGCCGCGAGCGCGACGTCGACCGAGGCATCGCCGAACTGCTGGGAGTACTGGACCACACGGCGTCCTCGCTGGACGCCCTGTGCGACACAGTGATGGAGGCCATGCTCCCCGGAAACCGCACCGACGACGCTGCCGTGCTGCTCGCGCGCACCCGCGCCCTGGATCCCCAACACGTCGCCGACTGGGACGTCGAGCCGGACTTCACTCAGGTGTCGCGCGCCCGGCAGTTCGCTCTCGACCAACTGGTGGCCTGGGGCCTGGAGGAGACGGCCTTCGTCACCGAACTCGTGGTCAGCGAGCTGGTCACCAACGCCATCAGATACGGTGAGCCCCCGATCAGGCTCCGGCTCATTCGCGACACCGCCCTGATCTGCGAGGTTTCGGACGCCAGCAACACCGCACCGCACCTGCGCCGGGCGCGCGCCTTCGACGAGGGCGGACGGGGCCTGCTGCTCGTCGCCCAGCTCACCCAGGGGTGGGGCACCCGGCACACCTCGCAGGGCAAGACCATCTGGTGCGCGCAGTCCCTGGCGAATGATGTCACTGGGACATGAACGCCGCTCGTGAGCGCGGCCACGACAGGTGCGCGCTGATGGCGCTCAGGAGGTCCAGCACGAGAGCCCAGGCCGCGAGCGTTCCCAGCACGGGCACGGCGAGCTCGGCCGGCAGGCCCGCGGTACCCGCAGCGAGACGCACGCGCCTCCTCCGCTCTGCGACCCAGCCGTCACGATGCAGCAGGGGCAACCGTACGCACGCTGAGAGGCGTGCAGCGGCAGGCCCTGCGTGCGATCTGCCCCGGTACCGATACGGGTCATCGGGCTGAGCACGGACCTCGGCCGGCCATTGCCGGCCGGTTCCGGCATCAACCGCTGGTACGAGGTGGAGGGCGCCGACTGTCTTCCTGGACAACACGGCCTACTGCGCTCAGCGTTCCCCGCGCCTCCGGGAGGAGTGCCTGGCGATCGTCGGGTCGGCGAAGCGGTTGCGGTGGCTGGTGCGGTGGTGCCGCCGGTCGGCCTACCGACGACGATCCGCGGCGAACTCACCAGACAGATCATGGAACCGCACCGGAGCCGGGCAGTGCCGGGCCGCCGGCCCGTCGTGCGGGGAGTGCGGGGCCGGGCGGCACCGGTCGGCGGTCAGGCTCCCGGGTGCAGGCCGAGCCAGCCCGGTGAGGGGTCGCCCTTCACCTCACCGAAGTACAGGGCGAAGGTCTGCTTCCAGCGCTCGATCGCCGCGCGGTCGGCCATGAAGCGCGGGAAGCCGTCGAGGTTGCCGTTGGGGTACTCCCAGACGGGCTTCAGCCCGGTCGGCGGGGTGACATCGGTGCGGACCGACCAGCCGTTGGTGGCGGCCTTCTGCTGTTCGACGGAGAGCCGCCAGTTCAGGTACAGCTTGGCGGCGGTGGGGTTCTTGGCCTGGTTGAGGATCGCGGCCCGCTGTCCCCAGGACATGAACGGCGCCTTCTCGGGCAGCACCCACTTGACCGGCCCGGTGGACAGCGGCGCGCCGGAGCCGCCGATGCCGATGGCCTTCTGGCCGCTGGTGACAGCCGCGCTCGGGGTGTAGCTGCCGCGGGCGAACTGAAGGTCCTGGGTGGCCAGTCGAGCGAGCCAGTCCCAGCCGTACTTCTCCACGTAGAGGGTGTAGAGGTAGAGGACCGCGTCGTCGTCGTGCGGGTAGGAGGAGGCGATCTTCCCCTTCCAGCGGGCGTCGGCCAGGTCGAGCGGACCACTGGGGATGTCGGAGCCGACCGCGGCGGGACCGTACATGTAGCTGAAGGCACTGACCTGGACGGCGACCCACGCGCCGTGCGGGTCCTTGAAGGGAGCGTAGAGCTTGGAGAAACCGGCCGGCTTGTAGGCCAGCAGGCGGCCCTGCTCCTTCCAGCGCACGAAGTCCTGCACGGTCTGGAGCTGTACGACGTCGGGTATCAGGGTGTCGGTCGCGAACTGGTTGTCGACGCGGACGTCGTGGAATTTGCTGTAGTCGACGACCACCCTCAGGTCGATGTCCGGGAAGCGGCTCTTGAAGCCGTTGCGGATCCCGTCCGCCTGGCTGGAGACATCGCCGCCGGCGTAGATCACGAGCTTGCCGCCCTCCGCGAGGGCTGCCTGATAGAGCTCGTCAAGAGTCCGGTTCTCCTCGGCGCCGCCCTTTGCCACGCGGCCCGCAGAGGCTTGGCCGGTGGCGGCCTGAGTGGGGGTGACGGAGGCAGCGGCGACACCGAGACCGAGAGCGGCGCCCGCTCCGGTGGCAAGCAGGCGGCGTCGGCTGGGAAGGCTGGTCATGGTGGGGGTGAGCCTCTCTGTCTGTTCTGTTCTGTTGTCTGTGTGGTGCGCTGGACCACGGCAGCGGAGCAGCACGGCACCCGGATACGGCACGGGTGCCGTGATGTGCTGCTGTGGGGTCAGAACATGGTGTTGTCGTTGGCGCTCTTCTCGGGCACCTGCTGGATCACGTCCCAGTGCTCGACGATCTTTCCGTCGGCGACGCGCCAGAAGTCCGCAACGGCCATGCCCCGGTCGCCGGGCTTAAGGTGCAGGTTGCTGTGGGTGACCACGAAGTCCCCTTCGGCGATCACGCGCTTGATGTCCAGGCGCAGGTCGGGGAACTGCCCGCGCAGCCAGTGCACATAGCCGACGAAGGCACCCGGGCCGTCCTGCGCCTCGGGGTTGTGCTGGGTGTAGCTCTCGCCGAGGTGTGCGGTGGCGGCCGCCTCGGGCTGGTAGTCGTTGAAGGCCTGCTCGTAGAAGGCGGTCACGAGTGCCTTGTTGTCCGCAGCGGACATGTCTGTCTCCTGCCTCGCGGTGGGTGGGGTACGACTCAGTCGTTCATGGCCTCGCGGACGAGTGCCGTGTCGACGAACGTCCCATGGGGGGACTCCACATCCGTGGGGGACACGGCGAAGTATCTGCCGACGCAGACAATATATCTGCTGCAGCAGATATTGCAACGGCAGATTCTTCCGTTCATGTCCTTCTGTCATCCTTGAGGAGTGAACGAGCAACTGCTGAACGACGACGACGTGACGCTCTTCGGTCTCTTCGTGGAGGCCTACAGCCGTATCAAGCCCCGGGTGAACCGCGATCTCGACATACCCCAGACCTGGTTCGAAGTGCTGCTGCGACTGGGCCGCACCCCCGGCCACCAGCTCCGCATGACGGACCTGGCAGAGGCCGTGTCCTTCAGCTCGGGCGGCTTCACCCGGCTCGCAGACCGCATGGAAAAGGAAGGACTCATCCGCCGAGCCCCCGATCCTGCCGACCGACGAGCCGCACTCGCCGTACTGACCGACAAGGGCGGTCAGGCGCTCGACCAAGCACTGACCTCCCACGTTTCCCACCTGCGCAACCATGTCGCCGGACCACTCTCAGCCGAGGATCGCCGCCACCTCGAGCGCATCCTGCGCACGCTCCGCGACGCGAACGCGTAAGTGCCCGTCCTCGATCCGGATCACCATCGCGGACTTCGGACGCCGCCAGAGCCTGCCTCGACGGCCATCACGTAGCCGATTCCGACCCGCTCCGGGCGCGCGTAACTGCGGGTCCTGGCCGTGGGCTTCGTCGCCGGTCACCCACGATGCGGTCACTCCGGCGTCCAACGCGGCGACGGTCATCTCCTCGACCAGGCGGGGCTTGGTCACGAAGGGTAGGTTCGAGCACCCCGGCAGCGTGGCGGCTCTCGGGATCGGAGAACCAGGATCGCTCGGGCGGGTAGAGCCGTCGGTCGATCGGTGTGCGTCCCCGCTCAGTGGCGTAGACGAGGAACACGCCGACCTGGGCGTTCTCGATCCGGTCGGCTGCGCCTGTGCACTGGCGTTGCGCCCCCGCCGACGTGCTGTCTCTCTTCACGAAGCCGGTCTCGTCCACGCTGAGAACGCCGTCGTCGCCGAGGTGGCCGACAACGCAGGCGCGGACATCGTCACGGAGGGCGTCAGCATCCCAGCGGGCATAGCGCAGCAGGCGCTGCATCGGCCCTGGCCGGGCGTGACCGGCCTGTTCAGCCAGGTGCCGGCAGTACTTCCGCTCGGTAGCCGACAGCAGTCCCAGCACATAGGCGCGGGCGGTTCACCCGAGGCTCAACTCGGGCGAACCGCCCGGCGATACGAGCCATGACCTGGTCGCGCCCTTCCGTGCCGGGCGTGGCCGGTATTTGTCAGTTCGCGATGCCGACGACCTGCCCGATGGTGTCCGGCTGGTTCACCATGGCGAGCATGTGGTGGGCGACGTCGGCGCGTGAGACGGAGAATCCGCCCCGGACGTTGCGGTTCAACGCGGTCCGGTACCTGGTGGTCAGGGGCTTGTCGGTGAGCTTGGGCGGGCGCGAGACCGTCCAGGCCAGTTCGCTGTCGCGCAGGGCCTGCTCGGTCACGGCGAGGTCGGCGTAGTGCCGGCCGAACATCGCCCGGGTCAACGGGCCGCCCAGGTAACGCATGAAGAAGCCGTCGCCGGGATCGTGCCTGGGTGGTGTCGGTCGGCCAGGCACCGGCACCGGTCCCACGGGTGCGGCGCTGACGATGACGATCCGCCGGACCTGCTCCGCCTGCATCGCCGCGACGATCGCCCGGGTGCCGTGCGAGGTGATGCCCGCGTCCGCGCGCGGGTTGCGCGGGCCGAGCGCGGACAGTACGGCGTCGGAGCCGCGAACCGCCGCGGCGAGCGTCCGCAGGTCGGGCCGGGTCAGGTCGACGGCGACCGCTCGGACAGTGTCCGGCAGCTCACGCGGGCGGCGGGCCACGGCGGTGACCTCATGTCCGCCGGCGACCGCCTGCTCGACCAGGTGCCGTCCGATACCGCCGGTGGCGGCCACGATCGTGAGTTTCATCGAAGTCCTCCTGTGGTGAAGGCGCCGCGGTGGTCCTGCGCCCAGGTGGCGTACGTGCGTGCCGGGCGGCCCAGCAGCCGCCGCACGGTGTCGGTGGTGGGCCCGGCGTCGCGGGCGTAGTCGGCCAGCGAGCCGAGCAGCCGGTCGGGTACCTCCTCGGGCAGGCCGGCGGCGAGCATGCCGCGGCGGATCTCCTCCGGTGCGGTCTCGGCGAACGACAGTGGCCGGCCGAGCGCCGCGCCGAGCGCGGCGACCTTCTCCGGCTGGCTCAGTGACTGCTCCCCGGTGAGCAGATACGTCTGACCGCTGTGCTGCGGGTGGGTCAGGGCGAGGGCGGCCACCGCGGCGATGTCACGCTCGTCGACGGTCGAGGTCCTCGCCTGCGGGTAGGCACCCCGTACGGTCCCGGTCGCCTGGATCTGCCCGGCCCACGCCAGAGTGTTGGCGGCGAAATCGGCGCAGCGCAGGATCGTCCAGTCCAGGCCGCTGCCCTTGGCGATGTCCTCGACCGCGTGGAACTGCTGGCGGAAGCGGGCGTGCCCAGCCGGGTACTGCACCGTCACGGCGGACAGCACGACCACCCTTGCCGCGCCCTTCTCACGGACGCCGGCCAACAGGCCGAAAGCAGCGGATCCGACGGCACGCGGGCTGAGCAGGACGGCCTCCACGCCGTCGACGGCAGGAACATCCGCGGGGTGGACCAGGTGGGTGCCTGCGGGGAATGCGGCGTGGCTGTCGCGGGTGACAGCGGCGACTTTCGCTCCCCCCTCGACCAGGAGGCGGACGGTTTCCCGGCCGACAACGCCGGTGGCTCCGGTGACAAGGATCATGACTGAACCCCTCGTGGGTGTGTCGATAGCCGATCGTGCAAGGGCGGGTGATCGCGGTTCGGATGGCGCAGGGACGTCACGGACGAGCCGTGTGCCAGGGCCATCGGGCATGCGGCCTCACGCTGGGTTGCCGTGCGTGGTTCAGGCGGCCTGTTCGGCGGCGGGCGCGTGGTTCACACCGACTGCTCTGCGGCGGCCGCCGTCTCGCGGTGCTGGGCCCGCAGCAGTCGGCGGCCCTGCTCCCCCTTGGCCCACGTGTGGGAGCCGGGCTTGCGTGCCTCGTCCACCAGCTGCTTGACGGTGAGCCTGCACACGAGTTCCTTCACCTTCGCCCCTGTCCAGCCGCCAATGTGGAGCCGCTTGGCGGTGTCGTCCTTGTGGGCGAACTGGAAAATGCCCGCGCGGCGCCCCAGGCTGATGCACTGGCCGGCGAAGCCAAGGTCGAAAGGTGCGGGCCGCTCGCCCGCGATACGGCTGAGTACCGTGTCGGCGGCGTGTGCGCCCAGCGGGCCCGCGGCCTGGCAGCTCATCCTGAACGGCATGTCCGACGGTGCCGCCGAGTCCCCGGCGGCGACGATCCGCTCGTCGTCGACACTCGTCAGGCTCTCGTCGGCCAGCAGGCGGCCCAGGGCGTCGGTGGAGAGCCCGCTGCGGGCGGCCAGGTCCGGCACACCGAACCCCGCGGTCCAGATGGTGACCGAACTCGCCAGCTCACGCCCGTCGGCCAGGCGCACGGCGTCGCCGCTCACTTCCGTGACCTTCGTACCGGGGCCCTCCAGCACGCTCACCCCGAGGCGGGCCAGCCGCCCGGCCAGCGAGCCGCGGCCCTTGGGGTGCAGGTAGGGCCCCAGCAGCCCGCCGCAGACCAGGGTCACCGTGCGGCCCGCCTCCGCCAGTTCGGCGGCGGTCTCGATGCCGGTCGGACCGGCTCCGACCACCGTCACAGGGGCCGTGGCAGGAGCGGCGTCGAGGACCGACCGCAGTCGCTGCGCCTCCTCGAACGTGGCGACCGGGTAGGCGAATTCGGCAGCTCCGGGCACGCCCGGGTCGGCACTGCCGCTGCCCACCGCGTAGATCAGGTAGTCGTAGCCGAGCGTGTCGCCGCTCGCCAGCTCCACCCCGCGCCCCGCCGCGTCGATCCGGGTCACGGTGTCGACCACCAGCCGGACGCGTTCGCCCAGGACCTTGCGGTAGTCGCTGACGGCCGAGTGCGTCCCGCCCGCCAGCTGGTGCAGGCGGATCCGCTCGACGAAGTCCGGGCGGCTGTTGATCAGTGTCACGGTCACGTCGTCGCGCTGCAGCAGCCGGTTGGCCGCCATGACCCCGGCGTACCCGCCGCCGATCACGACGACTTCGGTGTATTCAGCCATGGTTTCTCTCCTCCGCTTTTCAGGAATTCGCATGCGAGATGTCGAGTCGGCACGCCACGACGGCGTGCGGGACGGATCAGCCGAGGCGCTCGGGCGCCGAGCCGAGGAGCGGCGTCGAGTCCAGGTACCGGACCTCGTAGACGCGCTCGCTGAACTTCCAGCCGTCGGCGGTTCGCTCGTAACGGTCGTGGTACAAGGCGTAGTTCAGGTGCGAGCTGCCGTCGCGCATCCGTCCGAACTCCTGGATGTACGCCCGGCCGGCCGCGGTGTCGCCGTCCAGCCGGACGAAGCCCGGGTGGACGTTCTGCACGAAGAACTCCCAGAGCGACTGGCCCCACTCGATCCCCGCGCCAATCTCCTCGCGGCCGACGAATTCTCTGTCGATGTGCGGCCAGCGCATGGCGCCCTCGGGAGTGAACAGCGAGGCGGCGCGGTCGAATTCACGCATCATCACCGCGTCCGTGAGCTCGGCTCGCAGCGCCTCTATCTCGATGCGATCGGCGATGGCCCGCATGTCGTCCATCGGTTTCCCTCCCCGTCCATGTGTGGGTCAGGCGTGTTCCGCCTGTCCGGTGGTGATGGATCCAGCATTGGGGCGGGCCGTCGGCGGAACAATGTAAGGTTCCTTGGGCTATTCATAATGTGGCGGTTATGCATGGACGTGACGGGGGCGAGCTGAGCAGGCATGGAACTGCGTGACATCGAGATCTTCCTGACCCTGGCCGAGGAGCTGCACTTCGGCCGCACCGCGGAGCGGCTCCACGTGTCCCAGGCCCGCGTCAGCCAGGCCATCGCCAAACAGGAACGGCGCCTCGGCGTCGTCCTGTTCGACCGCACGAGTCGGCGTGTCACCCTGACCCCGGTCGGCCGGCGCCTGCGCGAAGACCTCCAGCAGGCCGTCGACCTCATCCGGGAAGGACTCGCCCGCGCCGAAGCCGCCGGCGCGAAGACCGGGCAGACCCTGCGCCTGGGTGTGTTCGGCCACGCCGGCCACGAACTGCGCCCCCTCATCGACGCCTTCCGCTCCCGCCACCCCGGCAGCGACGTCCAGTTCGGCGAGATCTACGGCAGCAACCCGTTCACCGCGCTGCGCACCGGGGAACACGACGCGCACGTCCTGTGGCTCCCGGTCGCCGAACCCGACCTCACCGTCGGCCCGACCGTGCTGAGCGGAGGCCGCGTGCTCGCCGTGGCGTCAGACCATCCGCTGGCCGAGCGCGGCAGCGCGTCACTGGAAGACCTCGGCGACAACCACGTCGTCGACCTCGGCCCCGACGCCCCCGACTACTGGGTCGCCGCCATGACCCCCACACGCACACCGCTCGGCCGCCGCATCCCCCGCGGACCCGCCGCGCGGACCTTCCACGAGGTTCTCTCCCTGGTCGCCTCCGGACAGTGCGTCCACCCACTCGGCGAGATCGCCGCCCGCTACAACCGTCCCCCCGGCATCGTCTTCCTCCCCCTCCACGACGCCCCCACCATCCACTGGGCCCTCACATGGAGCTCCACCACCGACAACCCCACCCTCCGCGCACTGGCCCAGACCGCCGCCGAATTCGGCCCCATCTCCCTGTAACAACGACGACCAGCAGCCCATCGCCCAACGCAAGCCCACCCGGGAACCGGCCAAAACCAGGCCGAATGGGCGGCAACGCCGTCCACCAACCAACCTGGGAACTCCACTTCTCCCCGTACTTTCCGGCGGCCGCCCTGCGGGATCTCACCTTCGAACCTTCGAACTCGCCGAGGGGCTGCCGACGGCCTGATTGGTGAGCGCCGTGAGAATCGGGCGAACCGGGTTGTTGTCGGCCGCGGTGCCGGCCAGCGCGATGGTGGAGGGGGTGAAGTCGTCAGAATCGACGAGCGCGCCGAGCAGCTTGCCCGCCCGAGCGCAGGTGGCCGACCGGATCGACGTTGGCGCCCCGACAGAGGGCCGCGAACAACAGGGCCAGTCGCCCGCGATGGCGCCGTTGGTTATCCACCACCGGCCTCAGGCCCGCAGTACTTGGAAGGGGTGAAACCGATCCATGATGAACTCCAGTCAGGGGAATCCCCCGGCCCGGGGTCGGCTCCCGTCCCTGATCAGCTGCCTGGAAACAGGAGTAGGCGCTCACACCACCCGCACGAAGTCGAGGAAACGCGTGGCGTAGTCGGCATCGCCGGAGATCCGCAGGTCCCGCCGGCGCCAGTCGGCCCGGTGAGTGGCCCATTCCGGGAAGTCGACGGCCCGTCCGGTGATCGTGGCCGCCGGCTTGTCCGACGGTCCGGTCCTCACCACGCCACCTGGGCCCACGGACCAGATACCACCGCCCGGACCTTCCAGTTCGACCGTCACGGGACGGTCGAACCACTCCGGCCGTGCCGAACGCGACTGATTTCGCAGGACGGCCATCATCCACTCCAGCACCACGGCCATCCGGTTCGCGTCGGTGCCCGGAGCCGGCCGCCCCAGCGCGGGGGCTATGCCGTGGCGCAGATGGGTGTGTTGGTCGCACGTCATCGCGCCGCCGATCATCACCCCACCCCGGAACCAGCCCAGCTCAGCCATCGGCAGACGTGTCCAGTCAAGAGGCACCCGGGCCGCCACGCCCATCACCCGGCTCCACCGTTCGTACTCGGCGAGCGTCTCGGCCACCGGCCGGTCTCGACGCTTGTCGACGAACAGGTCGTTGGTCCGCTCCGGATCCCTCACGCGCATCATGGTGATCACGGAGGGGGTGAAGAAGGAGCGGCAAGTAGCACCGATGTGCGCCACCACATCCTGCACTCCATCCGGTCGCCCGGCTCGGTGCGCTCCACCCCTGGTCGTCCAGTTCTGCGCAGAAGCGCAGCATCTCCGCGCGCTCCGCGCGGAAGGCTTCCGCTCTGTCCGTCGTTTTCATTGGCGATCCTTTCGTCGGCCCTTGAGGGACGCCGCCACGAGAGGCGGGTGCCCCGCGCGTCCCGCGGTGTCGTCCGGAGCCGCCTCGGTGCCGCCGGCACCGGCGATGCGGACCTCCTGCCCGGGGAAGGGAAGTCCCACGGTCCCGGCGCGCCGGGGCCCGGCCAGAGGGTTGACGGTGCAGGCGCAGGAGGTCTCGGACAGCCCGTACCCCTCGATGAGCGGGCACCCGTAGCGTGCCTCGAAGCGGGTCAGCAACTCGGCGGGCGCCAGCGCCGAGCCGCAGATGCAGATGCAGATGCAGCTGGCGAAGCCGCTACAGCTGCCGAAGCATGGACCCCTGCCGGGTCTTGAGTGGTGCAGGACTTTGCTGCCCGGGACTGCGGGCGATCGTCAGGCGTTCGCCATCGCCGACGTGGCGCGCCCGCCGGCGCACACGCTGCGCCCGCCCCATTGCCCGCCGTGACATTCACGGCCGACGGCGTGCGCCACCCCTCGCCCGCTGGGCCGCCACCCAAGCCGATTCGCCTCGCAACGCTTGCGGTCTCCCGATCACACCCATAGCATTACGTTCGTAAGTCAACGGGTCCCGCTCCCGATGACGACGCTCGTGACCAGCGAGTACCCGGCTCGGCAGGGGTGGTCGCGCAGTCCCTCTCCCATCGTGGCGTCTGCGGCAAAGCAGGGCAAGGCATCACCGGCAACCACTGACCCCGCCGCGACCGCGACGGGCGGCCCAGACCCCACCGACACAAAACAAGCAAGGAGCAACCACCATGAGCACCAACGCCAGCCCGAACGAACCCGTCATCACCTCCTACGCGAAGGCCCCGGCCCGCACCATCACCGCCGGCGGGGTCACCTACGCCTACCGCGAGCTGGGACCCAAGGGCGGCATCCCCGTCGTCTTCTTCGTCCACCTCGCCGCGACCCTGGACAACTGGGACCCGCGCATCATCGACCCCATCGCCAGAGGCCGTCATGTCATCGCCTTCGACAACCGCGGTGTCGGGGCATCCACCGGCCAGGTGCCGGACAGTGTCGAGGCGATGGCCGACGACGCCTACACCTTCGTCAAAGCCCTCGGGTACGACAAGATCGACATCTTCTCCTTCTCCCTCGGTGGCATGGTCGCCCAGGCCCTGGTGGTCAAGCACCCCGAGCTCGTCCGCAAGCTCGTCCTCACCGGCACCGGCCCCAAGGGCGGCAAGGACATGGACAAGGTGGTCGCCATCACGTACTGGGACATCCTGCGCGCCACCCTGACCCGGTCCGACCCCAAGGAGTTCCTGTTCTTCAACCGCAACGCCACCGGCAAGCCCGCGGCCCGCGCGTTCGTCAACCGGCTCAAGGAACGCACCGTCGACCGCGACGCGGACATCAAGACCAAGGCGTTCCAGACACAGTTGAAGGCGATCAAGAAGTGGGGGCGCTCCACCCCCGACGACCTGTCGAAGATCACCCAGCCCACGCTGATCGCCAACGGCGACAACGACCGCATGGTGCCCTCGGTCCTGTCGCAGGACCTGCACCAGCGCATCAAGGACAGCGAGCTGATCATCTACCCCGACTCCGGGCACGGCGGCATCTTCCAGTACCACGAGAAGTTCGCCCCGGTCGCAGTCGAGTTCCTCGCGCGCTGACCACCGCCTGACCAGGAAGGAAAGGGCAACACCATGAGCACGTCACCGGCCGTCACACCCCTGGAAGTGAAGAAGCAGCACCTCACCTCCTCGATCCTGCTGTGGGTGCGGACCGATCAGCCCCGCCAGACCGGCATGGACCACTGGAAGGGCCCGCACTCAGGGATCATCTCCGCCACCCCGGGCCTGGAGGAGTACCGGCAGATCCACCTCGCCGAGCACAACCCGGGCCGGTGGCCGACCATCGACGGGGTCCAGACCGCGATCCCCGCCGACCGAAAGATCGACGGCGTCGCGGAAGTCACCTTCCAATCGGCGCTCGCACCCCTGAAAGGGCGCGAACAGACGAAGCTGGCCTACGCCGACGAGATCAACGTGTTCCGCCGCACCCTGCTCTACACCGGCCCGCCGAACTCCTCCCGCTGGTACGACGTCGCAGGCCCGGAAGACAAGGTCGGTGCCCGCGCTCTGATCTACCTGCGCCGCAGAGACGGCATCGGCGCCGGCGCCCTCCGGAAGTTCGTCAACGAGCAGCTCGCTCCCGCGCTCGCCGGCACCGGAGTGCTGAAGGAGCTGCGCACACAGACGTTTCTGCCCTGGCTCGAAAAGCTCTGGGACACCCCGAACGTCGCCCACGACAACCCCCACGACCAGCGCTTCCACGCCTCCCTCATCCTCGGATTCACCGACACCGCAGCACGGGACGCCTTCTTCACCGGCAACGTGATCCAGGACCTGTCCGACCAGCTGGCACCGCTGGTCTCCGCGATCCACGCCTACGACGTCACCGCTGCCCTCACCTACGTCAAGAACGGCGACATCCTCCCGCACTACCAGGAGTGAGCGACAACGCCGGGAGCAGGACCGCCGCACCTTCTCGGTAACCCATCCGCCCCAGTCGTCCCGTCCCACGGCGTCCCGTCGCCGTCCGCCCTCCCTCAAAACAGCTCCGAAACGACTTCCCGGCCTTTGGAGAGTCCTCGACTCCCTGGACCACGCGCTCGAGAAAGTGCAGGCACCCTGGTACTCGCGGCGTTCTGCGGCACCGCCTGGCCAGCTACAGCACCAAACCGCCGAGGCCACGTCGCGGATCGGTCCTACGACGCTGCTGCCGCCGCCGGACCGCCAGTCTCCCGGGATGGTTACTTCGTCCAGCCGGCCCTGCCCGGTCAGCCGCCGTCGCCCGCACAGACGGCGCTGCCTCGGGTGACCAAGGCTGGCCCGGGCCTCGCGCCGACGCCCTCGTGCCCGCCTCCGCTGTCGTTTCACCCCGCCGCCGGCCGAGCCAGCGGGGTGCCCCAGTTCACACGTTGCACGGCGCCAACGACGGAACATCCAGGGGCTGGTGACCGTTCATCTGTATGTGGCTGCGGAGGGGACAGTGTCCCCGGGCCTCACCTCTAGCCCATGGGGAAGATCGTACGGCTGAAGCCCCATGGAGCCTTTCGCCGCGAGGCGACCGCCCTCCGCACGCCACCACCTACGGCCCCGGCTGGCCTCCCCCGTCCAGCCGGGGCTTTTGCGTCCGATGCTCGACGCGGACCGGGCTCAGAGTGCCCTGGCTGTCCTGACGGCCGGCTCGCGATCGCGGTCGTATCACGCGGCCACTCGCGCCGATCGTCCCAGTCGGCGCGTTTCTGTGTCGCGGTGGATCGGTGTGTGCGAGGAACTCAGGGGCAGGCCTGTTCCGCCCTGGCGGATGGCGATGATCTCGGCGGCGATGGACAGGGCGGTCTCTTCGGGGGTGCGGGCGCCGAGGTCGAGGCCGATGGGTGAGTGCAGGCGGGCCAGTTCGGCGTCGGTGAGGCCGGTTTCGCGAAGTCTGCGGTCGCGGTCGGCGTGGGTGCGGCGGGAACCCATCGCGCCGATGTAGGCGGCCGGCAGGCGCAGGGCTGTTTCCAGGAGGGGTACGTCGAACTTGGCGTCGTGGGTGAGGACGCAGATCACCGTGCGGTCGTCGGTTCCGGTGCTCTGCAGGTAGCGGTGGGGCCAGTCGATCACGATGTCGTCGGCCTCGGGGAAGCGCGTGCGGGTGGCGAAGACGGGGCGGGCGTCGCACACCGTGACGTGGTAGCCGAGGAACTTGCCCACGCGCACCAGGGCCGCCGCGAAGTCGATGGCGCCGAACACGAGCATGCGCGGCGGTGGGAGGCTCGACTCGGCGAACACGGTCAGGTCCGGCTCGCAGTGAGAGCCGTCCCGCGCGAGGTCGAAGGTGCCGGTGCGGCCGGCGTCCAGCAGGGAGTGGGCTTCGTCGGCAATGGCGCGGTCCAGGTCGGGGTGTTCGCCCAGTTGACCTTCGTACGAGCCGTCCTGGCGGACTGCCAGTGCCCGACCGAGCAGCTGGGCCGGGCCGCGGATCACGCGGGCGAGGGCCACCGCCTCACCCCGGACCGCGGCCGACAGTGCCGTCTGGAGTGTCTTCCTGCCCGGTCCGTCGGCGGGTACCGGGGTGATCAGGATGTCGAGGACGCCACCGCAAGTCAGCCCGACAGCGAAGGCGTCCTCGTCGCTGTAGCCGAACCGCTCACGCACCGCCACCCCGTCGGCGAGCGCCTGGGTGCACAGGTCGTACACCGTGCCCTCGACGCAGCCGCCGGACACCGAACCGATGGCCGTGCCGTCGGTGTCGACGGCGAGCGCCGCGCCCGGGCCGCGCGGTGCGCTGCCGCTGACGGCCACGACGGTGGCGACGGCGAACTCCCGCCCCTCCTCGAGCCATTGGTTCAGCTCGTCAGCGATGTCCAGCATGGTGTTTCTTTCCTGTGGTGGTCGGAGGGCGCGGGAGTCGCCATGAGGCGGCTCAGAGCAGCTTGTCCAGGGTGATCGGCAGGTCCCGGATTCGCTTGCCGGTCGCGTGGTACACGGCGTTCGCGATCGCTGCTGCCACGCCGGTCGTGCCGACCTCGCCCAGGCCGATGATTCCCAGGGGCATCGTCTTGTCCGGTTCGTCGAGCCAGGCGACGTCGATCGGGGGGATGTCGGCGTGCACCGGCACGTAGTAGGAGTCGAGCCCGGCGCTCATGGTGCGGCCGTTCCGGGGATCGATCAGGCTCTGCTCCGACAGCGCCATGCCGATACCCATGACCACGGCCCCGCGGAGCTGGCTGGCCGTGGTCTTGGGGTTGATGATGCGGCCGACGTCGAACATGCCGAGCCAGCGCGAGATCCGCAGTTCGCCGGTGTCGGCGTTCACCCGCACCTCACAGAACTGAGCGCCGCGGGCGGCCTTGGACCAGCGCTGGTCCTTCAGGAAGTTGGTGAGGAACCGGCCCTGCGCGCCCAGCAACCCCCGCCGGGTGTCCGACCCGACCGAGGCCTCGAGGAACGGTCGCCCCGCTGCGCGCAGGGCGGCCGCCGGTTCCTGGCCGGTCGTGCCCGTGCGCCGGGCCAGAGCGGTCACCTTGCGGGTCAGCTCGGCGCATGCGGCGAGGAGGCTGGTGGCCACCGTCGCCGTCTGGTTGGAGTTGCCGGCCATCGGGCCGGACGGCAGGGCCGAATCGCCGTACTCGACGCGGACCTTCTCGTACGCGATGCCGAGCGCGTCGGCGGCGATCTGTGCCTGTACGGTCGCGGCGCCCATGCCCATCTCGTGGAAACCGCACTGCACGAGCGCGCTGCCGTCGTCGCTCAGCCGTACCTTGACGTCGGCGACCAGGCGCAGGGTCGGGTGGAAAGCGGTGGCCATGCCCATCCCGACGAGCCACTCGCCGTCCCGCATAGAGCGGGGTTCGGGGTCGCGGTCCGCCCAGCCGAAGCGTTCGGCGCCTGCCTCGAAGGCTTCACGCTGCATGCGCTGGGAGAACTTCTTGCCGTGCGTCGGGTCCTTTGCGGGCTCGTTGCGCAGCCGCAGGGCGATCGGGTCCATGGACAGCTCGTAGGCGAGTTCGTCCATCGCCGATTCCAGCACGAAGCTGCCGATCGCCTCGCCGGGAGCGCGCAGCCAGGTGTTGGGCATCAGGTCCATGGCGACGAGGTTCTGCCGGGTCAGCATGTTCTCGGCGCCGTAGAGGTGCCGGGCGGGCGAGCTGGTCGCCTCGAGCAGCCCCCCGGCCGAGCCGGTGCGGGTGACGCTGTCCTGGATCAGCGAGGTGAGACGGCCGTCGCGGGTCGCACCGAGCGCGATCCGGTTGGTCGAGGCGGTACGCCCGCCAGTGGCGCGGTTGACGGCCGTGCGGCTCAGCGCCAGGCGCACGGGCCGCCCGACTGCCTTGGCCGCCATCGCCGCGATGACCGTGCCGGGCCAGACGGCGAACTTGCCTCCGAAGCCGCCCCCCAGGAACTCGGCACGGACACGGACGTGGGACGCCGGCACGCCGAACCGCCCGGCCAGGTGGCGGCGGCTCTGGTCCGTCGCCTGCGTGGTGTCGTGCACGGTGAGATGGTCACCGTCCCAGACGGCGACCGTCGCGTGCGGCTCGATCGCGTTGTGCTGCAGGCCGGGCGTGTTGTAGCGCAGATCGACCGACACCTCCGCAGTGGCCAGCGCCGCCTCGGCGTCGCCCTTCTTTGTGTGGCCGGCAAAGGTGAGGTCGCCCTTCGCCGGGGTGGCGTTGTGCTGCTCGGCGGCGAAGTCCACCCGCGCGGGCAGTGGGTCGTAGGTCACTTCGACGAGCGGGGCGGCCTCGTTCGCCGCGGCAGAGGTCTCGGCAACCACGACGGCGATCGGCTGGCCGTCCCAGAAGACCTGATCGGTGTTGAGGTAGTCGAGGCTGGTGCCCGACACGTCCGGTCCGAGGTTCAGCACGATGTTGGCTTTGCGTTCCGGGCGGATCCTCGGTGCGTTGAGGTGGGTGATGACCGCGACGACGCCGGGCACCGCGGCCGCGGCGGCCGTGTCGATGCCGGTGATCGTGCCCCGGGCGATGGTGGCATGTACCAGCTTCGCGTACGTGAGGTTCGGGTAGTGGTGCTCGGCGGAGAACCGCACGGCCCCGGTCACCTTCGCGTGGCCGTCCCGGCGGTCCACCGGTCGCCCGACCGCGCCCCCGACGGGTACGGAAGCGTCCGCGACGGGCTCGGAGCCTGTCCAGGTGTGTGTGGTCACGATGTGCTCCGCTCAGCGTTGAGTGTCCGCAGCACGGCCACGACCGTCCGCCGGGCCAGGTCGATCTTGAAGGCGTTGTCGGACTGGGGCAGGGCGGGGGCGAGTTCGGCGGCCGCGGCCCTGGCGAAGTTCTCGTCGGTGGCTTCGGCGCCGAGCAGCAGCTCTTCCGCGACCCGCGCCCGCCACGGCTTGGTCGCTACGCCGCCGAGTGCGAGCCGTACGTCGGTGACCACGCCGTCCTCGACGGCCAGCGCGGCGGCGACCGAGACGAGGGCGAACGCGTAGGACGCGCGGTCGCGGACCTTGCGGTAGCGCGAGTGCGCCGCGACCGGCACCGGCGGCAGCTCGATCGCCGTGATCAGCTCGTCGGGGGCCAGCACCGACTCGATGTGCGGGGTGTCGCCGGGCAGCGTGTGGAAGTCGGCGACCGGGATGCGCCGGATGCCGCGTACGCTCTCCGCCTCGACGACGGCGTCGAGCAGCACCAGCGCCACCGCCATGTCCGAGGGGTGCGTGGCGATGCAGTGCTCGCTCGTGCCCAGGACCGCGCTGCCGCGGGAGAACCCGCCGATCGCGTCACAACCGGTGCCGGGTGCGCGCTTGTTGCAGGCGGAGGCCTCGTCGTAGAAGTACATGCAGCGGGTGCGCTGGAGGAGGTTGCCGCCCACCGTCGCCATGTTCCGCAGCTGGGCCGAGGCCCCGAGGAGGATCGCCTTGGCCAGCACCGGGTAGCGGGTGCGGATGACAGGGTCCGCCGCGAGCCGGCTGTTGCTCACCAGCGCCCCGACGCGGATTCCTCCGTCCGGGAGTTCCTCGATGCCGGTCAGCGGCAGGCGGGTGATGTCCACGACCGTCGACGGCTCTTCGATGCCCTCGCGCATGAGGTCGACGAGGTTCGTGCCGCCCGCGAGGAACTTCACGCCGTCGCCGTCGGCGGCCGTGCGCAGCGCCGTGTCCACATCCGTCGCACTGGCGTAGGAGAACGACTTCACTTCGCGACCTCCCTGATCGCCGAGACGATGCCGTTGTAGGCGCCGCAGCGGCACAGGTTGCCGCTCATCCGCTCCCGGATCTCCGCCTCGTCCAACTCCCCGCCACTGTCGGCGAGATGCTCGGTCGCCGCGCTGGGCGCGCCCTCCTTGTGCTCGGCGAGCATCCCGATCGCCGAGCAGATCTGGCCCGGCGTGCAGTAGCCGCACTGGAAGCCGTCGGTGCGGAGGAAGGCCTCCTGGAGCGGGTGGTCGACCCCTTCGATGGTCGTGATCTCCCGGCCCTCGTACTGCACCGCGAGCGCGAGGCAGGCATTGATCCGCCGCCCGTCGGCCAGGACCGTGCAGGCGCCGCACGCGCCCTGGTCGCAGCCCTTCTTCGTGCCGGTCAGGCCCAGGTACTCGCGCAGCGCGTCGAGCAGGCTCACCTGCGGCGCGACGTCCAGTCTTCGGGCGGATCCGTTGATCCGCAGCTCTATCTCCACCGTGTCATTCCTCCGGTTCACCCGAGGGCTCGTTCACATGGGGCCGTCAGGCACATGGGCCAGGACAGAGGGACTCCGCCCCGCGGACTGAGGAACCGCCGAGGGGGAACCGGATCACGCAAATATGTTCATGATCTAAAACAGGAACGTAGCAGTTCATTGACTTAAACGCATCACTCTTGTCGCGATTTTACATTCCCACGCCACAGCACTGATGCAAATCGGTACAAATACGCAGGCCAGGCGTATGGTCTTCGATGCATCACGAATCAACAACGGGAGTGGATAGGTCATGGGTCGACCCCTGCGGGCCGATGCCGCGCGGAGTGTCCGCGCGATTCTGGAAGCGGCCGAGCAGGTACTCGCCGAAGACCCCGGGGCCTCCATGGAGCAGATCGCCGAGCGGGCGGGCGTAGCCAGAACGACCGTCCATCGGCGGTTCGCCAACCGCCAAGCCCTCATCGAAGCACTCGCCGCCTCGGCGAAGCGGCAGCTCATGGAGTCCGTCGAGGACGCCCACATGGACACCGCCCCGCCGCTCGTGGCACTGCACCGCGTCACGGCGAACGTTCTGCGGATCAAGAGCGTCTGGCGGTTCACCCTCGGCCACCCCCTCGCCGACACCCCCCTCACCGAGGTGATCTGGTCCGAGGTCAACGTCGGGGCCTTGGATTTCTTCGCCCGGGCCCAGCACGAAGGAATCCTCGCCCCGGACACGGACCTCATGTGGGCGCGGCGGGTCTATTACGCCCTCATCGACGAGGCCCAGCACGGGGGTGGCGCGGATCTCGCCCCGGACCAGGTGCGGCAGAACGCGGACGCACTGGCCACGCTCGTCGTCGACACGCTCCTGCGCGGCGTGGGGCCCCACGGCTGAACCGTCTGGTCGGCCTCGCAGTGCCCGGGACCCTGGGATACACGTACACCAACGCCTGACGCGCTAATGCGCTAATGCGCTGATGCGCTGATGCGCCGGGCGGGCCCAACCGACCCGCCCGGCGCGCCAAGAAGGCACTCCCTCGGAACCGAGCGGGGTCAGGCCGGATCGACGAAAATGTCGAGCGCGAGCTCGCCTTCCAGGCCGGCCGGGCTGTAGACCGACAGGTCCGTGACGCCTTCGTCCGACAGGACCTCGTCGTCGATGAACAGATTGCCGGTGCACTTGCGCGCGTCACGCGTGAGGACCGCGTACGCGGCGTCAGCCATGATCTGGGGACTGCGGGCCTGTCCGGCGCCGCCGACCACGTTGCGTACGGCGGCTGTGTCGATCAGGGTCCGAGGCCACAGCGAGTTGGCGGCGACGCCGTCGGCGGCGAGTTCCTCGGCGAACCCGATGGTGCACAGGCTCATCCCGTACTTCGACAGCGTGTAACCGAGATGTTTGCCCACCCAGTGCGGCGCCAGGTTCAGCGGCGGCGAGAGGGTGAGGATGTGCGGGTTCCCCGCTTCCCGCAGGTGCGGGATCGCGGCCTTGCTCAGCAGGAACGTGCCACGCGTGTTGATGTCCTGCATCAGGTCGTACCGCTTCATCTCCAGCTGCTCCGACGACGACAGGTCGATCGCGCTGGCGTTGTTCACCACGATGTCGATGCCGCCGAAGGCGGAGACCGCCGCGTTGACGGCGGTGCGTACGTCGTCCTCGTTGCGGACGTCGCCGACGACGGCCAGCCCCTTGCCGCCCGCGCGTTCGACCTCCTCGACCGCGGTGTGGACCGTGCCTTCGAGCTTCGGGTGCGGTACGGCGGTCTTGGCGAGCATCACGACGTTCGCACCGTCGCGGGCCGCGCGCAGGGCGATGGCGAGTCCGATGCCGCGGCTGCCTCCCGACATCAGGACGGTCTTGCCGGCCAGCGTTCGTGTCATGTTCGAACCTCCAAAATCGGTTGGAGAACTAATGATACGTGGCACGAATGATATGGTCCGCGCATGACTTCCACTCCCGCACGCCAGAGCGACCGGCTCTACCACGAGCTCCTCGCCCCCGAAGAGACCCAGTCCGTACGCGCCGCCGTGCGCCGGATCGCGGAGAAAGAGGTGGCTCCGCACGCCGCGGTGATCGCGAACGGCGACGAGCGCACGGACGGCTTCCCCCGGCAGGTGTTCGACGCGCTCGCCTCGGCAGGGGTCTTCCGGATCCCCTTCCCCGGTGAGGTCGGCGGCGACGGTCTGACCCACCCGGCGACCGCCACCGCCGCGGCGATCGAGGAGCTGGCCTACTACTCCAGCAGCGTCGCGGCCGTCTTCGACGTGCACTGCATCCTGGCGGGCAACGCCCTGCGGCAGGGCACCGAGGAGCAGCAGCAGCGCTGGCTGCCCAAGGTCGCGCAGGGCTCGGTGGTCGGCGCGTTCGCCACCACTGAGCCGGACGCCTCCAGCGACCTGTCCCCGCAGGCCGTTCGGACCGAGGCCGTACGCAGCGAGACCGGCTGGGTGTTGAACGGCCACAAGCGGTGGATCTCCAACTCGCCCGTGGCCGGTTTCGTGGTGGTTCTCGCCCGCACCGGCGAGCGGCTGAGCATGTTCATCGTCGACACAACGCTTCCGGGCGTCCAAGTCGGCCTCGCCGACCGCAAGATGGGCAACCGAGGCCAGCTCACCGCGGACATCCGCTTCACGGACGTACACCTGTCCGACGACGACCTCCTCGGCGGCGCCGAGGGGCACGGACTGCGCCACGCCCTGTCGACCCTGACCTACGGCCGGATCGGCATCGCGGCCGCCGGGGTCGGTATGGCACAGGCCGCGTTCGACCACACCGTGGCCCACCTGTCGACGCGGCACGCCTTCGGCAAGCCGGTGGCCGCCAACCAGCACTGGCAGTTCCTGCTCGCCGAGCGGGCCACCGAGATCGACAACGCCCGCACCCTCGTCACCAAGGCCGCCCTGCGCCTCGACGCGGGCAACCCGTCCCCGGAACCCGAGGCCGCGATGGCGAAGCACTACGCCACCAAGCTGTCGGTGGACATGGCGCGCGACGCCGTCCAGGCTTTCGGAGGCCTCGGCTTCGCCCGCGAACTGGGTGCCGACGGCAGCGCCGGTCCGGTCGAGGCGATCTACCGGGACAGCAAGATCGGCGAGATCTACGAGGGCACCAACGAGATCCAGAAGTGGGTCATCGCCCGGCAGATCTTCGGCCGGGCCATCGTCGGCTGACGGCTTACTCCGCGCGGTGTCCCGCACTGCGAGCCGCCCAGGTAACCGCTATTGGTTAGCCGATCTGCGTTGACCGATCTGCGTCAACCGATCTGCTTGACCGATCTTCTGCGCACCGCGGTCGCTGTCCCGGTTCGGCCACCCCAGGCCTTCTCGTACGATGGACCCAGACGATACGTAGGGCTAACCATGGGCGGGATAAACGATGTCCGAGGCTCCGCTGGTACCGGGGACAGTGGCCGAACACACCATCTGCCTGCTGGTCAAGCTCGGGCAGGTGGCGTTCAGGCTTGCCGAGGTCGGCCTCGGCGGTACCGGTCTGCGCGTGCGCCACTACAGCGTTCTGCAGGCCCTGGCGGACAACGGGGCCATGCCGCAACTGGCGCTCGGCTCGTTCCTGCGCATCGACCCGGCGACGATGGTGACGAGCCTCGACGACCTCGAGCGGGCCGGATACGCCGAGCGGACACGCGATCCGCAGGACCGGCGTCGCTACGCCGTCGACATCACCGACGCCGGACGCAAGGTCCTGGCCGACCTCAACCGCACGCTCGTCGGCCTCGACAGCGAAACCCTCGCCGACCTGGGCACCACTGAACAGCACTCGCTGCACGCCCTGCTGTGCAGCCTCGCCGAGAGCCCCGCTCTCACGGCCATGTTCGACGCCGTCCGCGAGCAGAGCGGCGCGAAGAGGGCTTAGGAGAGGGCTTGACAGCGGGAAGGTATTCCCGGTCCGGGGCGCCGGACAGGCGCCCCGGACGAACGAGGATCAGACGGCGGGGACGATGCCGCTCTCTTCGATGACGATCGTCTTGGCGGTCGCGCCGGAGCGGTTGCCGAGCGCCTCGATCGTCTTGACGACGTCCGCGCCTTCGACGACCTCTCCGAAGACGACGTGCTTGCCGTCGAGCCACGGGGTCACCACGGTGGTGATGAAGAACTGCGAGCCGTTGGAGTTCGGACCCGCGTTGGCCATGCTCAGCAGGAACGGCCGGTCGTGCTTGAGCTGGAAGTTCTCGTCGGCGAACTTCGCACCGTAGATGCTCTTGCCACCCGTGCCGTTGCCGTTGGTGAAGTCACCACCCTGCAGCATGAACTCGGGGATGACGCGGTGGAAGGGGGCACCCTTGTAGCCGAAGCCGTTCTGGCCGGTGGCCAGCTCGCGGAAGTTACGGGCGGTCTTCGGTACGACATCGTCGAAGAGACGGAAGACGATGCGCCCGAGGTCCTCACCGTTGGCGGAAACCTGGAAGTAGACGTTCTCACTCATGGCACTGATTCTCCATGATGCCCGCGGGCCCGTGGAACGCGGCGTCACCTCTCCCGCCCCCGGCGCGCCGCCGGCCCCATGGACAGCACAGGGACACCGGCGCTTTCACGTGAGGGTGCGCTCACATCTCCCTCACAACTTCCCGTACAACCTTTGCCAAGTGTGGCGGAGATCACCAAAGATGCGGAGAGGTTGCCGGAGTATGCACGGTTTTCCGCACTCGACCTCGCAATGACTTCATGTTGGTATGGCAAAGCGGTGACGATCACCGGGACCGGGGGCCTCTCTCTTCGAGAGGTAAGAAAGCTCTCCTCCAAGGGAGTTGGGGCACAGCTGGTAGAGCGATACCGGCATCGCATTCCTGTGCACCCGCGTTCGAGCCCGGTGATGACATCCCGCGTTCAGCAACCAACTGGGGGATCAATGAAGGAAACAGCAGAACGCAGTCGTCTCCGGTGGCGCGTCGCAGCCGGGGCGGGCTCCATTTCAAGACGCCCGCGTCTGTCCGTGTTGGCCGCTACCCTGCTCGCGGCCCCCGTCGTGCTGAGCACCGCTCCGGCCACGGCCGTGCCCGGCTCCGCGCCCACCATCATCGGGGCCGACGCGCCGGCGCAGCTGAACTACGTCGCGAAGATCAACGTCGGGGAAGAGGCCGCCTGTACCGGCACCCTCGTCGATCCGCAGTGGGTCCTGACCGCGGCCACCTGCTTCGCCTCGGACGGCAGACCCCCCGCAGGCAAACCCGCCATCAACACCACCGTCACCGTCGGACGTACCGACCTGACCCAGACCAGCGGCAGTGTCCTGTCGGCCATCCGGCTCGTCCCGCACGCCGACCGCGACCTCGTTCTGGTCAAACTCGCCGCCAGGATCACCGATCCGAGCATCGCACCCGTGCGGTTGGCCACCACGCCCGCCGCAGCGGGAGAGCAGCTGGTGAAGGCCGGGTTCGGGCGTACCAGGACCGAATGGGTGCCCGACAAGCTCCACAGCGGCACGTTCGCCGTCGCCTCCACCACGGACACGGCAGTCAACCTCAACGGTTCCGACACCGCGACCGTCTGCAAGGGCGACGCCGGCGGTCCCGCCCTTCGCACCGTCAACGGAATCACCGAACTCGTCTCCGTCAACTCCCGCTCCTGGCAAGGGGGATGTCTCGGCAACGATCCCGCGGAGACCCGTACCGGGGCTGTCGACACCCGTGTCGACGACGTCCGCGACTGGGTCGACCACACCGTGTCCCGCAACCCCGACGACCTCACCGGTGACGGCAAGGCCGACGTCGCGGCCGCCAGGGACGACGGCATTCTGTGGATCTACCCCGGCACCGGAAACGCGAGCGGCAGCACTCTCGGCACTCGCTTCCAGGCGGGCACCAGCTGGCAGAGCCAGGACGCCGTCACCATCGGGGACGTCAGCAACGACGGTATCGGTGACCTGCTGTCCCGTCAGGCATCGGACGGCACCCTGTGGGTCTACCCCGGCACAGGGAAGCCCGGCATGGAAGCTTTCGCCACCCGGTACCAGGTCGGCAGGAGCTGGCTGACCCAGGACGTCACCCGTACCGGGGACTTCAACAGTGACGGGCGCACCGACGTACTGACCCGTCAGGCGTCCGACGGCACCCTGTGGGTCTACCCCGGCACCGGAAAGTCCGGCATGGAGACGCTCGGTACCCGCTACCAGGTCGGCACCGGCTGGAAGAGCCAGGACATCATCACCAACGGCGACCTCAACAACGACGGCCGCACCGATGTGCTGTCCCGCCAGGCGTCCGACGGCACGCTGTGGGTCTATCCCAGCACCGGGAAGCCCGGCATGGAGACCTTCGGTACCCGCTACCAGGTCGGCCGGAGCTGGCAGACCCAGAACGCTGTCCGCACGGGGGACTTCAACAGTGACGGGCGCACCGACGTACTGTCCCGCCAGGCGTCCGACGGCACCCTGTGGGTCTACCCCGGCACCGGAAAGCCGGGCATCGACACCCTCGGCACCCGCTACCAGGCCGGCACCGGCTGGGGCCCCTACCGCATCTTCTGAGCGGCGGAAACGCGGCGGGAGCGCGGCGGGAACTGTCTCGGATCTTTCCCGCACCCCGAGAGGGGTGCGGGAAAGATCCCTGAACCATCATCGGTGCCGGCTCGGATCAGTACCGGCGCCCCAGAGCCACCCCTCGGACCTGGCGACGACTACGCGTTCGCGTGGGGCGGCGACCAGTCCGCCCCACCTACCGTGAGCTGCGGCGGGGCGCCGATTCATCTGGCCTCCGCGAAGGGACACGGAGGTTTTCATGAACCACGACGACGTCGTACCCCCGGCCACTGCCTCGACTCCGGTGCTGTTCATCCACGGCCTGTGGCTCCATGCCACGTCCTGGACACCATGGGTCGAACTCTTCAGCGAGCGCGGATACGACGCGACGGCGCCGGGCTGGCCCGGTGATCCGGACACCGTCGAAGAGGCCCGGGCGCATCCCGAGCGCCTCGCCGACCATGGCATCGATGACGTCGTCGAGCATTACGCGGCGATCGTCCGCGGTCTCGGCGCCAAGCCGATCCTGATCGGGCATTCGTTCGGCGGCATGATCGCGCAGAAGCTGCTGGGCCAGGATCTGGCCGTCGCCGCGGTGGCGATCGACGCCGCGCAGATCAAGGGCGTACTGCCGTTGCCGCTGTCGGCGCTGCGGGCCACCCTGCCGGTGTTCAAGAACCCCGCCAACCGGCACCGGGCGGTCTCACTGACCAGCGAGCAGTTCCGCTACGCGTTCGGCAACGCCGTGTCCGAAGAGGAGTCCCTGCGACTCTACGAGCGGTGGACCGTCCCGGCGCCCGGCAAGCCCCTCTTCGAGGCCGCCGCCGCCAACTTCAACCCCCATTCACCGGCGAAGGTGGCCACCGACAACGCCTCACGAGGGCCGCTGCTGCTGATCTCGGGCGGTCAGGACCACACCGTGCCGGAAGCCGTCACCCTGGCGACGCTCAAGCAGTACCGCCATTCCGACGCGATCACCGAGATCCTCCAATTCCCGGACCGGGCGCACTCGCTGACCATCGACAGCGGCTGGCGCGACGTCGCCGACAGCGTTCTGGCCTGGCTCGGCAAGCAGTCCCTCTGACCCGGCAGAGGGCAGAGGGCAGAGGGCAGACCGGGACGGGAGACGGTGAACGGCGTCACGCGCCGTACTTCACCATCGGCACCGAGACCGCCCTGCTGCCCCTCCTTTTCACACCCCCATTCACCTACGAGGAGTTCCTCCATGCCCGAAGTTCCGGCCTCCGCCATGTCCGAGCCCTCCCTGGTCACATCCGCTGCCCCGAGCCGGCGGCGTAGGCGCAGAGTTCCCGTAGGCCTGGCGGCTCTTGCCCTGCTGATCGTGACCGGTTCGCAGGCCGCGTCCGCCGCGTCGACACCGTCCGCGACAATTTCACCCACGTCCACGTCCACGTCGGGCGAGGAGCGTCACGGGGCGAAGCCGACCGTGGTTCTGGTGCACGGCGCGTTCGCCGACTCGTCGAGCTGGAACAAGGTCGTCGCCAAACTCCAGCGAGCGGGTTACCCGGTGATCGCCGCGGCGAACCCGCTGCGCGACCTGAGCGGCGACTCCGCCTACGTCTCCAGCATCGTGTCCACGATCCCGGGACCCGTCGTCCTGGTCGGGCACTCCTACGGCGGCGAGGTCATCTCGAACGCCGCGATCGGTCACTCCAACGTCAAGGCCATGGTCTTCGTCGCCGGATTCGCCCCCGAGCAGGGCGAGTCGGGCCTCGATCTGACCGGCAGATACCCGGGCAGTCTGCTGCCCGAGAGTCTGCTCACCCGGGCCTTTCCACTGGCCGGCGGCGGCACCGGCACGGACGCCTACATCGATGCCCGTAAGTTCCGTACAGCCTTCGCCGCCGATCTGCCCGCCCGGGACACCGCGCTGATGGCCGCCACGCAGCGTCCCGCGAGCCTGGCCGCCCTCGGTGAACCCAGTGGCCCGCCCGCCTGGAAGACGCTGCCCTCCTGGTACCTGGTCGCCGGTGCCGACAAGGCCATCCCGGCCGCCGCCCAGCGTTTCATGGCCACCCGCGCGAAGTCCCACACCGTCGAGGTCAAGGGCGCCTCGCACGTGGTCATGCTCTCGCACCCGGACGTCACCACCGGCCTGATCGTCGCCGCGGCCCGCTCCACCAGCCGTTGAGCACCCCACGTACTCCGACTCCTCGCCCGGAAAGGCGACTTCCATGACAGTCGAATCCTCGGACGCGGTCACCCCTGAGCGACGCCTGTTTCTCCAACGGATGGCGCTCGCGGCGGCGTTGCCCACTACCGCCGCCGTCCTCGGTACGGCGTTACCCGGCCTCGCGGCGGCGGCCGAGCCCGGCGGCCTACCCGACTACGCGGCGATCCCCGCGACGTCGGTCGGTCCCAAGACGAACGCGGACGGCTACTTCGTGGGCCGGATCAAGGGCAACCTTTACTGGGTCACCGACTCCTTCTACCAGGCCATGTTCCTGACCACGCGCGACGGCGTCGTCCTGGTCGACGCGCCGCCCACGATCGGGCACAACCTGCTGCGGGCCATCGAGGAGGTCACCAGGGCGAACGGACTGCCGGCGAAGGTGACCCACCTGGTCTACTCGCACTCCCACGCCGACCACATCGGGGCCTCGTCCATCTTCGGCAAGGACGTGGTGCGCATCGGACACACAGAGACGCGGCGCCTGCTGCGCATCGCCGCCGACCCGAACCGGCCCGCGCCCTCGGAGACCTTCGACGACCGCTATGTCCTGCGGGTGGGCGGCGAAGTGCTCGAACTCGCCCACCACGGCCCGAACCATTCCCCCGACAACATCTTCGTCTACGCACCCCGGCAGGCCACTCTCATGGTCGTGGACGTGCTCTACCCCGGCTGGGTCCCGTTCAAGGGACTCGCGGTGTCCCAGGACATTCCCGCGTGGATCAAGGCGCACGACGTGGCCATGGACTACCCGTGGCGGACTCTCGTCGGCGGACATCTCGGCCGCCTCGGGGTCCGTGCCGACGGCGATCTCCAGAAGCGGTACGTCGCCGATCTGGAAACCGGCACCCGTGCCGCGATGGCCTCGGTGGATCCGACGCCCTTCTTCGAGAAGTACAAACCCTCGGGAAACTCCTGGGCCGTTTTCAAGACGTATCTCGACGCGGTGGCCGAGCGGGCAGCGGCTCCTGTCGTGGCCAAGTACGCCGGTGTGCTCGCCGCCGTGGACGTGTTCACCCCCGACAACGCCTTCGCGATGCTCGAGTCGCTGCGCATCGACGCCGGGGAGCTCGGCCCCTTCAGCACCCGCCCGTAGCTCATAACCCATAGCCCATAGCCCGCAGCCCAAAGCCCGTAGCCGTCAGGTCCGGATTCCACTGTCCGCTGTCCGGCTGACAGCTGTCCCCGCAGATGAGGAGATCCCTTGAGAAGAGCCCTGCTGTCCATGTCGGCCTCCGCGACCGCCGTCGCCGCTGCCACCGCTCTCACCGTGTTCGTCGGCACCCCGGGCCCTGCCGAACCGGTCGTCAACTCGGCGACGGACCACACCGCACCCACCGGCGAAGGCCTCCCTGCCGGTTTCACCGAACGCAGGCTCAAGGTCGGTGACGTCAACATCAACTTCGTCGAGGGCGGCCGGGGCAAAACCCTCGTCCTGCTGCACGGCTACCCCCAGACCTGGCACGAGTGGCGCGCCCAACTGCCCGAACTGGCCAAGCACTACCGCGTCATCGCACCGGACCTGCGCGGCGCCGGCCGGAGCGACGCGCCCGCCACCGGCTACGACAAGAAAACCCTCGCGGCCGACATCCACGGTCTGCTGACCCGACTGGGCCGGGACAAGGACGTACGGATCGTCGGCCACGACATCGGCACGATGGTCGCGTACGCCTACGCCGCCGCGCACCCGCGCGACGTCAAGAAGCTCGTGCTGAGCGAGGCCCCCATCCCCGACAAGAGCCTCTACAGCTTCCCGTCACTGACCTCCAAGGGGCCGGGCTTCTGGAACTTCGGCTTCTTCTCCGTGGAGAACGGCCTGCCGGAGCAGGCCGTCGACGGCCGCGAGACCCAGTGGGTCGAGGGCTTCACGGACCTGCTGGAGTACAACAAGGCCGGCATCAGCCACGAGGACGCCGCCCTCTACGGCCACTACCTCAAGGACGACGCCCATCTGCGCGCCAGCTTCGAGTGGTTCAGGACCCTCGACCAGGACGTGGCCGACAACAAGATCAACGGGCGGACGAAACTCACCATGCCGGTCCTCGCCATCGGAGCCAGGCACAGCCTCGGCCAGGCCGTCCCCGACCAGGTGCGCAAGTACGCCACCCACGTCACGGAAAAGGTGATCGAGAACTCCGGCCACTGGATCTACGAGGAGCGGCCCGCCGAACTCACCAACGTCCTCCTCACCTTCCTCGCCACCTAGCTCCCCCGGGGGGGCCGGAAGGAGACAACTGCCCTGCCCAGTACGTGTCTCACTCGATACGGTGAGGTGCGGCGCGCGTCTGCGTCCGGCAGTCCGCGTGATGGGGGAGACATGGTTCGAGTAGGCGACAGGCCGGCGCCTGTGCGGGAGGGCGGCGGCTCGCAGACGCCCGTTGCCCTCTTATCGGCTCAGCAGGTGACGTCCGAGGTGCGGTTCACCGTACTCGGGACGGTTCGGGCCTGGCGGGCCGGCACCGAACTGCACACCGGTCCACCGCAGCAACAGGCCCTGCTCGCCGTGCTGTTGGCGAGCGCGGGCCTGCCCGTGTCGCTGCCGGAGATGGTGAGCCTGTTGTGGGGCGGCAGCGCTCCCCCGACCGCCGCGAACGTCGTCCGGCGCCACATCGGCTCGGTGCGCCGGATGATCGAGCCGGCCCTGCCCCGTATGGCGAGCGGACAGTGGCTCGTGGGAGGCGGCGGCGGATACCGCGTCAACGTCGACGCCCGTTCCCTGGACCTGCTTCGGTTCCGTGAGCTGTACGCGCAGGCGCGTGCAGCGCGCGACGGCGGTCGTACGGAGCGGGCTGTCGAAAACTACGCCGAGGCCCTCCGGCTGTGGCGGGGGCCCGCGGGAGCCGGGGTCGGCGCCGAGGTGCGCGGGCACCCCCTGTTCACGCAGCTCGACAACGAACGTCTGACGGTCGCCAAGGAGGCGGCGGACCTCGCCCTCCGGCTCGGGGACGTCGAGCCGATCCTGGGAGTCCTGCAGGCGCTGACCGACCAGCATCGGCTGGACGAGCCACTGCACAGCCGGCTGATCCTCGCCCTGTCGAAGGCCGGGCGGCAGGCCGAGGCCCTGGAGGTCTTCCACGGTCTGCGCGACCGGCTCCACGACGAACTGGGAGTCAGGCCTTCGGCCGCTCTGAGCCAGGCGCACCAACAGGTGCTGGCCGGAGCCCCGTTGGCGTCCCCGCCACCCGGCACAGCAGAAGCACCCGGCTTGGGAAGCACACCGTCCCCGTTCCCGCGTCCGGCCCAACTTCCCGCCGCGCCCTCCCACTTCGTGGGCCGGGACGCCGAAGTCGGCCATCTGCTGTCCCAGTTCGCCTCTGACGACCGCGCGGCCCCCGCAGCCCGGGCCCTGATCATCAACGCGATCGGCGGGATGGCCGGAGTGGGCAAGACGACTCTCGCCCTCCACCTCGCCCATCAGGTCGCCGACCGGTACCCGGACGGGCAGCTGTACGTCAACCTCCGCGGCTTCGATCTCAACGGATCGGCAATGGCCCCGGCGGAAGCGATCCGCGGTTTCCTGGAGAACCTCGGCATCCCCCCGCGGCGGATACCCGACGAACTGGACGCTCAAGCCGCCCTCTATCGAAGCCTGTTGGCCACCCGACGTGTACTGGTCCTGCTCGACAACGCCCGGGACGCGGAACAGGTCCGGCCCCTCCTTCCCGGCTCCGCAGGCTCCCTGGTGCTCATCACGAGCCGAAACCAGCTGAGCAGCCTCGTGGCGGCCCACGGCGCGCACCCGTTGATGCTCGACGTCATGTCCGCCGAGAACGCCCGGGAGACTCTCGTACGGCGGCTCGGGGCCGACCGTGTCGACAGCGAGCCCGAGGCAACGGAAACGATCATCTCCCGGTGCGGCCGGCTCCCGCTGGCCCTGTCGGTCATCGCGGCCCGGGTCCTGATGAACCCTCACCTGCCGTTGAGCGCGATGGCCGCGCAGCTCCAGGACGCCGACGGGAGCCTGGACGCCTTTCACAGCACCGATCACTTCAGCGACGTGCGGGCGGTGTTCGACTGGTCCTACCGCACACTCTCCGACGCGACAGCACGTTTGTTCCGGCTGCTGTCGCTGCATCCCGGAGCCACTTTCGACACTCGTTCCGCCGCCGCGCTCGCCGACCTCCCCCTCCGCACGACCCGTACGCTGCTGGACCAACTCGTGCGGGCGCACCTCGTCACCATGGAGGAGCACGACCGGCACCGCCTGCACGATCTGCTGCGTGCCTACGGACGTGAGGCGACGGACACCCATGACACCCGCTCGGACAGGAGCGCGGCCAAGGACAGGCTGTTCCAGCACTACCTGGGGACGGCGCACGCCGCCCTGCGGCAACTGGACCCGGCCCGCGTCTTCCCTTATCCCTTGCTCGGCGAACCGGTCGCGGCCGACACCGCACCCGACTCCCCGGAGGCGGCGGTGCGATGGTTCCGGACGGAACGGCTCACACTGACCGAGCTGGTACGTCAGGCCGTGCGGGACGATCTGCCGGGCGACGCCTGGCGGCTGGCACGCCTGCTCGATCCGATGTACGAACGGGTGGGTCATTGGCACGACTGGGCGGACCTGCAGCTCACCGCACTGGAGGCGGCCCGGCGGTCGGGGGACGCGACCGGCCTGGCACACGCGCACGCGGGCCTGGGACGGGCTCACTCGCTGCTGCGCCGGTACGGGTCCGGTGAGGTGCACCTGCAGCAGGCCCTCGTCCTGTTCGAGACTCTCGGTGACGACATGGGGCAGGCGTACTGTCTGCGAATGCTCGGCTGGGTGATGACCCGTACGGAACGCGACCTCGAGGCGATCGACTGCACCCGTAGGGCCCTCGACCTGTACCGGTTCGCCGGGCATGTCGGCGCACAGGCCGACTGCCTCAACGCCATTGCCTGGTTCCACGCCTCACTCGGTGCCCACGACGAGGCTGTCGCCAGTGCGGTGCGGTCGTTGCTGCTGCATCGCCGTACGTCCGACACCGGCGGGTCGGACCAGGCGAATGCCTGGGACACCCTGGCCTTCGCCCACCATCACCTCGGCAATCTGGCGCGGGCCCGTCTCTGCTACGAGCGGGCGATCCGCCTGCTGCGGGCGGGCGGGGATCGCTACAACGAAGCGGGCAGTATGAACCGGCTCGGGGACACGCTCGCTCTCGCCGGCGACCTCGACACGGCTCGTGCCCGGTGGAGTGAGGCGGTCGGCATCATCGCCCCGATGGATCCGGACTGGGCGGCCGAGATCCGGGAGAAGGTCACCGCGCGGTCGCGGTGACCCCGTACTCCTGCTTGTCACGGGGACAGACGTCGGCGAACCGTTTCCGCGTCGGGATGGGCGAGCTCGTCCAGGATCAGCAGGGCCTGGCTCCAGGACGTGCGGGCCTCGATGCCGGCACCCGCCGACTCCTGGCTGTCGCCGATGTGGACGAGGGTGTCGGCCTCCAGATATCTGTCGTGGAGCAGTCGATAGAGCGTCAACGCGTGCCGGTAGCAGTCGACGGCTTTCTCGTACGCGCCGAGATGGTGGTGGGCGTAGCCGAGGCTGTCCCAGGCAGCGGCTTCGCCGTTGGTGTCGTCCAGGTGGTGGTGGAGGTCGAGTGCCTGCCGGCACTCCACGAGCGCCTGGGTGTGGTCGCCGCGCAGGATGTGGGTCCACCCCACCTCGTTGTGCACCTGGGCCCGGCCGCTGTGCTGCCCCGTGTCCGTGTACAGGGCGTGGGCGACGGAGTAGTGGGCCAGCGCGGCGTCGTGCCGGCCCTCCTTGTTCTCGAAGAAGGCCAGGTAGCGATGGGTTCGGGCTTCGCCGCCCCGGTCGGAGGCCGCCGCGAACAGCTCCAGGGCCGTGGTCAGATGCTCCTTCGCCCGTGCGGTGTCACCGAGACGGCCGTGGCCGAACCCCAGGGCGCGGTGTGCGTGGGCACGGCCGCGAAGGTCGTCCGACCGTTGCGCGGCATCGAGGGCCGCGGTCTGCAGGGTGAGCTGTTCCTGCCAGCGGCCGTGCCGGTCGAGATGGAGTTCCACCGTGCTGGCCAGCTGCCAGCAGCGGGTCGGGGCGTGGAGTCGTGTGGGGCCGTGCGAAACAGCGGCCAGGATGAGGGGTGTGTGCGTCTCCATCCAGCGCGCCGCGTCTTGACGGTCGGTGAACTCGGCAGGCGCCGACCCGTCGACCGGCGCGGGGAGGGTCAGCCGTTCCCGGTGCGGAGCGAGCTTGGCGCTCGCACGGTGCGCGCCGTGCAGCAGGTGATCGAGCAACCGGTGTACGGCCTCGGCCTGATCCGCCGGGGAGTCGTGGACGCGGAGCAGCTCACTCGCGTACGACCGCAGGAGGTCATGGCACACGAACCGGCCGGGGAAGCGTTCGGTGAGCAGGTGGGCGCCGATCAGCTCGGCCAGCGCCCGCGCTACCCGCGCCTGGGGCAGGCCGAGGAGGCTCGAGGCGGTCGCGAGGGTTGTCTCCGCGCCCGGGTGGAGCGACAGGGTGCGGAAGACGCGGGCGGCGAGGGGTGTGAGTACCTGGTAGGACCAGGACAGGATGGTCTCGATGTCGGTGGTCGGGTCCCCCGCCGACAGGGTCGCCAGCCGGTTGTCCTCCTCTCGCAGTTCCGCGGCGAGAGCCGCGAGATCGACCTGCGGGTTCATCGCTGTGCGGGCGCTGACGATGGCCAGTGCGAGCGGCAGACCGGCGCAGGAGTCGATGATGTCCTGGACCGCCTGGGGTTGCGCGGCCAACCGCTCGTGACCCAGGCGGCGCGACAGGAACGTATGCGCGTCGGTGTCGTCGAGCACGTCGAGGGCGACCGGGTGCGCGCCCTCGTCCACCAGTGGGGAGAGGAACGTACGGCTGGTGACGATGGCGAGGCAGCCGGCCGCGTCCGGCAGCAGCGGGCGCACCTGGTCGGTGTCCCTGGCGTTGTCCAGGACGACCAGGATCCGCTTGCCGGTCAGGAGGCCGCGGTAGAGGGAAGCCTGGGCGTCGACGTCCACCGGCACGTGTTCCGGGGGAACTCCCAGGGCGTCCAGGAACGATCTCAGGATCTGTTCGGGGCCGACCGTCGCCCCGCCCGGGTCGAAGCCGCGCA
Organism: Streptomyces sp. NPDC047042; assembly: GCF_040644035.1. NCBI lineage: Bacteria > Bacillati > Actinomycetota > Actinomycetes > Kitasatosporales > Streptomycetaceae > Streptomyces > Streptomyces sp. NPDC047042. The sequence goes on along the minus strand of NZ_JBEYVP010000040.1, from coordinate 57,023 downwards.
GGTCGGCGTAGAGCTGTCCGTCGGGGTAGCGGTGGGCGACCTTGTGGGCCCAGTGGATGGACAGGGCGGTCTTGCCGACACCGGCCATACCGCCGATGGCGCTGATGACGACCGACTGGGCGGACCTGCCGTCGGCGGGCAGCAGGCCGTACGCCAAGGCCATCTCCGCCTGCCGACCGGTGAAGACGCCCAGATCCGGGGGGAGTTGGGCGGGCGGCGCGGTATGGGACAGGGCGGACGGTTTCTCGAGGATCTCGTCCCCTGTGCTGCGGCTTTCCGACCGGGGGCGGTGGATTTCCTCGGCCGCTTCCGCCAACTCGGGGCCGGGGTCGAGCCCGAGTTCATCGCTCAGCCGTCTCCTGATGTCGTCGTAGCGCTGACGTGCCTGCCGTGTGTCGCCGGTGCGGTGCAGGACGGTGACGAGTCGGGCGTGCAGCGCTTCGTCCAGGGGATGGGCGGCTGCCGCCCTGTGGAGCGGCAGCAGGACGCGCTCCGGGTGGACGCCGCCGGCGTCGAGGGCGGCGTCGACTCCGTCCTTCATGGCGTCCGGGTACTCGCGGTCGACGCGCGTGAACATGGGGTGGGTGCGCACGGACTTCGGCAATCCGCTGACGAGCGGTCCGCGCCACAGTTCGAGTGCGTCCATCAGAGCGCTCACGCACCTGGCGTTGTCGCCGGCGCGTCGGTGTTCCTCGGCATCGATACGCAGGGCTCGGAACCGAAGGAGGTCGAGCTGGTCGGTGCCGAGCTGCAACCGGTAACCGCCCGACGCCCGTACGAGGAGCGGGAGTTGAGGGCGGCCCGGCTGCGTACCAAGTACCTTGCGCAGCGCCCCGACGTGACGGTGCACGAGGTTCGGCGCGCTCTGCGGAGCCGTGTCGCCCCAGAGCACGTCGACGATCTCGGACATCAGTACGGGCCGGTCGGGCTGGGTCAGCAGGACGGCCAGCAGCGCGCGCCGCATGGGCGGACCGAGGTCGAGCTCTGTCCCGCCCCGCCAGGCCTTGAGCGGACCGAGCACCGTCGCACGCACGAGATCCAAGGTTGAGAGGTCCTGACGAAGGGCGCCGAACACGACGAAGGACGAGAGGGGCAGGGGGCAGAGGGTAGGGAGAGGGCAGAGGGCAGAGGGCCCTCGGACAGTACCGTCCGCCGTCCCGCGGAGCAGCACCTTTTCGTCACACGCGGAGCGACAGGCAGCGCCGGTCATCACCTTTCGGTCACCTGTCCGTCACCACGCCCTGCGTAGCGTGGGCGAGGCACGGCCGCCCTTACGCCCCCGGAAGGTGATGGAGACACGATGTTATCGACGGTCATCCACGACCCTCGTCTGCTGCACGAACGGTTCCTGAAAGCATGCCGGAGCACCGCCGACCCCGTCGCTGTGGTCAGTGACGTCACCCTGTTGACGAACAGCCCGGCGGCCGCGCTGATACGCGCCGACGACCGTCCGTTGTTGTGGGAGTGGGCGCGCCAGGAGGTCGCGTCCAGTGCGCAGGGAGCGCCTGCGCCCCGGGCGGTCGCACTGGCGTCCGGAGCCCGGCCGCAACTCTCGGAGGGCATCTCGATGGGGACGGCTTTGGTCGGAGCGGTCGTGCGCTTCACGGACCCTGCTTCCGCCCGGCTTCCGCGTTCCGCTCCCCGGGCCGAGGGCCGACGCGCGAACTGGGCCGAGCTGACGGAGTCACAGCGGCTGGTGGCCGAGCATGTCGCCCACGGTCTGACCAACCGTGAGGCGGCCGCACTGCTGTCAGTCTCGCGCCACACGGTGGATTACCACTTGCGGCACGTCTTCCGGAAGTTGGAGATCCGTTCGCGGGTCGAACTCGCCCGTCTCGTGGCAGAGGTGACTGCCGACAAGGGGCGGCTGAGGGGGTGAGTGCCCCCTGGCCCGGCGGTCGGCCGACGACGACCGCCGAGGCTCCGACGGGCGTGTCCGTCGGAGCCTCGGATGCCGTCAGGCCAGGCCGAAACGCTCGGCGTGCACCTGGACCTGGGGAACCTTCAGCCCGCGCAGGGCGCCGAGTACGGCCGAGGTCATCGTGGGCGGGCCGCAGACGTACACGTCGCGCTCGGCTATGTCGGGAACCAGCGCGCGGAGACTCTCCGGCGCGAACGGCGAGTTGCCCTCTCCCCTGCGGCCGGTGAGCAGGTGCAGCTGCCCGCCGAGGGCCGTGACCAGGGTTCGTACCTCGTCGACCAGTACGGCGTCCTCCTCGCTGCGCACCCGGTAGAGGACGACGACGTCACCGGCCGGTTCCTCCTCGAGCAGGGCGCGAACCGGTGTGATGCCCACTCCCCCGGCGATCAGCAGTGCGCCGGGCCGCGTGCGGTGCAGTGAGGTGAACGCCCCGTACGGTCCTTCGACGAATGCGCGGGTCCCTACGGGGATATGGCGCAGTCCGGCGCTGGCGCTGCCCGCCGCCTTCGCCGTCAGACGCAGTGTGCGGCCGTCCGGTGCCGCCGACAACGAGAAGGGATTGGCCAGCCACCAGTGGTTGTGCCCGGGGAACCGCCAGATGCAGAACTGGCCCGCCCTGGCGGGCAGTCGGTCGAGGTGACGGCCGGTGACGTGGACCGACACGACGTCGTCGGACTCCGCCACCACCTCGACGACCTCGAACCGGTGATAGGCGTTGCGCCACAGCGGCACCACGATCCGCCCCGCGAGCAGGGCACCGAAGGCGAACAGCCACAGCGCCCACCAGTAGATCTTCGCGAGCGCGGAGGAGGTGAAGGTCGTGGTCTCCTGCAACTGGTGGACGAACGCCAGCCCCAGCGCCACGTACAGCAGCAGGTGTACGCCGTGCCACGTCTCGTACCGCAGCCGCCGCCTCACCCCTCTGGTGGAGACCGAGGCGACCACGACGACGAGCGCCGCGGCCAGCATGCCGAGCAGGGAGGCCGGTACTCCGGCGAGCGAGAAGAACGTCTTCGTCATCGACGTGTCGGAGAGGTGGGCGTAGCCGAGCACCACCAGCACGGCGTGGGTGAGGAGGGTCCACAGCAGGGTGAAGCCGACCCAGCGGTGCCACACCGTCAGCCGGTCCATGCCGATACGACGGTCGAGCCACGGCAGCCGGGCCACCAGCAGCAGTTGGAACAGCATCAGCACGGCGGCGTGCAGGCCGAAGAACTTGGCGACCGTGAGCACCCCGTTCTTGCCGGTCCCGGCGGTGAGGAACAGGACCTCGACGATCACCAGGTTGGCGATGACAAACGTCCACAACGCCCATCGCGCCGCGACGACCGGAGGTATGGCACCCTCTCGCACCCGTGTAGTTGTCGCCTCCACCATTTCCCCTCTTGTTCTGACGTACCTGTGCCCAGGGGTGGTTGCGGCCCCTGGGCGGGCAAGAGTACGGAACATGGCGAGAAGTGGGGCCTATTTGGCCTCGACTGTTCTTGTTCCGGGACCTGGCCACCGCGCTCCCACACCGTAGGTGAAGCGCATCGACAAGGCCGCTTCGCCGGCTCGGCTTGTTCGAAACCGCCAATAAGCTGCTGAATCCCCGAGCTTCACCGCACTCACCCCCTTGTTTCATCGGACAGCTATCGTTAATTTCCTTGTTCTAGTGAAGCGCTTCGACAGCCCGAGATCCCAGAAGGAGATCCGATGACGTCAGCCAAGCACGCACTGGTCGTGCGCGGTGGCTGGGACGGTCACGTCCCCGTGGCCGCCACCGACCGCTACGTCACCGCACTCAAGGCGGACGGTTACGCGGTGACCGTCTCCGACACTCTCGACAGCTACCTCGACGAGGATCTGCTCGCCGCCACCGACCTGGTGGTGCAGTGCTGGACCATGGGAGAGATCACCGGCCCGCAGGCGGAGGGCCTGTGCCGGGCCGTCCACGCGGGCACCGGTCTGGCCGGCTGGCACGGCGGCATCATCGACGCGTTCCGCACCGAGACCCGCTACCAGTTGATGACGGGCGGTCAATTCGTCTACCACCCGAGGGAGTTCACCACCTATCAGGTGCGCCCGGTGCCGGAGAAGGCCGACCACCCGGTGATGTCCGGAATCGAACCGTTCACCGTCACCACCGAGCAGTACTACCTCCACGTCGACCCGGCGATCGACGTCCTCGCCGTCACCGAATACGGCCCCGACGCCGAGCATCCCGAGCTCGCCGGCACGTCGGTGCCGGTCACCTGGACCCGGCTCTGGGGCGCGGGCCGGGTGTTCGTCACCACGATCGGACACAGCCTCGCCGACCTGGAGGTTCCCCAGGTCGACGCGATGATCAGGAAGGGCATGGCATGGGCGACGCGCTGAAGGACCGGTCACCGTTGCGCATCGGGGTCGTCGGCGCCGGACAGATCAGCGGGGCGTATCTACGGACCTTCGCCACGCTGCCGAACGTGTCCGTCACCGCGGTCGCCGACCTGGACGGGGCCCGCGCCGCCGCCGTCGCGGCCACGGTCCCCGGCGCCCGCGCCACCGTCCCGGAGAAGCTGTACACGGCCGAGGACGTCGACCTCGTCCTCAACCTGACCGTCCCCGCCGCACACGCCGAGGTCGCCCAGGCCGCGATCGCCGCGGGCAGGCATGTGTACGGCGAGAAGCCGCTGGCCGCGACCACCGAGGAGGCCCGGGGCGTCCTGGCGGCGGCCGACGCCGCGGGCGTACGGGTGGGCTGCGCGCCGGACACGGTCCTCGGCACCGGCGTGCAGTCGGCCCGCGCGGTCCTGGACGCCGACGAGATCGGTACGCCCGTCGCCGCCACCGCGTTCATGGTCGCGCCCGGCCATGAACTCTGGCACCCGGCCCCGGAGTTCTACTACCGGCCGGGCGGCGGCCCGCTGTTCGACATGGGCCCGTACTACCTCACCGCCCTGGTGACGCTCGTCGGTCCCGTGCGCAGAGTGGTCGGTATGGCGTCCACCTCGCGCGACGTACGTACCATCGGCAGCGGTCCTCGAGCCGGCACCGAGTTCCCGGTGGAGGTGGCCACCCATGTCACCGGTGTTCTGGAGCATGAGAGCGGAGTGCTGTCCACCCTGGTGATGTCGTTCGACGTCTGGGCGGGCACCCTGCCGCGTATCGAGGTGTACGGCACCGAGGGCTCGCTGTCCGTTCCTGATCCCAACGGCTTCGACGGGGCGGTGCGTGTCTTCCGGGCCCAGGCCGGGCACTGGGAGGACGTTCCCGTGCGGGGTGGCTACGCCGGGGCCGAGCGCGGCTACGGAATCGCGGATCTCGCCCGTGGCCTCGCCACGAACACCCCGCATCGCGCCAACGGCCAACTCGCCTACCACGTACTGGAGATCATGGAGTCGCTGCTCCTCGCGTCCGAGCGGGGCCAGGCCGTCACGGTCGCCAGTCACTGCGAGCGGCCCGCCGCTGTGCCCGTACACGCCAGGCCCGAAACCGAGTGACCTGACGACGGCAAGTGGTTGTACGCGGGCGCTCGGCCGGTGAGCGCACGCGCGGGGCCATGGCCAAACACCGGCCGGTGCTGGACCATCTCGTAAAGGCCGACCACCGAGCGAAGGGGACACGCATGCGGGCCAATGACATGAATATGACATTCGGGGTGTGTGGTCGGCGAAGGCGCGCGGGGGTGCTCGTCGCGATGACCGCCCTGCTGGCGCCGCTCCTGAGCGGGTTGGGAGCCGCCGGTACGGCGCGGGCGGCCACGGCGGATACCGGCGCGTCGTACATGCCGGCCAGCCGGGGCAGCGGCAAGTTACCGGAGCAGGGGCGACCGGTCCCGGCGCGGGGCGTGCTGGCACAGGTGCACACCGCGGGGCGGGTCGAGGACGCCGGAAAGACCGTGCAGTACAGCTGGCCCGGCGTGTATTTCGAGGGTCGTGTCAGCGGCACCGGGGTGGGCATCGTCCTCAACGACTCGGCCGCCGACTACGACGTCCAGATCGACGGAACCACCGTCGCCACGCTCGTCACTCCCGGCAACACGACGCACTGGATCAACGGTCTGTCGAAGCGCACGCACACTGTCCGGCTCGTCAAGCGCAACGACACCCCGTGGGACACCAGCGCCTTCGGAGGGTTCGTCGCCGCGCCCGGCGGTGCCGTACTGAGCAAGCCTGCCGCCCGCAAGCGCCAGATCGAGTTCGTCGGCGACTCCCTCACGGTGGGCTACGGCAACCTGTCGACCTCACGCACCTGCACCGGGGACCAGCTCAGGCGGAGCACCAACTCCGATGTGAGCTACGGCGCCCTCACCGCCCGGCGACTGAACGCCGACTACCAGATCAACGGCTACTCGGGCCTCGGCATGGTCCGCAACTACAACGGCGGCTCCCCGGACGTCACTTACCGGACCTTCTACGACCGTGCCCTGCTGAACACACCGGGCGACGTCTGGCAGAACCCGGGCACCTGGCGCCCCCAGGTCGTGGTGGTCAACCTCGGCACCAACGACTTCTCCACTGCCGTCAACCCCGGTGAGCCCTGGACGCCGGAGACCCTCGCGGCCGCCTACCGCAGCGCCTACGGCGACTTCGTCCAGAAGCTGCGCACACGCTACGGGGCACGTACGACCATCGTGGCGGTGGGCGCCGGCCAGTACGCCGGCCATGTCCAGCAGGTGGTCGAGGCGCGCAACGACGCCGGCGACAGCAGGGTCCGCTACTGGTTCCTCGACGACTCGGGGCTGGACTACCTCGGCTGCGACTGGCACTACTCGGCCCACGACGACCAACTCATCGCCGACCGGCTCACCTCCTACCTCGCCGGTCTGCCGACACGCTGGTGACGGGGCGGGCCTCGCAGGCCCTGAGCGCACCCTTACTCCCTCCCGTTACACAAGTGGCGGTCCGAGCAGGCTCAGGTGGCCGGGCGAGCGTGCACGCTGACCGCGTAGCCGCCGCCCTGCTGGTAAGGATCGCCGGACCAGGTCGCGTAGCGGTGTCGCAGGGTCAGTCCTGCCTGGGTGCACCAGTGGTCGAAGTCCGGCAGGGTCACCGTCGGTTCAGGCAGGGGCAGGTGTGCGGCGTCCAGACCCATGCCTGTGACCAGCAGTCCGCCGGGGCGCAGCATGGCAGCCAGTTGCCGGACGACCGTCGGCTCGGTGCCGGGGGCGAGCAGGGGGATGACGTTTCCGGCGGCGAGCACCAGGTCGAAGCCAGGTTCCAGGCCGAGCGTGTCCAGGTGGGTCAGGTCGCCGTGGAGCCATTCCTGCGCGGGGGCGTCGCGGCGGGCGACGGCGAGCATGGAGGGGTCGATGTCGACGCCGGTGCAGTGGTGGCCCAGTTCGGCAAGGCGGATCGCGATCCGGCCGGTGCCGCAGCCGGCGTCGAGCACCCGGGCGGGGGCTGTCAGCAGGGCGGCGCAGAAGTTGGCCTCGCCGTGGATGTCCTGGCCCGACGCGGCGAGCCGCGCGAAACGCTCGGCGTATCCCTCCCCGGCGTCTCCGCCTGTCAGTTCCGTCCAACGGTCGCGTGGCCTGGTCATGTTCTGTGTGTCCTCCGGTCGGTTTCGTCGGCGGTGACGAGCGCGGCGCCATCGCGCTTCGACTGATCGTAGACATCCATCTCATCGTGGCGAGGGCTCTCATCGGTGCGGCGCCGCGTGAGCGAGGCACCCGGCGGCACGGCCGATGGCCGGTACCGCCGGGTGCCTCGGAATTACTTCAGATGGCGGTCCAGGAACCGGCATCCGTCCTCCAGCTCGAACCACGGGGTGCCGGTGTGCCCGCCCAGATTGGCGTGCAGCGTCTTCTCTTTGCTGCCGAAGGCGTCGAACAGGTCCAGGGCCCGCTGCCGGGGGTTCCCCTCGTCGTCCCACTGCAGCAGGAACAGCAGCGGAATGGTGACCTGCCGGGCCTCCTCGCGCTGGGCGCGGGGCACGTACCCCCCGGCGAAGAAACCGGCGGCGGCGATGCGCGGCTCCACCACCGCCAGCCGGATGCCGAGAGCGGTCCATCCTCCGGAGTACCCGACCGGACCGCGTGTCTCGGGCAGTTCGAGGAGTGCGTCCAGGGCGGTCTGCCAGTCCGGGACGGCCTTTTCGAGCAGGGGGCCGATGAAGGACTCGAAGATCTCGTCGACCTGCTCCCCCGCCTGCACGGCCCGCCGGAGCTCGGCACGGGCCTGCTCCTCGGCGGCGGAACGGGGCCGGTCGCCGCACCCGGCCGCGTCGATGCTGGCCACCGCGTAGCCGCGCCCCGCCGTGTACCGGGCCCGGGCCACCAGCCGGGGGTCCGCCTTGGGCAGGCCGTTGTTGTGGGCCATCAGGACTAGCGGGGCCGGTTCGGAAGATTCAGGTGTCCACAACGTCCCGGGGATGTCCCCGAGAGTGAATTCGCGTTCGAGTACGCCGTCGTCGAGGCGCTGTTCGGAAGTGAAGTGCATGGTCGTGCCTTTCGGGAGTGCGCGTGAACGGCGCTCCCGGACGACCTATCGCCCGACCGTGACCCCGGAGGGGAGCACCCATGTCGTTACTGCGTTCACGGGTACCACCTCCTCGTTCTCTCGCACGGCCTCCGGGAAGGTAGCAGTGGCGGCCGTGGTCCGCCAACGGGTTTTCTGACCAGTCTCCGAGGCCGTGCCGCCTCACCACGGACAGCACAAGCTCACGCGGCGGCTCCGCTCCTCTACGCCGCCGCGTGCGGCACCCAGACGGCGGCATGGAAAGGGCCGTTGGCTGTGGCCGGGCCGGTGGGCGGAAGTGCCGCGCTTCCCGCGACCACGCCGTGGCAGTTGACCTGCGACGCCGAGGAGTTGAGGCCGCCGAGGGAGGGGAGGTAAGTGAAGTCGCCGTTGTCGGCGCGGGCGACGAAGGCGAAGGAGTTGGGCGCGAAGTTGTTGCCGACCATGACGTTCCCGGCAATCTGGTCGACCTCGGTGACACCACGCCCGGAACCGATCGTGGCACTCGCGTGGGTCCTGAGGTCGAACGTGCTGGAGAGCAGGCCGTCGCCGCCGACCACGGTGTTCCCGCTGATCAGTTGCGCGGTCAGGAAGCGGGACCCCAGGTCCGTACGGCTGCCGGTGCGGAGGTCGTAGGCGTATCCGGTGAGGCCGCCCGCCGCCGTCCGGGACTGGCCGACCACGAGGGGGCCGCTGATGTCGTTGGCCGTGCTGGAGCTTCCGCCGAGGGTGCCGAGATCGGTCATCGTCCGGGTACGCAGGTTGTACGCGAACCCGTGCGTCCTGGTGGCAGTCGTGTCCGGCAGGGACGAACTGCCGACGACGTTCGCCCCGCTGACGGCCGCCGCCGTGCTGTTGCCCGAGGGGCCGGCGAGGCTGCCGAGATCGGTCATGGTGCGGGTGCGCAGGCTGTAGGCGAACGCGTGGGTGACGAGGTCGCCGGGCAGCGACGACGTCCCCACCACGGTGTCACCGCTGAGGCCGGTGATGTCGGTGCCGCTGCCGCCGAGAGTGCCGATGTCGACGAGCCGGCCGGTCCGGAGGCTGTAGGTGAATCCATGGGTCGGGCCGTCGGTGGAGAGGGTCGACTCCCCGACGATGTGGCTGCCCTCCACGCCGATCGCCCGGCTGGAGCCCCCCAGCGTGCCCAGGTCGGTCATGGTGTGCCTGCGCAGGTCGTACGCGAAGGCGTGTTCGGCGGCGTCACCGCTCGTGAGCGAGCTGCCGACCACTGTGTTCCCGTCGATGGCGGTCGCCTTGCTGCGAGTACCGCCCAGAGTGCCGAGATCCTGCGCGCTGTACTGCACGGTCCCCGCCGCCCACTCGGCCGACGGCGTGTCAGCCCCGTACGCCGGACCGGCGGTCGCGGCGAGCAGGCCCACGCCCGCCAGAATCCAGGCACGTAAACGTATCCGCATGATTCCCCCCTGAGAACGATCGGTCGCGATGAGCAGCCTCGGCGGCCCGCTGCGCCCTCCCCAGGCACGGGTCGACCGGATGCCGCACAGCCCTCACTTGTACACCAGTTCCCATCGGCCAGACAGGGGTCGATCGGCCACAGACCACGTTCCGCAGCCGGGCCCGGGCCGGCCGCCCCGCACCGGGCCGTAGGTGCGACGACACGCGCTGTGACCTGCCCTCGCGGCCCGCGCCCGAAGCTGTCCGCCGTTTCCTCTTGCGTGCTGCGCGATCCGGCTACATCATCAGGATTCCTGTTTATTTAACGTTGCAGTGATAGGTGGCTGAGCCGTGCTGTTCAATCCCGGGATCAAGGCCAGAGGCGTACAGCTGCTGCTCGGCCGTGTGATGAGCCGTGTGCACAAGGACCTGCGCTTCACCGACATCCCGAAGCGCACCGAAACCCTCCGGGTGGAGACCAGCGTCGGGCCGGTGACCTGCACCGTCTATCGCCCGCCGGTCACCGACACCGCTGCCACTCCCCCCGTGTACGTCAACTTCCACGGCGGCGGGTTCGTGATCGCCCGCCCCGAGCAGGACGATCACCTCTGCCGCTACATAGCCGCCACGGCCGGCTGCGTGGTCGTCAACGTGGACTACGCCGTCGCCCCGCAGCGCCCCCACCCCGTCCCTGTCACCCAGGCCTACGAGGTCACCGCGTGGACGGCCGAGAACGGCAGCATCCACGGCTGGGACGGTTCCCGGCTCGCCGTCGGCGGACACAGTGCGGGAGCCAACCTGACGGCCGCGGTGTGCCGGACGGCCCGCGATCGCGGCACGTTCACACCTCGGCTCCAGATCCTCGACTCGGGCCCGTTCGACCAGGTCGCCGACCCGGCCACCAAACAGTCCCCGATAGCCAAGCCGCTGCTCACGCCCCAGATCATGCGGATCTTCACCGCCGCCTACGTCCCGAATTCCGGGGACCTCGCCGACCCTCTCGTCTCGCCCGGTCTCGCCGACGACCTCGCGGGACTGCCGCCGGCCCTGGTCATCACCGCGGAGCACGACCGCCTGCACGACGAAGGTGCCGCGTACGCCAAGGCGCTGGAATCGGCGGGCGTACCGGTCACTCACCGCGACTTCGAAGGTGTGGACCACTACTTCACCCACACCGGCCCTGCACCTGCCGGCAAGGAGGCCATCGACCTGATGGCCACCACCCTCCGCACCGCGCTCGACGCCTGACGGCGCTCGACGGGCTCCGTGCGACACCGGCGGGCCCGGGCGGCGCCTGTGTGAGCGCGCCACGATCGCGGCGAACCCAGTCCCGGACCGGGACTGGGCCATCACCCGGGGCCCGCGCGGCGGTCATCGGCGCGTCGGCGCGGGCGTGGTGGACGGCCGAGCGCTCAGCGATCAGTCGGCGAAGGCGTCGCGAGTGGGCGCAGGACCATCAGTGAACCTTCCAGTGTCGCCACCATGGCGAAGGGGAAGCGGTCGAGTTCGAGGCAGAGCGCGACATCGTCCGGGTGCACTCCTTGTCGTATCCCTTCGGCCAGTTCGGTTGCGGCGCGCGAATCGGCGGCGCGGCGGAGGAATTCCGCAGCGTCGGTCCCCTCTTCCCCCGTCCACCTCCGGGCGATGTACTGGGCACACGCCAGGTCTTCGTCGGCCCGGCCGTCCTCGCCGGTGACGACGAAGGTGACACTGTCCCTCGCGCGCGTCCGCAGCACCTCTGCCGTCGCCTCCGCGACCACGAAGCCGGCGCACAGCACCAGCGAGGCGTGTTTCACCGCGAGGGCGCCGACCGTCCCCGCCGTGGTCTTCTGTATGACGGTTCGTCCGGCAAGGTCCACGGACCGCAGCATGCCTGGCGAGTTGACCATGTCGAAGCCCGGCGCGGGCGGACCGTCCTTGAGCGCCGCCCAGTCCGGATGGCGGGACTTGAGGGCCAGGGCTTCGTCCAGCGACTCGGCGAGAACGATTTTCTCCGCGCCCTGGGCGAAGGCCCACGCGGCGACGGTGTAGGCGCGCATGACGTCGATCACGACCGCGACGGACGGGACTTCGGCCAGATCGGGGATACCGAGGAAACGGGAGTTCATTCCGCTCATGATCGCTCATCGTCGCGCATGCTCGAGGTGAAGACCCGATGGAGTCGCGAACGGTAGTGTTCGCGCCATGATCACGACATTGATCGGTGTCTGTGGCGCGCTCGCCGGCGGGATCGTCGGCTCGCTGATCACTCAGTTGCTGCAACGACGCAACGCGGCCCTGGACCGGTTGCACGAGGTGCGCATCGACGCATACCGGAACTACGCCATCGCGATCATGGAGTTCCGCAAGGCCCTGATGGACCGGTGGTTCATCGAGAACGAGGGGCGTCCCCACCGCACGGGCCACGCCGTGTACGAGACGCGCAACGCCGCCTGGTCGGCGTACTTCCAGGTGGCACTGGTCGCCGGGGACCGTGCCATAGTGGCGCGCGCCGAGGAGGCGCGGGATCTGGCCTCCGCGCTGAAGAACGCCGCCGACCGGGCGGAGCTCAACTCACAGGCCGAGGCGTGCCGTTCGGCGGTGGGGCGCTTCGCCGAGCTGGCCCGGCACGAGGTGGCACCGCACTGAACGCATACTCGGAGGAAGCCCGGCATGGCCGCACGTGTCGTGCCATCGTAGGCAAGTGACACAGCACTCACAGAGGCCGCACGGCGCGACGCCGGCGACCGTCATCCAGAACCTGACGGACCACGGCGTGCCTCTGCCCATTGACCTTCCGTCCCGTCTCGACCGTCTGATCGCTCCCTCGAAGGTGACCGACCTCGAAGGGCGCCCGTCCGCGGGCCGGTTGGTGGCCGCCTACTGCGCCATCAAGCAGAACCAGAACAGGACCAACGAGCCGGACGCGGTCTGGATCGTCCTGTACTCGCTCTTCAGTGAGCTGTTCGCCCGTCATACGCCCGGCCTGCCGGAGGCGTTGAAGGCCGAGAGGCTGGGACTGCTGCGGACCAGGATCGAGATCGGTCTGCGGATCGGCGGACGCTGCTTTCATCTGGGCCGTGAACTCCTGCGCGTGGACGGCGAGTCGGAGCCGGGCCAGTTTCTGCTCAGCGAGTCGGTACGGCAGCTGACCTGGGTGCGCGACACCGAGAACCGGCTCAACGACCACACCCGCCGCAAGTACTTCGGCCAGCTCTCCGCGGCCCAGGTGATCCTGTCCCGGCGCGTCACCGTCGCGGCCGACGTCGAAGGGCTTCTGCGCGGCGCCGCCCGCCTCTCGCTGGAAGCCCAGGAGCTCGGCGACACCACCGAGGAGCACTACGCCTACCAGGCCGAGATCGGACTGCGCCTGTACGACGTCACCAGGGACGTCGCCCACCTGGAACAGGCGCGCGCCTCCGCCACCACCCCTGCGGAGACCGACAGGACGAAGAGACTGCGCGCCGCTGCCGCCGACGCGCTGGCCCACCACGGGTACTTCCTGGTCAGGGCGGGCGAACTCACCGCCGGTCTGGTCCTGTTGCGGCAGGCCGAGGACGAGTACACCGCCGCCCTGGACCTGGTCGAACCCGCCGGCACCCAGGACGGCTACCTGGCGGCGAAACGCGCCCAACTGCGGTACCACCGCTACCGGGTCGACGTGGACCGCAACGGCCGACGTACGACCGAACTGCTCGACCTGGCTCTGGACGACTGGCTGCGCCCCGACGCCGAAGCCCACTCCACGGCGAACACCATCATCCACGCGCTCCTCGACAGAGCCCGTGTCCGGGCCCGGCGAAACGACCGCGACGGCGCCGCCGCCGACCACGCCCGGGCGCGCGCCCTGCTCGAGTCCGGGGCCCCTTCCATGGTCGAGACGAAACTGCGCGTCACGGAACTCGAGCAGGCGGTGGACGCGGCGCTGAAGGCGGACGATCTGCCGCGTCTGGCCGCCCTGGTCGCCGACATCGCCGACACGCCCGTCGACGCGCCCATCCCCGCAGCCGCCCTCGTCCAGGCCACCAAGGTCCTCGCAGGGCACATGACCGAGGGCGACGAGCGCGGCGACGAGTGGCACGCCCTGCTGTCCCAGGCCCTGGACCGGCTCGAAATCGATCTGGAGCACCCCACCCACACGCCCGCGTCCCGGCACAGGACCGCCGGGCACGCCGCCCTCATGGCCTGGTTCCTGGCCCGCCGCGCCGGGACCACGGAAGAACTCGCCCGTACCATCCAGCTCTACCGGCTGAGCTTCGACGCCGTGGACACCACTCCGAGTGTCGACGCCCAGGCCAACGCGGGTGCGTGCGCACTCAAGTTGGCCAAGAAGCTCCTGGCGGGCGACGCGGCTGACGCCGAGGAAGCCCTGGGACTGCTCACCGACGGGATGGCCTGGCTGGGCTCGGCCCTGCGACGGGCACAGGAGAACCCCACCCTGGCCAGGGGCGACTTCGACACGACGATCGCGCACAGCAAACTCGGCGAGAGCGCGCTGCGCGCGTACCCGCTCACCTCGGACCCGTCCCTGCTCGAGCTGGCGCTCGTCCATCTCCAGACCGCACGTGACCACGGGCAGGACGCGGTCGAACTCACCGGTCTGCTGGGCGACGCCTACTACCGGCGCGGGACGCGCAACCGCGACGTCGACGACCTCGAACAGGTCCTCGCGTTCAAGGACGAGGCGTTCTCCGGCGCCCCCGAACACGCGCAGCGGGAGAACCGCAGCGTCACCGCGGCCACCGTCATGCGCCTCGCCGCGCTCACCGACGAGCCCGGGCTGCTCACCGACGCGGCGCTGCGGGCCCTCCAGGCCACGGAGTGCGACCCCAACTGGCCCTGGGCGGTAATGCAGCTGGCCGCTCTCGCGACGTCCCACCAGCACCTGGCCACGGCCACCCTGCTGGCCTCCCGGCCCGAGGACCTGGCTGCCGCGGTGGCCACCGGACAACGCGCCAAGCTGCTGCGGCGCGCGGCACAACTGGCCGTCGACAACAAGGAGTTCGGCGACTCCGTCCTCGGCGGGCAGGCGCGTTCCGGCCTTCGGGGTGTGCGGGTCATCAACGACCCGCACCGGCTGATCGAACAGTCGATCGTCCTCAAACGGCTGGGCGGCGAGGAGGCCCGCGAGGAACGCGACGCCACCGTCCGGTTCGGCGAGTGGCTGCGGCAGAGCTCCGCCCCGGACAACTGGACCCTGCCCGAACCCATGGCCGTCATCGATGTCGAGGACGGCGACGCGGTCTACGTCATGCGGCGCTCCCAGGGCCGGGTCCTCGGCGCTTCCGCGCTCGACCGGCTCCGCGCACGCGACGCCGGCGATCCCGTCCCCCGGTTCCGCGAGGCCCTGCGCTACCTCGCCGCCTTCCAGGCCTGGCGGGCCTCCCCCGGCGCGGGCGGCCAAGCCCTCTCCGTCACATGCGGCGAACCCGAGCGGACGGCGTTCGCGGCTCAACTGACCAAGGCAGGCCGCAAGTTCACACTCGACGAGCGTCAGCGGGAGCTGCTCCACACCGTGTGCGCGCTTTTCGTGGCCGACGGTTCTCCCGCAGTGGCCAAGAAGGACCCGCATCCCGGCAACTGGCTGTGGACCCCTCGCGGTGACCTGGTGATGATCGACATCGAGGCCACGGTCGCGCTGCCGCTGCTCCAGGAGGCGGTCACCGTCATCGACGACCTTCCGCTGCTCGAAATGACGCCCGAGGGCTGGGAGCGCCGTCATGCCCTCGCGGCCGAATACGTCGAAGCACTCCGCGACTTCGGCTTCCCCGTCGACGCCGGTCCCTCGCTCGTCGAGCGGTACGAGGCCATGGCGGCGCTGCATGCCGTCAAGGGTCTGGGACGGCTCAAGCACGCGGACCTCGGAGTGTCGTCCTTCGCGCTGGCGTCGCGTCGCCTCCAGGAGGCGCACTACCGTGCCCTTCTCCGCCATCTCAGCGAGTCGGCGACCACCTCGGACGTACGAGACCTTGCCGCCACCTTCGCATGACCGCGCTGAACACCGGCAAGGGGAGACCGACGCCGGCCTCGGAGCGCGCGGCCGGCGCCGCTACCTCGTCAGCCGGTCCAGCCACGGATGGCCGGGGTGCGTATGCTCCAGCCATCCGGTGAGGGTCTCCCTGCGCGTCCGGTCCAGCAGGGGCAGCACGCCGTCGAAGTCCGCCTGGTCCTTGGGCCGTGGCTCCTTCGCTTTGAACAGCAGCACCAACTCCGGTACCAGATAGGGGATCCCGTCCGCCGTCCGCTCGACGATCGCGTCGTACGGCAGCCGAAGTCCCTCGTCGCGTCGGCAGATCCAGGTGTCGCCCTCGTGCGGCTCGCGGAAGACGTCGAACAGGAACTGACCGCTTGCCGGGTCCCGTGACCAGGTCTGGTGGGTGGCCGCCAACGCCTCCGCTCCCGCCTCCGCCCAGATGCGACCCGAGCCCACCGCGTCGAACGCGCAGTCGGGGAAACGGTCCCGGATCGCCGGGAATGCCGCCGCGGGCACCGCGATCTCCACATCGCCGTGCGGTCGCGACTGCCTGCCGCGGAACAGGTCCAGCGCCCACCCGGCCGCGACGCACCAGGGGACATCGACCCCGTCCAAGCGCTCCGCCAGTTGTTCGGGCCGCCACGCGTTCGCCCACCGGGCTTCGAGTTCCTTGGCGTCGAGCGCGACGCCGCCGGGCGGCAGGGGTTCGGTCATCGGCCCAACCTACTGCGGCCGGAGGGGGCCGAAGCAGGGTCTAAGGGGGAAGGTGGGTACGAGAGGTTCGCCGGTTCGAGGTCTGTCGAGGGGAACGCGGATGAGGGTCGTCATCACCGGTGGCTTCGGCTTCCTGGGTCAGCAGGTCGCCGGGGCGCTGCTCGAGCGGCGGGTGTTGTGCGGTGCGCCCGTCGACCGGCTGGTGCTCGCCGACCGGGTCGTCCCCGCCGGGTCGCCGTTGGCGGACGACCCGCTGGTGGAGGTCGTACACGGCGATCTGAGCGAGCGCCTCGACGAGGTGTTCGCGCGGCCGGTGGATGTTCTGATCCATCTGGCCTCGGCGGTCTCGGCCGAGTGCGAGGCCGACTTCGACCTCGGAATGAGCGCCAATCTGGACACCACCCGCGCCTTGCTCGACGCCGCCCGCGCGCAGTCGGCCGGGGGCGGGCCGGCGCCCCGGACGGTGTTCTCTAGCAGCGTCGCCGTCTACGGCTTCGACTCCGCGCTGCCGCTGCCGCCCGTGGTCAGTGAGTCGACGCTGCCCATGCCCCAATCCAGTTACGGAGCGCAGAAGCGCATCTGCGAGCAGTTGGTCGCCGAGTACACCCGTCGGGGGTTCATCGACGGGCGTGTGGCGCGCCTGATGACCGTTTCGGTGCGTGCGGGCAGGCCGAACGCGGCCGCCTCGGGCTTTCTCTCCGGCATCATCCGCGAGCCGCTCGCGGGTCTCCCGGCTGTCTGCCCGGTCAGCCCCGATCTGCGGGTCGCCCTTGCCTCGCCGCGTCGCACCGTCGACGGGATCCTCCGCGTCACCGAGGCCGAGCGCGGCCCCGGGGCGCTCGAGGGCGGGCTGCCGGTCAATCTGCCCGCCCTCACGGTCACGGTCGCCGAGATGCTGGACACCCTGCGCCGGGTGGCCGGCGACGCCGTCGCCGATCTGGTCACGGTCGTGCCCGATCCGGCCGTCGAGGCGATCGTCGGCTCGTGGCCCGCCGTCTTCGACAACACGCGTGCCACGGCGCTCGGCCTCCGCCCCGACGACAGTTTCGAGACCGTCGTACGGGCCTATGCCGAAGACCACCCCGAAGCCGTCGCGGAGTCGGTCAAGGAGGGTCTCCGCAGGCGGGTCACCGGCGGTTCCCGGGACGGGCGCCATCCGTGACGGGCGCCGGTGGCCTGTGCGTCACCGGCGTACTGTCACGGCGGTGGTCATGGTCCTGGTGTGGTCGACCGTGCGCGGCTCTCCTTCCAGCCGCACCCGCGCGGAGGTTCCCGGGTCGCCCGCCGACTGGGCGACGGTCAGCGTGATGTCGCCGGGCTCGACGCGTCGCCGCAGGTCTCTTCCGGTGAAGCTGGTCATGTCCGTGTGGACCTCGAACTCCACGACGCGGCTCTCGCCGGGGGCCAGGTCGACGCGGGTGAAGCCGATCAGCTGGCGGACGGGGCGGGTCACCGAGGCCACCGGGTCGGTGAGGTAGAGCTGGGGCACCGCGGTGCCCGCTCTGTCGCCGGTGTTGGAGACCCTGGCCCGTACGGTGATCACCGCGTCGACCCCGACGGCCGCCTCCTCGACGTACGCGTCCGACGTCCCGAAGGTCGTGTACGACAGACCGTGCCCGAACGGGAAGGCGGGGGTGGGGTCGATGTTGCTCACC
Organism: Streptomyces sp. NPDC047042; assembly: GCF_040644035.1. NCBI lineage: Bacteria > Bacillati > Actinomycetota > Actinomycetes > Kitasatosporales > Streptomycetaceae > Streptomyces > Streptomyces sp. NPDC047042. The sequence continues at coordinate 38,963 of NZ_JBEYVP010000040.1, read as the reverse complement.
CCGTCGCTCTTCAGGGCGAGCGGAGGTGCCAGGTAGGTGCCCGGCTGGCCGGCCGTGTCACCCGGGATCTGGACCGGCAGACGTCCGGAGGGGTTGATCCGCCCGGAGAGGACGCCCGCGATCGCCGCCGCGCCCTCCTCCCCGGGGAAGAACGCCTGGACGGTCGCGTCAGCGGCCCCGGCGTGCCGGCCGATCGCGTACGGGCGGCCCGACACGACGACGAGGACGGTACGGTTCGCCGCGTCGAGGACGGCCTCGACGAGTTCGTCCTGCACTCCGGGGAGCGTCAGGTCGCCGACGTCGCAGCCTTCCCCGGAGGTTCCGTGGCCGAACAGGCCGGAGCGGTCGCCGACGACGAGAACCGTCAGGTCGGCCTCCGTGGCCGCGGCCACCGCCGCCGCGACGCCGCTACGGTCGTCGCCGCTGACCTGGCAGCCGCGCTCGTGCCGCACCGTGGCCCCGGGGAACTCCTCGCGGAAGGCGTCCAGCACGGTCGCTGCCTCGATACCCATGGGGAGGTCGGGGTGGCTCGGCAGGACGTGGTTGGGGAACGAGTAGCAGCCGAACAGACAGTGGGCGTCGTCGGCCGCGGGGCCGATCACGGCGACGGAGCGCACGCCGGTGAGCGGCAGCAGACCGGAGGCGTTGTCGAGCAGGACGACGGACTCCTCGGCCAGCGCGCGGGCGATGGACCGGTTGCCGGGGGCGTCGAAGTCAACGGGGGCCGTGTACCGACGGGGAGTCCAGTCCCGGTCCAGCAGGCCGAGTTCGGCCTTCTGCGTCAGGACACGCAGCACCGCGCGGTCGAGCAGACCGGCGGGCAGGCTGCCGTCCTTCAGCTGGGCCCGCAGGGCCTCTCCGTAGGCCGTGGTGTGCGGCAGCTCCACGTCGATACCGGCGCGCAGGGCTGCGCGGGCAGCTTCCGGGATGTCCGCCGCCACATGGTGCAGGGAGGCGAGGAAGGCGATCGCCCAGTAGTCGGAGACCACCGTGCCCTCGAACCCCCAGGTGTCGCGCAGGAGTTGGGTGAGCAGGACCTCGTCCGCGCCGCAGGGCACACCGTCGATGTCGTTGTAGGCGTTCATGACGGAACCGACGCGGCCCTTGACGACTGCCTTCTCGAAGGGGACGAGGACGACGTCGGCGAGTTCGCGCGGACCCAGGGCGGCCGGGGCGTGGTTGCGGGCGGCGCGGGAGGCGGAGTAGCCGGCGAAGTGCTTCAGGGTGGCGACGACACCGCCCGCCTGGAGGCCCTGGACATAGGCCAGTCCGAGCTCCGAGACGACGTACGGGTCCTCACCGAGCGTCTCCTCCACTCTGCCCCAGCGGTAGTCGCGTACGACGTCCACCACGGGTGACAGGCCCTGGTGCACGCCCACGGCGGCCATGTCGGAGCCGATGGCCGCCGCCATGCGGTGCACGAGTCCGGGGTCGAAGGTGGCCGCCCAGGCGAGCGGGGTGGGGTAGACGGTGGCCTGCCAGGTGGTGAAGCCGGTCAGGCACTCCTCGTGGGCGATGGCCGGGATGCCGAAACGGTTCGCCGCGACCACCCGTTCCTGCAGGGCGGCCAGCCGCTCCCGGCCCGCTTCGGTGTCGAGTGGTGCCGTGCCGAACACCCTTGTGAGATGCCCGAGCCCGTCCAGGATGGCCTCATCGAAGCTCTCGGCGCCCTCGAAGGTGTCCTGCATGGGGGCGACGTCGCCGCCTCCCTCGTGGCCCGGCCAGGTGCTGCCGAGCTGTGCGATCTTCTCGCCCTCGGTCATGGCGTCGAGCAGGGCCCGGGCGCGGTCGGCCGCCGGCAGGGCGGGATCGTTCCAGGGCCCGGTCGTCGTCGGGCGCTCGTCGCTGATCGTCAAGGTGTGTCCGTTTCTGTGACGGGTGCCGCGAACGGCGTACTCGGAAAATGTCGGAAGTGGGGTCGGTCCGGGGCGGATTCGGGCCCGGGCAGCGCTCGCGCGGTCCTGGGGAGGCGGACGCGCGGGACAGCGACGAGCGGAGGTTCTCGTCGGCTTGCGTGGCGCGCCCGGGCCCGGTTCGAAGGGCCGTCCCGCCGTGTCAGGCCGGGCGGGACGGCGGCGCGGTCACTTGCCGCCGGCGCCCATCAGGCCCGCGACGAGGGCCCGTCGGGCGAAGAGGTAGACGACCAGGATGGGTACGGCGGACAGCAGCACCGCAGCCATCAGGGCCGGCACGTTGGCGCTGTACTCGGAGACGAAGTTGTACAGGCCCAGCGTCACCAGTTTGGTGTCCTCGGACTGGGTCATGATCAGCGGGAACAGGAAGCCGTTCCACGCCTGCAGGGCCGCGAAGACGGACGCCGTCGCGATGGCGGAGCGCGACATCGGGACGACCAGGGTCACCAGGGTCCGGGCCGGTCCGGCGCCGTCCAGGGCCATGGCCTCGTACAGCTCGTTGGAGATGTCCCGCATCCCGCCGCTGAGGACCAGCACGCTCACCGGCAGCGCGAAGGCCGCCGTCGGCAGGATGATCCCCCACAGGGTGTCGTAGAAGCCCAGGTCGTTGACGATGAGGAAGAGCGGAATGATGACCGCCTGGGAGGGAATGGCAAGTCCCAGCAGGAACAGGCGGAACACGCCCTTGGAGAGCCATCCCCGGCCCCGGACCACCGCGTAGCCGATCGGTACGGCGAGCGCGAGCACGATGGCCACGGTGGCCACCGCGACGACCATGGTGTTCCAGATGTAGTGCGGGAACCCGCTGTCCAGCACGGTGGTGAAGTTGTCCCAGGTCACCGTGGAGGGGATCGAGACGGGCCCTTTGTCGGTGTACTTCGTCTGCGGTTGCACCGCCGTGTTCACCAGCGCGTAGAGCGGGACGCCGATGATCACCAGCCAGACGAGGGCGGCGGCGCCGGCGAGGTGGTTCGGGCGCGTCCTCACAGACCCTCCATGGTGCTTGTCATCCTGTCGTACCCACTGAGCTTCGTGAGGAGGACCGAGGCCGCGGTGGCGAGCAGCAGCAGAAAGCTCGCGATGGCGCTCGCGTATCCGTAGTCGTAGGTGCGGAAGGCCGTCTGGTACATCGAGAACGGCAGGATCGAGGTGTCGGTGCCCGGGCCGCCGTTGGTCAGCAGCAGCACGATGTCGAAGGCGGTGAGACCGCCGATGACCATGAACGTGGTAGAGGTGATGACCGTGTTGCGCAGCTGCGGCAGGGTGATGTGGACGAACTGCCGTACCCGTCCCGCGCCGTCGATCGCGGCCGCCTGGTAGAGCGTGTGCGGGACGGCCCGGGCGGCGCCCTGGTAGAGCAGGCTGTGGAAGGGGACGAACTGCCAGCTGGTGACCAGGACCAGACAGGCGATCGCGCCCGACTTGGAGCCGAAGGGGTTGCTGCCGCCGAACAGCCACTCGACCTTCGACGGCAGGCCGAAGTTCGGGTCGAGCAGTTGCCGCCACATGATGGCCGTGGCCGCGGTCGACAGCAGCAGGGGCAGGAAGAAGACCGCCGACAGGACGGCGCGGTTGCGCTGGTGACCGGCCGCCCAGACGCCCAGCAGGATGCTGATCGGCGCCTGTACGGCGATGTTCCCGACCAGCAGGATGCCCGTGACGAGGGTTGACTGGCGGACCTGGCTGTCGCCGAAGAACCGCGACCAGTTGTCCAGACCCGAGAACTGCGGGCTGTTCAGTCCGTCCCAGTGGGTGAAGGAGAGGTAGAGCACTCCCGCCATCGGCACAATCGCGAAGACGAGGAAGAACAGCAGCCCGGGGACGGCCCAGGCCACGCCGGGCCGCTCCAGAGTGGGCGGAGCGGCCGAAGTCGTTGGGGAGACCACGTGGACGCCCTTCCTACTTCTTGATCGCCTGGACCGCGCCGACGAACTGCTCCGGCGAGCTCTGTCCGTTGAACAGCTTCTGGATCTCGGTCAGCAGCGGGGTGCCCAGGGTGAGGCCGAGCGCCTGGTCCCAGGACTGGGTGAAGGAGGGGGCCTTCGCCACCAGGTCGTACTGGAACTTCGCGTACGCCGGGTCGGGCGCCTTGGCGAGCAGTTGCTCGGCGTTGGTGGTGACCGGCACCTCGCCCTTCTCGATGAGCCCTTGCACATAGCTGTCGCTGTAGGTGGTCTTGAGGAACTCCGCCGCGGTGTCCGCGGGGGCCGCGGTGGTCACCGAGATGTAGTTGGTGGGGTTGCCGACGACATTCTTCGGGTCGCCCTTGCCGCCCTCGACGCTCGGGAAGGGCACGTACCCCAGGTCGTTCTTGACGAAGTCGGGGGCCTCGCCCTGCTGGACGGCGTACTCCCACGAGCCCATCAGGACCATCGCCGCCTTGCCCTTGTTGAGCAGGGTGGAGGTGCCGCCGGCGCCGTAGTTGACCGAGCCGAAGTTCTTGCCGAAGGCGCCGGCGTCCACCAGCTCCTTGATCATCTCCGCGGCCTTCAGGACGGCCGGGTCGCCCCACTGCGACCAGTCACCGTTCTGGATCTTGTCGAAGAGGACCGGACCCGCGAGGCGGTCGACGAGGTACTCGACCCACATCAGCTCCGTCCACGAGGAGCTGGCGTTGCCCGCGAGCGCGAACGGGGTGATCCCCTTGCCCTTGAAGAGCTTCACCAGATCCAGCAGTTCGGCGTAGGTGGCGGGCGGCTCGACGCCGGCATCGGCGAAGACCTTCTTGTTGAAGAAGAGGAACACGGGCTGGGTGCCTCGGCACGGGATGCCGACCAGCTTGTCGTCCACCTTGCCCGCGGCCAGCGCCGAGGGCAGGAACCGGCCCGCCAGCAGTCCGTCGAGCTCGACGAGCTTGCCCGCCTTGACGTAGTCGTCGAGGCTGCCGCCGCCCCAGTTGAAGAACAGCCCGGGCATCTTCGAGGAGCCCATCGCGGTGCGCAGCTTGTCCTTGTACCCGTCCGTGGCGATGACGGTCATGCTGACCTTGCCCTTGCCGGTGGAGTTGAAGGCGTCCACGGCGGCCTTCTGCACCGGGTTGGTCGGGTCCTGGAGCGTCCAGAAATCGGCGTTGCCGGTCGGCGAGGACGCGGCGGAGCCGCCGGACGAACCGCAGCCCGCCACGGTGACGCCCAGCGTGGTCGCCGCCGTCGCGGTGAGGAACCACCGTCGGGACACTCTGTTCATCGTTGAACACCTTTCGAGTCGGCAATTCCCTCGGTACGGGTGTGCTCACCCGGCAGGCCGTCCCGGCCTGTTCGTACGGAGGGATGTGGGTCGATGGCCATGCCCGTCAGGTGCTTTCGCGCAAGGGTTGCGTCCCGTTGCTCCTGCGGTTGAGCCGGCGTCGGTCACGCTAAGCGGCGCAATTCGCCCGCGGCAACATCGGAAGGGATTCAGTTCCGAAAGACTTTCGCGATCTGGGGGCTTGCGGAAATCGAGGTCACGCGCTTGTGTCCGGCTCGCTCCAGGGCGGCGCGGTGGACATGCGCAGGATCAATTCGGTGGCGAGTTCCCTGCGCGTGACGGCGGGCGGCCTGCCGTCGGCCAGGTGCAGCAGGACACGCGTGGCCTCCTGACCGAGTTCACGGAACGGCTGCCGTACGGCACTCAGCGGCGGTGCGGCCATGGCGGCCACCAGGGTGTCGTCGAACGACACGACCGACAGCCGGGTCGGCACGGCGATGCCGAGCTGCCGGGCGGCCTCCATGGCGCCGAGGGCCTGGACGTCACTGGCGGCGAAGAGCGCCGTCGGCCTCTGTGCCCTGTCCAGGACAGCGCGGGCCGCTCGCAGGGCCTCGCCGTGGTCGAAGTCCGTCGACCTGACGAGGGCCGGGTCGTACGGGATGCCGGCCTCCGCGAGGGCCGCCCGGTAGCCGTGCAGACGCGCGCCCCCGGCCTGCGAACTCGACCGGCCAGCCAGCATGCCGATCCGGCGGTGTCCGAGGTCGATCAGGTGCTGGACGGCGGTCGTCGCACCGTGCCAGTTCGTCACCCCGACGCTCGGGATGCCGGCGCTCGGCGCGTTCAGGGGATCGACGAGCACCACCGGCAGCCGCTGGTCCAGGATCCGGCGCTGGTCCAGGTCGGCGAGAGCCGAGATGACGAAGACGACTCCCAAGGCTCCCAGCGCGACGGACTCCTCCAGCCACGTCGAGATCGAACGCCGACCGGTCGTACCGACGGTCGTGTGAATGCCCGCCTCGGCCGCCGATTCCACGATGCCCCGGACGACTTCCAGGGTGTACGGGCCGGCCAGGTCGCGCAGGACGACCAGGATCTGCCGCGCCCGGCGCGCGTCGTCCTCCCAGGCCCGGACGAAACCGTGTTCGCGCAACAGCGCCTCGACGCGTGCCCTTGTCGCCGGGGACACGTCGCGTCTGCGATGGACGACCTTCGAGACGGTGGCCGCCGAGACGCCGGCTTCTTCCGCTATCGAGGCGAGAAGCCCGTACTGATCGCTGCGACCGTTCCGGCGCGGCCTGGCTGGACCCGTCACTTCGCCTGGGCCTCCCCGTCGGTGTCCGATGACCGTGCGCGGAGGGAAAGTACACACCCGAATCACGACCCGGCTGTGAGCGAGTCGCGGGAAAGGCCGCGAAACCCGGGGAAATACAAGGGAGTTACGGCTTACGAAAGTCTTTCGTGAAGAGGGCGGGCACCTCTTGTAGGCTCCCCGCAACCTGTTCGAGCCGCTCGGGCACATCATTTCGGGAAGGCCGGTAATGCCGGTGCACAGCATCCACGACACACAGCCCGCCGACCGCTGGGAGGACGCCTTTCTCTCCGGAAACGGTGAATACGGGATCATGGTGTCCGGCCACCCGCACCAGGAGCGGATCGTCCACAACCACCACCGCTACGTCCTGCCCAACGAATCCCTCGGGATGCGCCCGCCTGCCGTCGCGAGCCGTCTCGAGCATGTGCGCGACCTCCTCCTCGCCGGCGAACCGGAGCAAGCGCAGCGGGAGTTCTCCGACGGCAGGAAGTTGGCCTGGACGCAGTCGTTCCACCCCGGTCATGTGCTCCAGCTGGACTCCGTGGCCGGGGAGGGCCCGGTGGAGGGCTATCGGCGGGTGACCGACTTCGCCACCGGCGAGGTTCGGGTCACGTGGTTGGACGCGGAACGGGAACGGTCGCGGCGGGCCTTCGTCTCGCGCACCGACGCCGTCGCGGTCGTCGAGATCACCGGGCCACGGCTCGATCTGGCGGTACGGCTCTCCGGCGAGCTTCCCGGCCGCCCGGCCGACGTCCGCTTCACGACGTCCGCGCGCGCCGACGGCGCCGGTGAGGCGTCCCTCGCCGTGGTGGGGACGTATCCGCCCGGTCCCGGTGCGGCCGGCTTCGTCGGCGTGACCAGGGTTGTCGTCACGGGCGGTGGGATGGCGGTGGAGGGGGACACGGTCCGGGTCGTGGGGGCCACGAGGGTGACGCTGCTGACCCGTATGGACCGGGGTGCGTCCGTTCCCGACGTCGACGGACTGCGTTCGGGCCTCGCCGAGGTGCCGGCCGACTACGACGTCCTGCTGGTCCGGCACGCGGCGGTCCACGGCGAGCTGTACCGGCGCGCGACGCTCGACCTCGGTGCCCCGGAGAGCGCCCGGGGACTGCCCGTACGCGAACTGATCGCCAGGGCCGACACCGGTCAACTCGACGCCGCGCTGATCGAGGCGCTGTTCCACTGCGGCCGTTATCTGCTGCTCAGCTCCAGCGGGGTGCTGCCGCCCCGGCTGACCGGACTGTGGCTGGGGGCGTGGGGCGCGGCCTGGTCCGGCGACTACACGACCGACGCCAACATCAACCTCCAGATGGCCGGGGCGGTCCTCACCGGAATGCCCGAGCTGATCGCGCCGTACGCCGCGCTGATCGGCGGGCAGTTCGACGACTGGCGTGTCAACGCCCGCACGATCTACGGCACGCGGGGCGTGCTCGCGCCGAGCCGGACCGACGGGGAGCACGGGCTGCTGTTCCACCTCGACGACGAATGGCCCTGGACGATGTGGGTCGGGGGCGCGGACTGGCTGCTGTTCCCGCTCCTCGAGTACTGGCAGGCGACCGGCGACGACGACTTCCTCGCCCGTACGCTCGCTCCCTGGCTCGTCGAGGCGGCGGTGTTCTTCGAGGACTTCCTCACCCGCGAGGACCAGGACGGGCATGTGGTCCTGGTCCCCTCCTACTCCCCCGAGGTCGGTCCGCGCGGTGCGCGGGGCGTCGCCGGGGTGAACGCGACCATGGACCTGGCAGCGGCCCGGCACGCGCTGCTCACCGCCGCCGACGTCTGCGCGTATCTCGGTGTCGAACAGGACGCGGCCGTCCGCTGGCGGGCGCTGGCCGATCGGCTGCCCCCGTATCGCGTGGACGACCGCGGGGCGTTGGCCGAGTGGGCGTGGCCGGGTCTGGAGACCGCCGACGACCACCGGCACATCAGCCACCTCTACCCGGTGTGGCCCCTGCACGACATCACCCCGGACGACACCCCCGAACTGGCTGCCGCCGCCCGGGAGGCGCTGCTGCGCCGGGGCGACGAGAACCTGTCCGCACATGGCAGCCTGCACCGGGCGCTGGTCGCCGCGCGGCTGAAGGACGGTGACGCGGCGAAGGCGAACGTCCTGAAGATCCTGGGCCGGGACATGCTCTTCCGGTCGCTGATGACCTCGCACAATCCGGGTCGGGAGATCTACAACGCGGACGCGGCGCACTGTCTGCCCGCCGTCGTGGTGGAGCTGCTGGTGGACTCCCGGCCGGGCATCGTGGAGCTGCTTCCGGCGCTCCCCGCGGAGTGGCGCCACGGCAGCCTGCGCGGTGTCGCCACCCGCGCCGGAGTGCGCGTGGCCGAACTCACCTGGGACCTGGAAAAGGGTGTCGTCAGGGCGGTGTTCAGCTCCGAGCGCGAGCGTGAGGTCGACGTCGTGTGCCGACTGGGTGCGGACCGGCAGCGCACTGTGCGTGTGTCGCCGGGCGCTCCTGTCTCGGTGGCCGTCCCGCTCGCCCGGCCTCCGCGCGGGTGAGCGCCACGAGGACGCTCACGGTGTCCTGACGCCACGGGGCACGGAGGTGGACGTACGGAGTACGAGTTCCGTGGCCAGCTCGATCCGTGGGGACGCGGGCGGCCGTCCCTCGGCCATGTCCAGCAGCACCCGGGTGGCCTCGCGGCCCAGCTCCTCGAAGGGCTGGCGCACCGCGCTCAGCGGCGGGCAGGCCATGGCCGCCACGAGCGTGTCGTCGAAGGACATGACCGCCAGGTCCTCCGGAACGGCGAGCCCGAGCTGCCGGGCCGCCTCCAGGACACCGAGCGCCTGTGCGTCGCTGGCCGCGAAGACCGCGGTGGGCGGATCGTCGGCAAGCAGGATGCGCAGGCTGGCGCGCAGCCCCTCGTCGAAGTCGAAGTCCGTCGAACGCACGAGCGCCGGGTCGTACTCGATCTCCGCCTCTTCGAGTGCGGCCCGGTAGCCGTGCAGCCGGGCGGCTCCGGCCGGCGAGTGCGCACGGCCCACGACCATCCCGATCCGGGTGTGCCCGAGTCCGAGCAGATGGTGCACCGCGTCCTTGGCGCCGCTCCAGTTCGTCACCCCGATGCTCGGGATGTCCTGGCCGGGCGCGCTGAGCGGATCGATGAGGACGACGGGCAGCCGCCGCTCGACGATCCGCCGCTGGTCGTCCTCGGCCAGCATGGAAATCACGATGATCAGTCCGGCCGCGCCCAGCGCCTCGCACTCCTCCAGCCACCGGGCGATCGACCGGTGTCCGGTGGTACCCGTCACCACGTCGATGTCGAGTTCGTCGGCGGCGGCCACGATTCCCCGGACGACCTCCAGCGTGTACGGACCGGACAGGTCCCGGAACACCGCGACGATCTGGCGCGGCGCCACGGGATTCGGCTCTCCGGGCCGGACGTATCCGTGCCGCGTCAGGAGTTCCTCCACGCGGGCCCGGGTGGCAGCCCCGACGTCACGGCGCCGGTGCACCACCTTGGAGACGGTGCTCAGCGAGACACCGGCCTCACCGGCGATGCTGCTCAGCAGACCGTACTGTGCGTCCCGGTCCGTCTTCCTGCCCCGACCTGTCACTCGTGTGCCTCGCTCTGACCTGTCACCCGATGCCCGCCGGGCTCGCCGGTACGGCGTTGATCTGCGCCTATTCCCTCATAGGGGAACTCCGCCGCAAGCTAACGGGAGGCGGCGCCGGCAGGCAAGGGCGGTCCTGGCTAGTTGCGGCTCCACTTCTGCGAGGTGTTGCCGAGGGTGTTCCACAGCTGCACCTTCGAGCCGTTGGCGGTAGCCCCGCCGGTGACGTCGACGACCAGGCCGTTGGAGCGGTTGACGACGGAGCCGTCCAGGCGCAGCGACCACTTCTGGCTGGTCCTGCCGTTGCACGTCCACAGGATCAGCTTCGTGCCCGCGGTCGTGCCGTCGGCGTTCGCACCGAGGCACTTGCCGGCGATGCGGAGTTCACCGGCCGCGGTCTGTGTGACGGTCTGGTTCGCGTTCCCGGAGCAGTCCCAGATCTGCGCCTGCACGCCCGTCTGGCCGTTGGGTATGTCGAGGCAGCGGCCCGAGTTGGCGCCCTTCAGGGTGAAGGTGCCGTCCGTCGGCAGGGGGTCCTGGACGAGCTGCCAGTCCTGCGAGCCGTCATCGGTCGAGGCCGCCACGGTGACGGCGCCGCCCGCGCTCGCGCCCGTCATGAACAGGCTGGTGTTGCGCACCGAGCGGAGCTTGTAGTAGCCGTCGGTGGAGGGCACGAGGGTCCACTGCTTGTCGTTGGCGCCGTCGTCGACCCACTGGGCCAGTTTCTGGCCGGCTGTCGCGCTGCCGGTCCAGATCGCGGCGGCGCGGCCTCCGGCCTTGTTCAGCAGGGTCACGTCGCTGCCCTTGGCCGTCGTGTGCCAGCGCTGTGTGTCGTCGGCCGAGTCGCGGTTCGCGAGGACGAGGTCGGGGACGTCACCGGTGAGGTTGGCGTCCTGGGTCTTCCCGCCTGCGGGGCTGAGTGCCTGGCCGGTCGAGCGGTTGACGAGGGTGTAGTAGGCGCCCTGGGAGCGGCCCAGGTCGACCTCGGCGTAGCGCACGGGACCGATGCCCCCGCCGCCGAAGCCGGCTTGGAGGACGAGAACGCGTCCCGTGCCCTCGACGTACTGGAGGTTACGGCTGTACCCGGAGGCGATCGGTGTCTGGTACTCCTTCCAGGCGCCGGTGCTCAGGCCGGACTCGTTGACCCAGACACTCGCGCTGCCTGCGGCGTTGTAGACGATGCGGCCGTCCGGCATGGGCATCAGCACCGGGCTGCCGCCGGTCGCCGGCCCGTGCCCGCCCGTGGGTACGGGCAGTGAGGTGATGGCGCCGTCGGTCCCGGAGAAGAACTTCAGCGGGTCGTCCGCGGTGCGGTACCGGACGTTCGCTCCGCCGCCCCAGTACTCGTAGGTGAGGAGCCACTTTCCGTCGGTGGTCGGGGCGATCGTCGTCATGCCGGGGCGTCCGCCGCCGATCTCCGTCTTGCCGTTGTTGTTCACGGTCGTGCCCGGAACGTCGACGACGGGACCGCTCCAGGCGGAGGTGCTGGTGCCGTTCCAGGTCCGGTGGGCAAGGATCTGGCCGCCCGAGTCGGTCGCCGTGTCGTTGGCCGGGTCGAGGGTCGGCACCCCGGTGGCGGAGTCGTAGCCGGTGTAGTCGTTCTCGTCGGAGTAGTAGGCGACGAGCTGCCCGCCGCGCGCCTCGAGGTAGGGCTCCCAGACCGGGTCCTTCTGCGCGCTGGTGTTGGCGGTCGAGAGCACCGAGCCGGCCCATCCCCCGGCGGCGATGATGTTCTGGAAATTCCAGGTCGCCCCGTTGTCCACACTGGAATACAGGGCGATCGCCACGTCCTTGCGGTCCCCGTCACCGGTCGGTGTCCAGTTCGGGTCGGCCGCTTTCTTCTCTTCGTAGTAGTAGTCGTCCCCGGAGACGACACTCGCGAGGAGCAGAGTTCCGGCGCTCAGGCTTCCGACGTCCTGCGGGAGAACGTAGAAATACGGGTTCGTCCAGTTGCTCGTGTACTTGGCGTACTGGGAATCGCTGGACAGAAACGCGGGCGCCTGGACGTCCGACAGTTTCTGCCATGTCGTACCGTCGTCGTCACTCTTGTAGACAGGCATCTTCTGCCCCACCGGAGCGCCCTGACTGTTCTCGAAGGCGGCCACGATACGACCGCCCGGCAGTTGCGCCGACTTGGGATAGAGAACACAGGGCTTCTTGTTGCAGGTGGACGGGCTGTCCGCGACGTACAGATTCGACGAACTCGGCTGATATGCCGAAGCGCCCGCTGCGGAGGCGACGGCGAATGCGACGCCCAAACCTGTGGCTGTCGCCGCGGCGAGAGCTCTCTGTGCCAGTTTTCGCATCATTACCTTTTTTCCTCTGTGCGCCGGCCACGGGCCATTTCCCAGAATTGAGGTGCGGCTCCAGTGAGGGCTGGTCCGGCTGGAGACAGTATTGGGATGCGATACCGCTATGTCACCGGTGTGTTTCCGAAAGTGTTTCGCATGTTCGCCACCGCCAGGTATTGACGTCCCGGCGATCGGGATGAGTGCGGTCCGCCCGGGATCCCGTACGCCTGGAGTCGGCCGCCCCCACCGGCGAGTGAGAATCATTGCTGCGTCGGGCGGGTCGACGGGCAATAGATTGCGCAGGATGCCCTCCTCCACGCAATATTCGCAACCACATGTCACGGGATTCACGCGACCATGGGCGCATGCGACAAGACGTGTCCCCCCGGACAACCGCCGCCCCGGCCCGGCCCTCGGCTCCGGAGCCCCGAGAGCAGATAGCCGCCGGGATCCGCGACTCCTTCTCGGCCGGCCTCGGGATCTTTCCCCTCGGCATCGCGCTCGGACTGCTCGTCCTTCAGGCCGGACTGCCCTGGTGGCTGACACCGGCCCTGTCCCTGGCCGCATTCGCCGGTTCCCTGGAGCTGCTGCTGGTCGGCATGACGGCCGCCGTCACCCCGCTCGCCGCGGTGGCCTTGACCGTGTTCGTGGTCAACTTCCGGCACATCTTCTACGCGTTCTCCTTTCCGCTGCACCTGGTCAAGCATCCGGTCGCGAAGGCGTACGCGGTCTACGCGATGATCGACGAGGCGTACGCCGTCAACGCCTCGCTGCCGGAGTCGGAGCGCTCCGCACCTCGCCTGCTGGCCATGCAGCTCGCCTGCGAGAGCTACTGGGTCGGCGGCGGACTGGCCGGGGTCGCCCTCGGCGCCGCCCTGCCCGCGCCCATCAAGGGCCTGGAGTTCGCGCTGTGCTCCCTGTTCACCGTGCTCACGCTGGACGCCTTCCGCTCCCGCCAGGAGATCCCTTCCGTGCTGCTGGCGGGAGCCAGTGCGGCCGTGGCCCTCGTCGTGACCCCGGGTCTGGCGATGTTCACGGCGCTGCTGCTGTTCGTCGGCCTGCTCCTGGTCCGGCACGCCCTGACCGCCCGTCGTTCCACAGGAGAGACCGCCGATGCCTAGCACCTCGTAACTGATCGCCGTACTGGCGATCGTCTTCACCATCACCCTCGCCCTGCGCGCCGTGCCGTTCGCGGTGCTGGGCGGGCTGCGCGGTTCGGCCGTCGTACGGCAGTTGTCGGTGTGGATGCCGGTGGGCATCCTCGCCATCCTGGCCATCACCGCGCTGCACGGCACCCTCACCAAGGACGCGCACGGCGCCCGGTACGCCCTGCTCGCCACCGCGGTCACCATCGGCGTCCACCTGTCCCTCGGGCGGCGCACCATCCTCAGCGTCGGCATCGGCACCGGTGTCTACGTCCTGCTGCTCAACACCCTGTGAACCGCGGCGAGTCATCCATCAGCAGCGCCATTTGCGGAGCCCGAGCGGTCATGGATATCGCATCATCTGACTTTTCAGGGCTTCCTCGGTCACTACAGAAACAACCCGACTTGTCGGCACCCGGCACTCCGTAAGGTCCGGGGCATCCGCGGGGAGGGCCAAGCCCGAGCCTCGCAGCGACATGGAGGAGATGCCCGGTATGAGCAATGTGGAGATCTGCCTGAAGGAGATCATGACGTCAGTGGAGGGCTCATTGGGTACCGCCCTGGTCGACTACACCAGCGGAATGGCGCTGGGAACTCTGGGCGGCGGCAAGGACCTCGACCTGACCGTCGCGGCGGCGGGCAACACGGACGTGATCCGAGCGAAGACACGCACCATGGAACACCTCGGGCTCAAGGGCGAGATCGAGGACGTACTGATCACACTCGGCAGCCAATACCACATCCTTCGGCCACTCAAAAGCCGTAGCGGCAACGGCCTGTTCCTCTACCTGGTTCTCGACCGGAGGAAGTCGAACCTCGCGATGGCCCGCCACCAGCTCAAGAGTATTGAGACCCAACTGGACGTGTAGAACACCGCGTGCTTCCTGGCTCCGCATGCCCACGACTTGAAGATTTCTTCAACTGGGCACATCCGGATCAGCTCAATCCCATGGGCGTGCGGGGCCGGATGCACAAGGATCGGTGGACAAGACCGCCCACGGTGGCACAGACAGGGCCACCGGGCCCGGATGCAGCCCGTCCAATGCGGCAGGGAGCGAGCGATTCACCATGCAGGTCCCCCTTTACCAGGCCAAGGCCGAGTTCTTCCGCATGCTCGGACACCCGGTACGCATCCGGGTCCTGGAACTGCTGCAGAACGGCCCTGTGCCCGTACGCGAGTTGCTCAGCGAGATCGAGATCGAGCCGTCCAACCTCTCCCAGCAACTCGCCGTACTGCGCCGCTCGGGGATCGTGGTGTCAATCCGGGAGGGCTCCACCGTCAGCTACGCCCTAGCCGGCGGCGATGTGGCCGAGCTGCTGCGGGCGGCCCGGCGCATCCTGACCGAACTGATCACCGGCCAGAGCGAGTTGCTCGCCGAACTGAAGCAGGCGGATCCCCAGCCCGCCCTGCACTCGGGGCCCGGCATGACATAGGGCATGGCTGTGCGCACCCGTACTATCTCTACGCGGGGAACAGCCTGCGACAGTTGTGACTCGCCCATGACTCCATCACGGTCGGGCAGTTCACTGCCCAGCCCCGACGCCCGTACCGCGTCACGTCATGGTCCGTGGCCCCGCCCCGAAGAAAGGCCGGCATCATGTCCGACGCCCAGAGCCCCGCCACCGAACTGGCCTCGCACTACGCGGCCCAGGTGGCAGGCGACCTCGAGCGCAACGCCAAGGAACAGGACCGCGTCACCGCGGAGATCGACGCACTGCACGAACAACTGCGCGCCCTGCGGCACGACCACACCGTGCTGACCAGCATGCAGAAGGCGCTCGGCGCCACGGGCACCACCCCCGAGCCCGCCCCCGTGCCGACCCCCGACGCGACCGCGTCGCCCTCGGTGCCGCAGCAGAAGACCGCCCCGGAGTCCCGTGCCGCCAAGCCGGTGCGCACCGCGAAGAAGGCCGCCGCCGCACAGGGTGGTGACGCGGTCGAGAAGCCCGCTGCCAATAACCCCGGGGCCACGACCAAGGCGAAGGCGGCGAAGACAAAGGCGAAGGCGAACCAGCCCACCCTCGTCGAGTTGATCCGCCGCCATCTCGTCGAGCAGAAGGAACCCCGCTCCGCGGCCGAGATCGCCGCCGCGCTCGGCCAGGCGCACCCGGAACGCGGCATCAAGGCCACCGTCGTACGCACCACGGTCGAAGGGCTCGTCGCCAAGAGCCATGCCCAGCGCACCAAGCAGGGCAGCTCCGTCTACTACACCACCACCGACACCCCGGCGCCGACCGCACCCGCGGCACCCCCGGCCGACGACGTGCCCGCCACGAACTGAGCACCGGGGAAGGGCTGTTGCGGACCGCGACCGCACCCCGGCCGGGAGCGGGCGCGCCCGCCGGGACGGAGTCCGTGGCGGGCGCGCTCGGCCATGCGTGGCCGGTGAGGCCGGTGTGGCCGGGGATCAGCCGAAGAGGTTGAAGGAGTTGAGGCCGGTGGCGCCCTTCGCCGGTGCCGCGAAGGTGCCGTTGCCGTTGCCCTTGTAGAGCCACAGCGTGCCGGAACCGGTCCGGGTGACGAGGTCGGCCCGGCCGTCCCCGTTGACGTCACCGACGGCCGCGAGAGCCGTGGCGGCCTTGAACACGGTGGTGCTCACCAGTTTGCGGCCGCCGAAGGTGTACGTACCCGTCGTGCTGCTCGGGTGGATGTACAGGGCTCCTGCCGAGGTACGGCCCACGAGGTCGGGCCGCCCGTCGCCGGTGAGGTCGCCGTGCGCGACGACCTGGGCGTAGGCGTTCCACCCCGTGCCGAGCCCGGCCCGGCTGCCGAAGCCGCCCTTGCCGTTGCCGGGGTAGCGCCACAGGGTGCCGCCCGAGTCCACCGCCATGAGGTCGGGCAGGCCGTCGCCGTTGACGTCACCTGGCGCGAGGATCTGTCGGACGCCCTGCCAGCCGGTGGCGACACGGGTGTTGACCCACTGGCCCGAGACCTTGTGCCGCCAGAACAGCGTCCCCGCTGTGGTCCGCGCGACGTAGTCGAGGACGCCGTCGCGGTTCAGATCGCTCTGCAGCACCTTGTTGTAGCCGGCCCAGCCGGTCCCGGCCGAGCTGTGGGTCGTCAGCGTCGAGCCGTTGTACGTCGACGCGGCACCGCCGCTCGACTTCCTGGCGAACAGGTCGGCCCGGCCGTCGCCGGAGGCGTCCGTGTCGAAGGTCTGCGCCTGGGTCATCCCGGCGTAGGCGCTGGTCTGGGTGAACACCGGATAGGTGCCCTTCACGCCGCACCACTTGTCGCTGTTGGTCACTCCCCAGGCGAAGACGCCCACGACGCGGCCGCTCACGACGAGCGGGGCGCCGGCGTCACTCACGCAGGGTGTCGTGGTGCTTGTGTCGTCGTCGGTGGCGGGCTCGCCCGCGCAGGTCATCGCCGGCTCCACGAAGGCGTCCTGGCCGCCGAGCGCGGTCTTCAGCGCGCTGTCGCAGGTGGAGTCCGCCTGCATGGGCAGGGTCGCGGTCTTCAGTACGTCCGACTCACCGGACCCACCGCGGGCGGTGCCGGTCACGCCCCAGCCCTGGATCGTGGCCTTGGTCCCGGCGGCGTAGAGCGCGCTGTCGCTCGCGGCGGCGAGCCTGATGGTGGTGAACGGCAGCGTGCCGTTGAGGGTGAGTAGGGCGAGGTCATGGACGACGCCCGAGGGTCTGTAGGAGGGGTGCACCCACTGCCGCTTGACGCCGATCTCGGTGCTGCCGTCGAGGTCGCCGCGGTAGGTCGAACCGGCCAGGATCACGGCCCTGTCCCGGTTGGTGAAGTTACGGCCGTAGACGCACTGGGCGGCCGTCAGCACCTTGTTGGGCGCGATCAGCGCGCCGTTGCAGAACCACAGCTGGTCCGAGCCGTCCAGGTAGAAGAGCTGGACCATGTACGGAGCCTTGCTGATGGTGGTCTCCGAGCCACCCACGATCCGTGGGGTGCCGACGCGGCTCGAGGACTTTCCGGTGCCGTTCTCGGCGGTGAGGCGGCGGATGCTGTTGTCCACCGCCCTGTCACTTGCGGCTGACGGCGAGGCTGACGCGGAGTGCGTGGTCAGACCGGTGCCCACCAGTCCGAGCACGACCGCGGTCACGGTGAGGAGCCTGCGTATCCGGTGCGTCCATGGATCCCTGCCGTGCTGAGCGTGAACCACTCGACCTCCAGGCGAAGAAGACGTGCGTCTCGGAACATGACTTTCCATCAGATCACCGAAGATTTCCGATCATCGGCAGCACATGGTAACCGCACGGATTTCGCCGCTTGGGCCTCAACCAGTGCGCGGGGGCGGTGTGTTGGGCGCGGTGGCGTGGGGTGCGCGAAGCAGGACAGCGACGATGCGCTGTCCGGGCGGCCGGGCCGCCGGCCCGTCCGCCCGCTGCCAGGGGCCGAGCAGCCGATGCCGGAGCCGGAGGGCGTGGGCGGGTTGAAGGGCCCCCTCGGTGTGTGGCGACGGGGGTCGCGGAATCCGGCCCGGACGCGCTCCTCCGCCTCGTCCATCATCATGGGTTCTGTAGGCGCCTCGAAGCGGTAGTCGACCGTCCACGGCCCGGCCAGGCCGACAGGTGGGACCATCCCCGACCCGAGGCGAACGGCCCGCCCCGTCGGCCGCGGCAGCTGCGACACAGGCGGCCGGGCCCCGCGCCACCGGCGCCGGACGGGCCCCGGCCCCGGTCCGCCCCAGGAGATCCCCATGCCGATATCCCGTCTCCCCCGGCTGCGGTTCAGCGCCGTACTGGCCTGCGCCTGTCTCACAGCGCTGGTGTCCTCACCCGCACCCGCCGACGCCGACCCGCCGGGCTCCGCCCCGGGCCCGACACTGCAGAGTCAACTGGAACAGCTGGTCCGCGCGCCGGGCGGCCCGCCCGGCGTCATCGCCGTACTCCAGCGGGGGTCGACACGCGAGATCCTCAGGGCCGGAGTCGCCGACCTCGACACCGGCAGGCCGGTCCAACAGACCGACCACATGCGTGTCGCCAGTACGGCGAAGGCGTTCAGCGGCGCGGTGGCGCTGCGGCTGGTGGACCGGGGCACACTCGGGCTGGACGACACCATCGGGCGACGGCTGCCCACGCTGCCACGGGCCTGGCACGCGGTGACCCTGCGCGAGCTCCTGACCCACACCAGCGGGCTGCCGGACTTCAGCCGCAGCCCGGAGTTCGTCAAGATCCTCAGGGCCGATCTGCATCATCGGTTCGACTCCCGGCGGCTGCTCGACTTCGTGGCCGGTGAGGCTCTGCTGTTCCGTCCCGGTTCGCGGTACCAGTACTCCAACTCGGACAACATCGCCGTGGCGCTGATGGCCGAGGCCGCGACCGGGCAGCGCTACGAGGAGTTGCTGCGGCGGTTGGTCTATCGTCCGCTCGGCCTGCGCGAGACGAGCCTCCCGCAGGGCTTCGAGCTGCCCGAGCCATATATGCGCGGCTACGACGTCCCGGTCCAGCAGTCGGCCGAGCCGGGTGACGTCAGTGAGTTGGTCGGCGCCTCGGGCGTGTGGGCGTCCGGCGGAATCGTCTCCACACCGCTGGACATGACCCGGTTCATCCGCGGTTACGCGAGCGGTGCGCTGGTGTCCCGGGCGACAGTGGGCGAGCAGCGCCGCTGGGTCGAGGGGGCCTCGGAGCCGGCCGGCCCGGGCAGCAACAAGGCGGGGGCGGCGATCTTCCGGTACGGCACGAGATGCGGAGTGGTGCTGGGGCATACCGGTAACACGCCCGGCTACACCCAGCTGATCGCCGCGACACCGGGTGGTGAGCGGTCACTGACGTTGTCGCTCACCACCCAGGTGAACGAGGCCACGAAGCCGCAGCTGCTGAAGAAGCTGCGCGAGGTCGAGGAGAACCTCGTGTGCGCGCTGCTCAGATGGTGACCAGCGCGCTGTCCGGGCGCCCCCGGCCCGGCACGACGGGCGCGTCCGACGTGACGGCAGATCCGAACGCCGTCCGGCGGCGAGGACGGACGCCCGGCGGCGCGGCAGCCATGTCTGCCATCCGGCGGCACGCCAGGCGCCAGGGACGCCTGGCGGCGCATCGGGCGCCCGGCGTTGCGCACGCACCTCGGGCCTCGGGCTCCTCGAGCGTCGGGCGCCACAGATCCCGGCCGCCGCCAAGCGCCACGGACACCCGGCAACACGACAGCCACGTCTGCCATCCGGCGGCACGCCAGGCGCCACGGACGCCTAGCGGGCACGACAGGCGCGCCGGGGCGGCCCGGCGTTGCGCACGCGCGTCGGGCCTCGGACTCCTCGGGCGTCGGGCGTCGGGCGTCGGGCGTCGGGCGCCACAGATACCCGGCCGCCCGCCAAGCGCCACGGACACCCGGCGACACGACAGCCACGTCTGCCATCAGGCGGCACGCCAGGCGCCTCGGACGCCGGGGGGCGTCGGGCGTCCAGCCGCGCGGCAAGCACCTATGCCATCCGGCGGCGTGCAGCCACGACGGACACCCGGAAGCACGACAAGCGCGTCGGGGCGCCCGGCGTTGCGCACGCGCCTCGGGCCTCGGGCGCCAGAGATACCGGCGGCGCGCCAAGCGCGACGGACACCCGGCGACACGACATCCGGCGGCACGACAGGAGCCTCGGACGCCCGGCGGGACGTCGGGCGTCCAGCGGCCCGTCGAGAACCTCTGCCATCCGGCGGCATGGCAGCCACGACAGACACCCGACAGTACGACAAGCGCAACGGACGCCCGGCGGGACGTCGGGCGTCCAGCGGCCCGTCGGTCGCCCCTGGCATCCGGCGGCGTGGCAGCCACGACGGACATCCGGCGGCACGGCGAGCACATCGGGCGCCCGACGGCACGGCAAGCGCCTCAGGCACCCGGCGGCACGACAAGCGCCTCGGACGCCCGGCGGCACGGCAAGCACCTCGGGCGCCCGGCGGCAGCAAGCGTTCGGGTGCCCGGCAAGGCGGGGCGTCTGTCAGAACGGCATTCGGCCTCGGGTGCGGCGGCCCGCCGAGCCGCTGCGGCCCACCGCGCGGGAGCTTGAGCGGAACGGCTTGCTGAGCAGCCTGCCCAGGACTCCGGGCGCCTTGCTGCCCGCCCGTGAGCCGGCGCCGAGCGAACGCTGGGCGCCGCGTTCGGGGTGGCGGGACAGACGCGGGACGAAGAAGGCCAGCACGGCCAGGACCACACACAGTCCGACAACCGCGGCAATGATCATGAGTCGCCTCCCTTGGCTCCTGACTGGTCGGGAGGACCGAATGCCCCGCCTCGTCCTCCCTATGTGTCCGCATCCCGGGCGGCTTCCGCGATCGAGGGCGCCGGGCACACTTCGTACCGGGATCCCCGTTTCAGTCGGCGGGCACAGGGCAACTCGAACAAATGGGTGCATATGACGCACCCCGTCAGGAGGTCTGCCCGATGTCAACAGGGACTCTTCTGGCGATCATCATCCCCATCGCGGTGGTGATCGCCGTGGCGGCCGTGGCGGCCTGGCTGCTCATGCGCCGCCAGAAACTGCGCGACCGCTTCGGCCCGGAGTACGGGCGAACGGTGGAGGACGCCGACAGCCGTATGGCCGCGGAACGCGAGCTCAGGGCACGTGAGAAGCGGCACGACTCACTCGACATCAAGCCGCTGGACAGCAGGACCAGGGATCGGTATGCCCACGACTGGACCGGCGTCCAGGACGAGTTCGTGGACCGCCCGGAGGACGCCGTGCACGACGCGGACCGCCTGGTGACCTCCTTGATGCACGAGCGCGGCTACCCGACCCAGGACTTCGAACAACAGCTCAAGGACCTGTCGGTCGAGCACGGCCGCACGCTCGAGCACTACCAGGCCGCCCACGACGTGAATGTGATGAGCACCCGTCACGAGGCGACCACCGAGCAACTGCGGGGTGCCATGGTGCACTACCGGACCCTGTTCGACGAGCTGCTGTCCGACGACGGCGAATCCCGCCGCACCCCGGCCTGAACAACTCGGCGGCCAACCCGTCTCCCCCGACATCGGGAGGCCCGGGCATCCGGGAACGGAGAAGACATGCAACGCGAAGACACACCGGACCGCGCCGCCGCGAGCGGCCTGTCCACCGACGACCTCGCCCACCCTCGCAGCACCCACACACCGCAGGACCCGCCGGGCACCTCGGCCGACGTACCCACCTTCCCCGGCGAGAGCACGGACACGCCGGACTCGGCCGGGACCTTCGAGGACGAGTCCACGGAGGCCGGTCCGGGCACCCGGGACGAGACGATGGAGGCCGAGGCCGAGGCCGACCCGAGCGCCACCGGGCACCAGGCGACGGAGCCGGGCGCCCGGACCGACGACGAGATCCCCCAGCTCCTCACCCCACAGGACGAGGAGGGATTCCGCGCACGCTGGCAGGAGGTGCAGAACGAGTTCGTGGACGACCCCAGGGACGCCGTGCACACCGCCGACGCCCTCGTCGCCGACGTGATGCAGAAGCTCGCCGCCACCTTCGCCGACCACAAGGAAGAGCTGGAGGGCCAGTGGAACCGGGGCGAACAGGCGGACACGGAGGACCTGCGGCTGGCGCTGCGCCACTACCGCTCGTTCTTCAACCGCCTGCTGGTCAGCTGACCCGGGCTGCGGCCCACCCGTCGGCCGGTCGCGGAGTCATCTCCGCTGCCGTCCGGCCTCCTTCACCTCGCGGTCGATGGCCCAGGCGTCGGCGACCGGCCCGAGGTGGCCCAGTTTCTCGGGGTTGATCACCGAGCGGATGGTCTGGATCCGCCCGTCGAGCACGTCGAGAGCCAGGATGTGGAGCACCCTGCCGTCCCGGTCGCGGAAGATCGCTCCGGGCTGGGAGTTGATCTCGTGCGGCTCGAAGGTGATGTCGACACTGGCCATCCGGGGAAGGACGGAGGCGAGCAGCCGGGCCACGTTCTCGGCACCGATGACGGCCCGGGCCAGCTGCGGAGCCTTCCCGCCGCCGTCACCGACCATCGACACGTCGGCGGCGAGCAGCTCTTGCAGGCCGAGTACGTCGCCGTCGCGGAGGGCGTCGAAGAAGCGCGTCGCCAGTTCCTGCCGCTCCTGACGGTTTGCCGCGAACCGTGGGCGTCCGGCCCGCATGTGCCGCCGCGCCCGTACCAGCAGTTGGCGGCACGCCGACTCCGAGCGCCCCACCGCCTCGGCGACCTCGTCGAAGCCGAAGCCGAACACCTCCCGCAGCACGAACACCGACCGCTCGAGCGGGCTGAGCCGTTCCAGGAGCAGCAGCGCCGCCATCGACACCGAGTCGGCCAGTTCCGCGGCGCGTGCCGGATCCTGGTAGGGATCGGCGAGCAGCGGCTCGGGGAACCACGGCCCCGTGTACTCCTCCCGCCGCACGCGTGCGGAGCGCAGTACGTCGATCGCGATCCGGGTGACCGTGGCGGACAGGAAGGCCTTGGTCGACGTCGGCCGGGTGGCCGAGCCGTCGAAGCGCAGCCAGGTCTCCTGGACCGCGTCCTCCGCCTCACCCACGCTGCCCAGGATCCGGTAGGCGATCGAGAACAGCAGCGGCCGTAACTCCTCGAACTCGTCGACCTTGCTCAAACCGGCTTTCCCCCTTCTGGTGATCGTCCGGCGGGCGGTCAGTGGTACTGCCCGGCCACGTAGTCGCCGGCCGGCTGCTGGGTGATGATGTTCAGCCGGTTCGCCGTGTTCATGAAGGACACCAGGAACACCAGTGCGGTGAGCTGTTCCTCGTCGTAGTGCTCGACGGCACGCGCCCACACCTCGTCACTGACTCCAACCGCCGCGTCCGCGATCCGGGTCCCCTGCTCCGCCAGTTCCAGCGCGACGCGTTCGGCCTCGGTGAAGACCGTGGCCTCCCGCCACGCCGCCACCAGGTGCAGCCGTACCGACTCCTCCCCGGCAGCGACGGCGTCCTTGGTGTGCATGTCGACGCAGGCGGCGCAGCCGTTGATCTGGCTCACGCGCAGCGCCACCAACTCCTGCGTCGTGGCCGGCAGCGGGGACTCCTTCAGCGCCCTGCCCGCCGCCATGAAGTGCTTGAGGGCCTTGCTGGGGTTCGGGCCGGCGAAGTAGTTCAGTCGCGCGTCCATCGTGTGCTCCTTGGTGGTCGTCAGGTCTTGTCGGTGGCTACACCCCTGAGACGAGGTAGCCCGACGCCCTGTGACACGCACACGTGTGACTCAGGTCTCCCTGCTGCCGTGCGGCGTGGTGCGGGGCCGCGACGTCGGCCCCGCACGCACCCGCGCGTCAGTTGGCCAGTGCCGAGAGCACGACCGACTTGGCTTCCTCCTGGATCCGGCGCAGATGGTCCGGGCCGAGGAAGGACTCGGCGTAGATCTTGTACACGTCCTCGGTGCCCGAAGGACGGGCCGCGAACCAGGCGTTGTCGGTGGCGACCTTGATACCGCCGAGGGCGGCACCGTTACCGGGCGCCTCGGTGAGAACCGTGGTGACCGGCTCGCCGGCGAGGGTGTCGGCGGTGACCTGCTGGGGGGAGAGCTTGGCGAGCAGTGCCTTCTCCTCGCGGGAGGCGGGGGCGTCGACGCGCGCGTAGGCGGGGGCGCCGAAGCGGTCGGTGAGCCCGGCGTAGTGCTGCGAGGGGGTCTTGCCCGTGACCGCGGTGATCTCGGAGGCGAGCAGGGCCAGGATGATGCCGTCCTTGTCGGTGGTCCACACCGAGCCGTCGCGGCGCAGGAAGGAGGCGCCGGCCGACTCCTCGCCGCCGAAGCCGAGCGTTCCGTCGGACAGGCCGTCGACGAACCACTTGAATCCAACGGGGACTTCGACGAGTTGCCGGTCGACGTCCGCCGCGACGCGGTCGATCATCGAGGACGACACCAGGGTCTTGCCGATCCCGGCGCCCGCCGGCCACTGCTCCCGGTGGGAGAAGAGGTAGGAGATCGCCACGGCCAGATAGTGGTTGGGGTTCATCAGGCCGCCGTCCGGGGTGACGATGCCGTGCCGGTCGGCGTCGGCGTCGTTGCCGGTGGAGATGTCGAACCGGTCGCGCTGCTCGATGAGCGAGGCCATGGCGTACGGCGAGGAGCAGTCCATGCGGATCTTGCCGTCCCAGTCCAGCGTCATGAAGCGCCAGGTGGGGTCGGTGAGCGGGTTCACCACGGTGAGGTCGAGCCGGTGCTGTTCGGCGATCCGGCCCCAGTAGGCGACGGAGGCGCCGCCGAGCGGGTCGGCGCCGATGCGTACGCCAGCTGCTCGGATCGCGTCCAGGTCAAGGACGTTCGGGAGGTCGGCCACGTAGGCGCCGAGGAAGTCGTGGCGGCCGGTGCCGGGGGCGGCCAGGGCGCGGGTGTAGGGGATGCGCCGTACGTCCTTCAGGCCGCCGGTGATGATCTCGTTGGCGCGGTCCTGGATCCAGGAGGTCGCGTCGGACCCGGCGGGGCCCCCGTTCGGCGGGTTGTACTTGAAGCCGCCGTCGGCGGGCGGGTTGTGCGAGGGGGTGACCACCACGCCGTCCGCGAGACCGGACGTACGGCCCCGGTTGTGGGTGAGGATGGCGAGCGAGACCGCCGGGGTGGGGGTGTAGCCGTCGGTCTGGTCGATGAGGACGGTCACGTCGTTGGCGGCGAACACCTCCAGTGCCGTGATCCGGGCGGGCTCGGACAGGGCGTGGGTGTCGGCGCCGAGGAAGAGGGGGCCGTCGGTGCCCTGGGCGGTGCGGTACTCGCAGATGGCCTGGCTGGTGGCCGCGATGTGGTCCTCGTTGAACGCCGTGGCGAGGGACGAACCCCGGTGTCCCGAGGTGCCGAAAGCCACCCGTTGCCCGGGCTCCGCCGGGTCGGGGTGCAGGGCGTAGTACGCCGTGACCAGGCGGGCCACATCGATGAGGTCCTCGGGTCCGGCGACCTGCCCCGCTCGCGCGTCCTGCATTTCCCGCTCCTCCGCAAAACCGTTGGGTACGGCCCTCATTCTCCCCCGCCCGGCGCACCGGGACGCGCACCGGGCGGCCGTTGTGGCGGGCGTGCGGCGGATGCGACGATGCGGGTCGGCCGACGAGGGGACACAGACATGAGGCACGAGGACCAACGGCCGCCCGCCGCCGTGCTGTTCGACGCGCTGGGCGCCGACTACGAGAAGGCGTTCGCCGGCGCCCCCGCGCACCGGCAGGCTCTGGACTGGCTCATCGAGCGGCTGCCGTCCGGGGCGCGCACGCTGGACGTGGGCAGCGGCACCGGGCGGCCCACCGCCGCCGCGCTCGTCGAGGCGGGGCACTCGGTGCTGGGCGTCGACATCTCACCCGTCATGGTCGAACTCGCCGTACGGCAGGTCCCGGAGGCCGAGTTCCGCCAGGCCGACGTCCGGGAACTCCCGCTCGAGCCGGCCTCGTTGGACGGCGTGTGCGTGTTCTTCTCGCTGCTGCAGATGTCCCGCGCCGAACAGTCGGCCGTGCTGCGGCGCCTGACCCTGGCCCTGAAGCCCGGCGGCCATGCGGTGCTGGCCACGGTGCCGGCAGACGTGGAGGACGTCGAGGTGGCCTTCATGGGCCAACCGGTCCGCGCGACGAGCTTCGGCGAGGAGGACTTCACCGGCATGGTGGAGGCGGCGGGGCTGACGGTACTGGCCCGGCACAGCGTCGTTTTCACCCCGGACCACCCCGCAGCCGAGCCCGAACCCCACCTGTTCCTGCACTGCCGCCGCGACGAACCCGGCCGCTGACGACTACTTCGCCGCCTTGGCGACCGATCTCGCCCTGCGGTCGAACTCCCGGTTGAGCAGCGGCATCAGCACACTGCCGAACCGGGCCAGCGCCCGTGTGCCCGGGTCCGGGCAGATCACGAATCGTCGGCGTTCGATACCCGCGACGATCGCCGCCGCGACCTTCTCGGCGGTCAACGGTCTGATCGTTTTGCCGACCGCCCTGGTCTCCTCCGGCTTCCACCGGTTCTCCTCGGCGAGTTGCGGTGTGTCCACGTCCGGCGGAAAGACGACGCCGACATGCACCCCGCGCGGTGTCAGTTCGGCCCGCAACGACTCCATCAGTCCGCGTACGGCGAACTTGGCGGGCCCGTAGGCGCTGTACCCGAAGAGGCCGATCAGCCCCGCGGCGGAGGACACGGCGACCACGCTGCCCCGCCCTCGCGCCACCATCCCCGGGGCGACGGCCCTGATCGCGTGGAGCGTGCCGAAGTAGTCGACCTCGATCATCTCCCGGAAGACGTCGTCCGGCAGCTCGAGGAAGTGCCCCGGCCGGGCGAGCCCCGCCGACGTGATCAGGATGTCGCAGGGCCGGCCCTGTTCCCGCTCGAGCTCGGCGATCGCGCGGGCGAGGGCCGGCTGATCGGCGACATCGGCCGCCCGGGAGGCGGCCGACAGTTCCTTCGCCGCCGCTGCCAGACGCTCCGGGCCACGAGCGATCAGCGACACCTGCGCGCCCCGCTCGGCGAGCAGCCGGGCGGTGGCCAGGCCGATGCCGCTCGACCCGCCGGTGACGATCGCGTGGGCCGAACCGACGTCCAGGGAGCGCGACTTCCTCATCGTCATGCGCTGAACAGTAACGGCGGCGGGCGCGGGTGGAGGTGCCCGCGCGCGTCGTTACCCTCTCGCGGTCACCGTCTCGGTCCCGCGACGGCGTAGGCCAGGGTGCCGGTGACCGCGAGGACGGTGGCTGTCCAGGTGCCCGCCGGTGTGCCGGGGGGCAGCAGCATCCAGGTGGCCACCCGCATCGGCGTACTCGTCGGGGGCGGGGCGAAGCCCGCGAACGACAGCCAGGCGAACGGCAGGGTCCAGGCGTACGGGGCGCCCCAGAGCGCCGCACCCAGGGCCGTCAGCCCCATCAGGCCCGCGCTGTCCCGGACGGCCGACGCGGTGCCGGCCGTGTCCCCGCCCGCGGTCTGCGCGATCAGCAGCACGGAGGCGACGACCGCCCCGGCGAGCAGTACGTGTGCCCCTCTGCGGGGCACCCAGCGGATCGCGGCGGACCGGTCCAGCGCGAGATCCTGCCCGCTGAGCCCGACCGACGCCGCCATAACCCCCGCGGTGGTGACGAGCACGGGCAGCCACGGATTGCCGGCTTTCCCGCCCGCATGGGGGGCGAGGGCCCACACCGCCACCGCGCTGATCACCATCGCGGCGAGCGACGCGGGTACCTGACGTGAGCGCGCGTACAGCGTCAGCCATCTCACCGGGCCGCACCGCCGGACAGCGCGTCGAGGGGGTCGCCCTTGCAGGAGAGAGCGGCGGTGCGCATCGCGTTGATCCGCGAGAGCTGTTCGGCCCGTGGCAGCGCCCTCAGTTTCTTCCACGCCGGGCGGGCGAGGGCGCGCACCTCACTCGAAGCGGCGGAGGGACTGTCGACCGGTTCATCCTTCCCGAGGACCCAGGCCACCGCGATGCTCTGCGCGGCGGCCTCCTTGAGATCGAACGACTCCCAGCCCACGGGGGTGCACCCCGGCACCATGCCCTTGACGATCAGTGCCCGGGTCAGCTCCTCGCCCTTCGCCGAGGCCACCGTGTGGTCGTCGAAGTCGAAGAGCACCGCCTCGCGGGACCAGCGCGGTGTGGAGCCCTCCAACAGTACGGCGTTGTCCTCACGGACCGAGACCGGCGCCCGGCCGCCCAGGGCGCCCCGCATCAGGCCGAGCGCCTTCCTGCCGGGATCCGCGAGGTCGGCGAGTCGCGCCTGCTGCGTTCTGGTCACGCACACCGGGCCCTCGCACACCAGTTCGGCGGCGGTCTCGTCCATGACGTAGATCCGGCGCGGGTCGGAGGGGAGGATAAGGAGTGCGATGATCCCGCCCGCCAGGACGGGAGCCAGGGCGATCACCTTGATGCGCGGTGCGGTGGCCATCAGCAGGGCGAAGCCGGTCGCGGCCATGCCGAGCAGCCAGATCGTCTGCCCCGCGTGCACGGCGCCGGAGAGGGTGAGGAGCGCGTCGCGCACCTCTTGGACCGCCGGTGACAGCAGCGAGATCCGGGTCGGCTCATTGATCGGGAACCCCGGCGTGTTCGTCTCCGTCCTGCTGTGCGAGATGGACATGAGTACCGTGAACACGAAGGCGCCCATGGCCATGGCGGGCGGGGTGAGCGCGGACGGAAGTGCCCGCGCGACCCCCATGCCCAGCACGGCCCCCGCGACGAGTGAGAGCGCCCCCACCAGCGAGATCGGCAGCCAACCGAGGTGCGTGTACTCGGTGTTGGCGAGCACCTGGACCCCGCCCACCAGGACGAGGAGCGCGAAGGCCGAGGCCAGCGTGACCGCCGTCGTGCCCGCCGACGTGGCCGCGCGGTGCCAGGCCGGACGCGGCGTACTGGTCAGCAGCTCGACCGTCTTCGAGCGGTGGTCGCGCAGACCCTGCAGCGCCCCGAGCCCCACGGCGATCGGCCACAGGTAGAACAGGAGGGTGCGGGTCCACAGCGCCAGGGTCGTCCACTGGGCCGTCCACGCCGTTGTGCCCCGCCACCACCCGGCGTTGACCAGGTACAGGAAGCCCAGCGCGCCCGTCAGGACCACGGCGCCGGCCCACGGCGCGACGGAGCGCTTCAGCTCGATGCGCAGGATGCGGAGGTTCACCAAGTCCCCCTTGCCTGCTCGGGGTTGAGCAGCAGCGCGGAGTAGCCGCGCTCCAGCGGGCTGTCGCCCACGTGCTCCGGGCCGCCCATCGAGGCCAGTTCGTCCGGAGGGCCCTGGAAGACCAGCCGCCCGTCGGCGAAGAGCACCACATCGGTGCAGGCGGCGGCGACATCCTCGACCAGGTGGGTCGACACGAGCACGCAGGTGTCCGTGCCCAACTCCTGCAGCAGCTCGCGCAGGCGCAGCCGCTGCGCCGGGTCCAGGCCGACCGTCGGCTCGTCGAGGAGGAGGATCGTCGGGTCGTTGACGATGGCCTGGGCGATACCGGCCCTGCGCACCATGCCGCCCGACAGCGCCTTCATTTTCTCGTCGGCGCGGTCAGCCAGGCCCACCCGCTCGACGGCGCGCTGCACGGCCGCGGGGATGTCCGCCTTGGGCACCTCCTTCAGCCACGCCATGTACTCGACGAACTCGCGGACCGTGAAACGCTTGTAGTAGCCGAAGTCCTGCGGCAGGTAGCCGATCCGGCGCCGCACCGCACGGTGCTCGCCCATGCCGCCCACGGACTCGCCGAGCAGCTCCAGGGTGCCTTCGGTGGGGCGCAGCACGGTGGCCAGCGCCCGGATGAGGGTGGTCTTGCCCGCGCCGTTGGGTCCGAGGAGACCGTGCACGCCGATGCCCAGCCTCAGATCGAGCCCGTCGACGGCCATCCGTTTCCTGCCGACCCTCACTTTCAGCCCGGTTGCCTGGATCTCCCAGGCGTAGGCCGTCGGTGCGATGTCGGCCGGGCTCACCGCGGACTTCATGTCATGTCCCTCTCTGATGGTCATTGATGGGCTCCGAGTACGGAGTACGCGCCTCTGCGGGCGATCACGACACCGACGCCGAGTGCGAGGAGCAGTCCCCACGCGGGCAGACCGTCCGTCCGCAGAACGAAGGTCGTACGGCTGGTGGCCAGGGTCGGCGCCACGACCGCCGCGGCCCACACGGCGGCCAGTACGACGGCCGCGCGCGTCACACCGACGACGCCGCCCAGTGCCAGCGTCGCCGCCGTGAAGGCCAGACAGGGCAGCAGCCACTGGGCGACCATCACGCCCGTCACCCAGCCGCCCACCAGCAGCGTGGGAACGACCACGACGAGTACGGAAGCCGTACGCCGCAGCACCAGTTGGAGCCCTGCCCTGGGCACGGAGGCCGTCAGTTCGTAAGCGGGGTCGAGACCGCGCGCCCAGGACGCCGCGACGCCGAGCACGGGCAGGACCGGCGCGAGCAGCAGCACCCACGACACCCCGCCGGAGCCGGAGCCGGAACCCTTGTAGGCGAGGTCGAGCAGCAGTGCCAGCAGGGTCACGCCCACGGCCATGGCCAGCCACGGCAGCATCGTGGGCGTCATCCACCTCGACATCCGGGCCGACCAACGCCTCCGGCGCGGCATCGGGGACACCCCCGCCAACTGGGGTTCGAGGGCCGACCAGACGGTGTCGACCAGCGACGCCACGGCGGGCACCTCGGCACCGACAGCGGCGGCCAGCCGGTCACGGCACACCCGGCACACCTCCAGATGTGCCTCCACGGCCCAGACCTCGTCGGCGGCGAGGTCGGTGCCGCCGCGCGCGTACCCCTCGATCATCCGCGTCGACGCGTGTTCCACCCTCATGCCAGTGCCCTCCGCATCGCGATCCGGGCCCGCCGGGCACGGGTCTTGACCGTGCCCTCGGGCAGCCCGAGCAGGACCGCGGTCTCCCGGACGGACAGTCCGTCGAGCACCATGGCCTGCAGTACCTGTCTCAACTCCGGCGCGAGGCAGCGCAACGCGTCCCCGACATCACCGCCGACGGTGGTCGCGAGCGCCTCCTCCTCGGCGGCGGGCACCGCGTCGGGCACGGCGGCGGCCGGCGGCGGCTCGGCGTGATGGGCTCTGCGCCGGAAGGCGTCGACCAGGCGGCGCGCCGCGATGGTCCACAGCCAACCGGTGGCCGACCCGCCGACCGCGGCACCGGCGAACGCGCCCGCCGCGCGCCACACCGCCAAATAGGTCTCCTGCATGACCTCGGCGACGATCTGCTCGTCCGCACACCGGCGGCGCAGCCGCACCGCCATCCACGGCGACGTACGCCGGTACAACTCCTCGAACGCGGCACGGTCGCCTTTCGCCACGAGCCGGACGAGACCTTCCTCGTCCAGCTCGTGGGGCGGTGCCTTGACTGATCTCACACCCGATAGACGCCCGGCCCGGGACGCGGGTTTTCCTCCGGACGTGATCCCCGCCACACCCGCCCCCGCCGTCCATGGGGGCGGCGTTCGTCGACCCGGGCTACTGCCCGGCGATGTTCAGGTCGGTGTACAGCGCATGGTGGTCCGAGTTCGGACTGGGCCGCACCCGATGGCTGATCGGGGTGATGCCCCGCAGGAACACGTAGTCGAACTTGCTGTTCCAGTCGGTGGTCGGTTCACAGTTGCCGCTGAGCGAGGGGCGGCACTGGGAGTCAGTGTCGGTGGCCAGCGCCCACATCGGGGCGAGTTCGGGGGAGTCGGGCACCGCGTTGAAGTCGCCGATGACGATGGCGCGGTCGTACCGGGCGACTTCGGCGGCGAGGACCTTCACCTGGCCGGACCGGACGTCTTCCTGGCGTCGCTGGGCGAGATGCGTGTTGAAGACCCGGACGGTCCGGCCGTCCACCGTGGTCGTGACGGCCAGGTACCCGCGGTCCTCCGACCCCCCGTCGGGGTATTCGACCCTGACGCGGTCCGTCATCGGCGCGGCCGACAGGATCGCCTGGCCGAACCCTCCGGGGTTCCACGGCACTCCCCCGCACCGGTTCCAGTTCTGGAGAACCGACCCGTACTCGACGTGGTAGACGAGCCCGTGGAGGGTTTCCAGATACTCCCGGATCCTCTCGACGTCCCGCACGCACGCTTCCTGCATGCCGATGACCTGGGGCGCGGCCTCGGCGATGTCCGCCGCCCGGTCGACGTCGCTCACATCGCAGGGGTTGCAGATGTTCCACGTCATGACCCGGTTCGGTACGACGTCCCGGACTGCGCTCACGGGCAGGGACCGGCCGAAGAGGGCATCGCCCGGCGCGCTGGGCCCCACCAGCACCAGGCAGGCCACGGTCATGGCGCCCGCGAGCAACCGCGTGACCTTTCCGAGCACTGTCGCCTCCTCACCATGGATCCGCAGGACGTCCGGCGTCTCCATGTACGAGGTTATGGGACGGGCGTGCCGGCAACGCACGCAAGGGGGGCACCGTCAGGTCCCCTACGCCGGCTCCCAGGCGAAGAGCAGGTCGAACAGCCCGCGATCGCCCTCCACCTGCAAGGAGTCCACAGGGATACGCCCGTACAGGAACAGGACCAGGTCACCGGCCGTGCCGCGGGCGGAGACGTCGGCCGCGTCCTGATCGGCGGCGGCAGCGGTGGCCGGCGCGGGAAGCGGCGTGGTCCGGGCGCCCTCCGCGGAGAGCGTGACACGCCAGGAGCGGCCCTCGGTGGCGTGGTAGTCGACGACCGCCGCCTTGTGCGGCCAGGGGGACGTCGTCGCGCAGCAGGTGGACAGGAACTCGTCGACACCGTCGAGCGCCACCTCCTCCGGCAGCGGCTCCTGGGCACCTACGGTGATCTGCGCGTCGTACGTGTGCACCGCCAACTGCTGGAGCTGGTGCCGGGCCACGGCACCGGAGGTCTCCGGCGACTGCGACGCCTCCCACCACGTCCAGCAACCGCGATCCGGGCCGGCCTTCCGCAACGCGTCCAGCAGTTGCTCCGTGGACTCCGCCAACCAGGCCAGCAGGGCCTCGCGCTCCCGAGGCGCAGCCGGGGCGCCCTCCGCCGCGGACTTGGCCGGAGCGGGGCCTGCGGCGACGGTGACGGCCCAGTCGCGGCGCCCCTCGCCGATGTGCTGCGCCAGATCGAACAGCGTCCACTCGGGGCACGTCGGCACCTGTGCGTCGAGGCTGGGCGCGGAGGCGACCGCGGTTCGGAAGGCGTTCGAGCGGTCGTCGATCAGCCGCAGCAGATCGGGGAACTTGAGAGTCTTTTCCACTCCGGGTGTCTATCACCGCGCTCCTACACCCGCACAGCGATTTTCCGCGCGAACGTTTTGCCGTCTCCAGGACAAGAGCCTGATTCCTCTTGGTGTTTCCTGTGAAATTTTTGCACCGACGCGAAGATCCTCTGAAGGACCATCATGAGACGCAGCACCCTCCTGGCGGCGGCCACGGCGACCGCGCTGTCCGCCGCCCTGTTCGCGGGCCTCTTCCCGGCCCGGGCGGACAGCGCCGGCGTCGGTCCCGAGCTTGTCGGGGCGGACGGCTGGACAAGCCAGCCGGGGATGCTGTTCGTCACCGCGCACTCGGACAGTCCCCTCACGCGCATCACGGCACACTTCTACCCGCTCGACGCACCGGCCGGGGACCCGGAAGCCGGGTCGACCGAGGACTTCACCCAGTACTCCGGACAGGACGCACGCTCCGGCACCTGGCGGGCGCCCGTCCACCTGGCGGATCTCGGCGACTACCGGGTGACGGTCGACCTGCAGGACGCCTCCGGGGCCACGGTCCCCGGGGCCCTGTCCCCGTACACCCTGGAGTACCGGACAGTCGTCACGATCCCCGACCTGACCGCGACCCCCGGCGTGCCGGACTACCTCCACCAGAAGGTCTCCGTCAGCGGCACCGTTCTCGCCGAGGATCCCCGTCGCCCCGACACCCCCGTCCTCGCCGCGGGCCTGCCCGTC
Source organism: Streptomyces sp. NPDC047042 (assembly GCF_040644035.1). Lineage (NCBI taxonomy): Bacteria > Bacillati > Actinomycetota > Actinomycetes > Kitasatosporales > Streptomycetaceae > Streptomyces > Streptomyces sp. NPDC047042. The sequence continues at coordinate 5,382 of NZ_JBEYVP010000040.1, read as the reverse complement.
GACATCGAGACCGGTCGAGTCCGGCTGACGGCCACCACCGCCGCCGACGGCCGCTTCTCCACCGCCTTCGTCCCCACCGAGACGTCCGTCGAGCTGTCCGCGTCCCCCCTGGCCGCGCCCGCCTACCCCGGCGCGATCGACGTGATGACGCCCCAGCAGAACCTGCACACCGTCCAGGCGCCGGTCCGTTTCTCCGCCAGCACGCACGCCCTGGACCTCAAGCAGGGCACGACCGGCACCGTCACCGGCCGCGCGGAGATCCAGACCGCCGCCGGCTGGCAGCCGCTGCCGCACACCACGATCGCGCTCTTCGGTCTCGGCCCGGACGGTCTCGCCGCATTCCTGGCCGGCAGAACCACCACCGACAGCACCGGCTCCTACAGCCTTCGCGTCCCCTCGGAGAACGCCGCACCGACCGCCCAACTCATGGCCGGCACCGGCGGCATGCCCTTCCAGCAGCTCGCCACCCAGCCCTTCAGCCTCCACGTCGCCCACACCACCTGGATCACGATGAACGCGATCCTCAACGACGACGCGTCCCTCAAGGTCTCCGGCTCCGTGCACTACGAGGACGCACGCGCGCACTGGCCGACCAGACCGACCGTCACCCTGCAGTACTCCAGGGACGGCAGAAGCGGCTGGAAGGACGCCGTCACCCTCCCCGTCAGCATCCGCTACAACAAGCCCGGCTTCCCGGAGACGTTCGCCCGCACCTTCACCACACCGACCGACGACGCCTACTGGCGCGCCCGCTTCAACGGCAACCCCGACCTGGCGTCCAGCACCACCGCACCCACCCACCTCCGCCGCTACGCGACCCGCATCACCGGCTTCCACGCCTCCCCCGACCCGGTCCGCAAGTCGCGCCCGATCACGTTCTCGGGGCTGCTCCAGTACAAGGACGGCGCCACCTGGAAGCCGCTCGGCAACGGCTCCCCGGCCCTCTACTTCCGTCCCCGCGGCTCCACCACGTACCGCTTTGTCAGCGACATCGGCACCGACGGACACGGTCACCTCGTCGGCAGGGCGACCGCCCGGCAGGACGGCACCTGGGCCGTCGCCTTCGACCGCCAGACCGGCGACCGGTACCTGCGGAGCGCCCGGGTCACCGACTACGTCGACGTCAGGTGATCGGCGCCGCCGACGACACCTGTGCGCGGGCACGTCGATCGCCGGGAACCGGACGAAGCCGCCCTGCGACCACATTGAGACAGGGCGGCGCTTGGAACGCGCCAGTATGGGCGCCTCGGCTCCGCGCTGTACCGTAGATTCACTTCGATACAGAACACCCCTGAGCCACGACCCAGGAGCCGAGGAAGGTGGTGGTAGTGGACTCCCCAGTTGCTGCCTCCTACGACGAGTTGCAGTCGTTGCCGGCCCTCTTCAAGGCGGCGACCGAAGAACCCACGCCCGCACGGGGCAGTACATGGCAGGCCCTGCAGGCGCTGTTTCAGGCCATGGAAGTCGGCCTGAACAACCTCGCGGCACTCGCGGCCGAAACGGTCGACAGGCTGCGGCGCGAGCGGGAGGCGGAAGCCGTCCGCTCGCTGGAATGGATGGTCGGATTCGGTACCCTCTGGAACGAACTGGCCTGGCTGGTGCGCGAGTTGGCCCCCCTGGACGAGGATGCCGAAGGACACGCCCTCGCTGTCACCGACTCGCCCGCGTGGCGGCACCTGGCAGCCGAGGAGCGCATCCTCGCCCAGGAGTTGAAACCGCTGGCCGACCACTCCGAAGCGTCCGAGTGGAAGCAGCTCGTGCTGCGCTACGTGATGCTGCAGCGGGTAGCACTGGAGCATTCATGCGTCGGCGGAGCACCGTACGGGTATCAGGAGTTCGTGCGTCCAGAAGTCGTTCGAGCGGCTGTACGGGAGAGGCAGCTGCCGGGGGAGACGGTGTTCATGCAGTTCCGTGCCGCTCATCAGATGCCTGAGCTGCTGACACGGGCTGTCAACGACCACATCGAACGCGCTGTCGCTGAGCTGGAAGCGGGCCGGACGCAGACCGTGCCCCCTCTTCTGCTGCGCGCGGAGCGGCTTCTGGGTGTGGTGGCGCGGATGACGGATCTGCTCGTGGACACCATGGAGACCGCGGAGTACCACCGCATCCGGGACGCCCTGGGCCTCACGAGCGGCAGCCATTCGGTGGGCCTGCACTTCGAACTCATGCGGGATCTGTACCCGGCGCTGGCCCGCGCCTCCGAAGGCAAGCCCGACGACATCAGACGGCTCACCCGCACGATCGGTCTGCACATCGACCGGTGGCGGCTCGGCCACATCAATCTGCCGCGGACGAATCTCGGTGGCGCCGGCACCGGAACACGCAGCCTCACCGGGTCGCCGGACGCGTTGCGGACCGTGGCGAAGATGCGGGAGGCGGGCCGGGCGCGCGATCCGTACGCGAACGACGGCCGGGCGTTCCGGGCGACCGCATGGGACTCGGACACCCCGCCCCTGGCAGAGGTCGAGAGACGGCTGTTGCGGGAGATCTCGCACGAGACCCAGGAACGTTTCCAGGACGTCCAGGAACGCACCGGGCGATACTCCGATCCGTCAGTTTTCACAGCACCAGCAAAGAGGTGTCCGACTCGGCCGATGTAAAGGGGGAAGGCCGTGTCAGAGTCCGACTTTCGGCGGTTTCTGAGGCGTCATTTCACAGCTGTCGATCTCTTGAAGATCATTCTTTCGCTGGCGTCCGGCTACGGCATCGCGATTCTGGTGCAGGACACCAGGATCGGTGTCGGGCTGCTGGCGCTGTGCCTGCTGGCGTCCGCGGGGGCCTTCGCCATCGACCGGCTGCGGCTGGCGACGGAGGACGAGATCACCGGCGCGCTGCAGGCGACCAAGGATCAGGTGCACGCCGATCTGGGCGTCCTCAACGACCAGGTCTCGACCCATCTCACCCGGCTGCGCGACGAGTTGGACCGGCATATCGACCGGGTCCACGCGGGCGTACGGTTCGTCCCCGACAACCAGGGCGACGACGCCTCGGGAACCGGGTACAACGTGGCCACGTCGGCGGTGCGCAAGGCACAGCGCCGTATCTACGTCGTCGGTGACTACAGCCCTCCCGAGGGCGAGGGAGCCACCCTCCTCGATCCGCCGGACAACCGCTCGGAATATCTCGACGCCATAGAGGAATGCCTCACCACCCGGCTTTCCCAGAACGGACGCGGTGGCACAAAACTCTCCTACCACCGGTTGATCCAAAGGCCGCCGGAGGTCTATGCCGAAATCTTCCGGCGCTCTTTCAACGGGGTCGAACTACGGCGGGACGACATGGAAGGCGATTTACAGGCGTACGAGCATCTCGCACGCGTGATGGAGATCTCCCGGCGTGCGGGAGCGAGCAGTCGGATCGACATCCAGGTACGCCTGATTCCCTTTCTCCCCAACTGCCCGTCGATTCTGCTGGTGGACAGCGAGGAGATCCAGTTCACGATTCCCACCCGGATCGATCAGCCTGGTGACCAGTTCGCCCTGCTGGGGCTGCACGGCGTGATGGTCATGGAGGACCGGGCGTCCGGCAGCCAGCTGTGCGACCACTTCGAAACCCTGTTCACGCGTCTGAAGTCGAAGTCGCTCCCCATAGTGAAGGTTCTGCCCTGAAGTGAAGGTTCCGCCCTGAGCCGGGGTCAGAGGCCGGAGGCGGCCAGGTAGGCCAGGGCCTGTGCCCTGGCGACCTGGCCGACGGCGTCCTCCGGGGGGAGGAAGAGCGGGCTGTGCAGCGGTACGGGGTCGAAGCCCGGCGCGCCGTCCAGCCCCACGAAGGCCATAAGGGAGGGCCACCTGGTCCCGTAGCGCGCGAAGTCGTCGCCGCCGCAGGAACTCCAGGGCGGGGCGAGTGGCACGCCCGCCTGTTCGGCGATCACGCGCACGGCCCGGGTCAGGCGGGGGTCGTTGACCAGCGCCGGCTCGTCGCGCGTGGTGCGCACGGTCCCGACGCAGCCGTGGGCCGCGGCTGTCCGCTCCACCGTGGTCGCGACGATCTCCCTCAGCCGTGCGTGGTCGTCCGTGTGCATGGTGCGCAGGGTGCCCAGAGCCCGCGCCGTGGAGGGGATCACGTTCTCTCCCGTGCCCGCCGACAGCGCGCAGACGCTGAGCACCGCGGGGTGCACGGGGTCGACCCTGCGCCCGGTGACGGTGTGCAGTGCGACCACGACCTGCGCCAGGGCCAGTATCGGATCGTCGGTGGTGTGCGGGTAGGCGCCATGACCGGCTTTCCCCTCGACCAGGATCTCGAAGCCGTAGGTGGCGGCGTTGACCGTGCCTTCGTCCGCGCCGAGGGCGCCCCACGGGATTCCGGGATGGACGTGGACCCCGACGGCGGCGCGCACGGCGTGGGCCAGCCCGGCGTCGGACAGTACCGTCCCGGCACCCGAGGGGGCCCGTTCCTCGCTGGCCTGGAACACCGCGATCAGCGGGCCGGGCAGTTCGCCGGAGAGGCGGTGTGCCGCGCGGGTCAGCGCCACCAGCGCCGCACAGTGCACGTCGTGGCCGCAGGCGTGCATTGTGCCGTTCGCCGAGGCGTAGGGGACCTCGGTGTTCTCCGTCACCTCGATGCCGTCCAGCTCCGCCCGTACCAGGACGCCCGGTCCGTCACCGCCCACGGTGGCGACCAGATTGGTCGTACCGGCGAGGGAGCGGGCACGGACCGGCAGGGCGGCGGCGATGACGCGGGCGGTGTCGGTCTCCAGCCCGCCCAGCTCGGGTTTCGTGTGCAGGCGCCGCCTCAGGGACACCCCGAACTCGAGTTCGTCCTCCACGGCCGACAGCAGCTTTCGCAGCACGACGCCTCCGCTCCCCCACCGTGTTTCTCCGATCGTGGCAAACTGCCGTCGGTCCGAACAGGTGGCGGCAAGGGGCCTCGGGGTCGGTTCACACCCTTCGGCGGCCGTATCGTTCGTATCGCGCGTACCCTTCGTAGGGTCTACGGCGTCACATAGCGGGCGCCAAACCACTGGAGGCAACACCCCGTGCTGATCGCTCAGCGTCCGTCCCTGACCGAAGAAGTCGTCGACGAGTTCCGCTCCCGGTTCGTCATCGAGCCGCTGGAGCCGGGCTTCGGCTACACCCTTGGCAACTCACTTCGTCGGACTCTTCTGTCCTCGATCCCGGGTGCGGCGGTCACGTCCATCCGTGTCGATGGCGTTCTGCACGAGTTCACCACCGTGCCGGGCGTCAAGGAAGACGTCACCGACCTCATCCTCAACATCAAGCAGCTGGTCGTTTCCAGCGAGCACGACGAGCCGGTCGTGATGTACCTGCGCAAGCAGGGCCCCGGGCTCGTCACCGCCGCCGACATCGCGCCGCCGGCCGGTGTCGAGGTGCACAACCCCGACCTCGTCCTCGCCACGCTCAACGGCAAGGGCAAGCTGGAGAT
>NZ_JBEYVP010000039.1:0-108132 GCF_040644035.1 Streptomyces sp. NPDC047042 | reverse complement strand
ACGCTCGTGGTCCGCGAGGAACTGTTCGTCACCGCCGCCCGGGTCTCCGGAGTACGCCCTTGGCGGATCATGAGCGGCCATGTACTGCGCCGGGTGCTCGGCCCGATCCTGGCCCAGGCGTCGGTGTTCGCGGGAGTCGGCCTCGGCTTCCAGGCCGCGCTCGCCTTCCTCGGCGTCATGTCGGCGGGGGAAAGGCCGAGTTGGGGCGAGATGATCAGCCAGGCCTCCACCGTCGTCACCTCCGACGGCTGGCTGCTCGTCCCGCCCGGGGTGACGATCGCCCTCACCGTGCTGGCGTTCGGGGTGCTCGGCGACGCCATCCGCGAGCAGACGGCGGGTGAACACAGGCCGGCTGCACCGCGCGGACGCCGGGCGGGACGTGCCCGCAGGACGAACGCGCCACCGAGGGCGCTGGCACTCTCCGGCGATCCGGATGAGGACCTGCTCCACGTACGGGGACTCACCGTGACGGCGAGGACGTCCGCCCAGGACATCACGCTGGTCAGCGACGTGACGTTCGGCATCGGCGCCGGAGAGACGGTCGCCGTCGTCGGCGAATCCGGCTGCGGCAAGAGCATGACCGCCCTCGCGGTGCTGGGCTTGCTGCCGGACGGTGTCGAGGTCACCGGCGGCGAGGTCGTCCATCGCGGAACGGACCTCGTGGCCGGCGGCCCCAAGACCTACCGTGCCGTACGCGGCTCCGGCATCGCGTACATCGCCCAGGACGCCCTCGGCAGCCTCGACCCCACGCACACGATCGGCAGCCACCTCAAGGAGGTCGTCCGCCGCCACGAACGCCTCTCCGGACCCGCGACGCGCGCACGAGCCGCCGAACTGCTCCATCAGGTCAAGCTGCGCGACGTCGACCGGGTGCTCGCCTCCTACCCGCACGAGATCTCCGGCGGCATGGCGCAGCGCGTCAACATCGCCCTCGCCCTCGCCGGCCGCCCGAAACTCGTGATCGCCGACGAGCCCACGACCGCGCTGGATGTCACCGTGCAGGCGGAGATCCTCGCCCTGCTGCGCGAGTTGCAGCAGAGCACCGGCATGGCGATCCTGCTGATCACCCATGACTGGGGCGTCGTCGCGGACATCGCCGACCGGGCGGTGGTCATGTACGCCGGTGAGGTCGTCGAACAGGCCCCTACGCAGCGTCTGTTCGACACGCCCCGCTTCCCGTACACCGCGGCACTGCTGGCCGCCGATCCGAGCACCGCGCGGGAGGGGGCACGACTGCCCACGCTGCCCGGCCGGGTGCCGCCCCCCGGGGCCTGGCCCACCGGATGCCGCTTCGCCGGCCGGTGCGTCCACGCGCGCGAGGAGTGCACCGGCGGGCCCGTCCCTCTCCGGCCCGTCGGCGAGGAGACGACCGCCCGCTGCGTCCGCACCGAGGAACTCGTCAGTGAAGGAGCACTACCGCGATGACCGAACAGCAGTCTCCCGTACTGGATGTCCGCAACGTCAGTGTGGGATTCAGACGCCGACGCCGTGAACCGCTGTTCCAGGCACTCGACGACGTCAGCCTGACCGTCCCACGCGGTACGACCATGGGACTGGTGGGAGAGTCGGGATCGGGCAAGTCCACGCTCGCCAAGGCGGTACTGGGCCTCGTACCCACCCAGTCCGGCAGCGTGCGTCTGCTCGGCCAGGACACGACACACCTCGGACCCGCGGCGAGAAGGAAACTCGGCGGCTCCCTGCAAGCCGTCTTCCAGGACCCGAACAGCTCCCTCAACCCCTCCTACACCGTGGGCCGCAGCCTGGCGGAACCGATGCTGGCCCAGGGCATCCGCTCGCGGGAGACCATCGCGCGCCGGACGACAAGGATGCTCGAGGACGTCGGACTGGACCCGGCCGCCGCCGCCAAGTACCCGCGCGACTTCTCCGGGGGCCAGCGCCAGCGCATCTCCATCGCCCGTGCCCTGATGACCGACCCCCAACTGGTCATCTGCGACGAGTCGGTCAGCGCGCTGGACCTGTCGGTCAAGGCCCAGATCCTCAACCTCCTGGCGGACCTCCAGGACGGGCACGGGGTCGGGTACCTGTTCATCTCGCACGACATGTCCGTCGTACGGCACATCTGCCACGACGTCACCGTCCTGTACCGGGGACAGGTCATGGAGGCCGGGCCCACCCGCCTGGTGACCCCCGAGCCCGCCCACCCGTACACCCGCGCGCTGCTGCTCGCCGCCCCGGTGGCCGACCCGGCGGCGCAACGCAAACGCCGCGCCGCCGCCACTGCCGGTGACCTCCCGAGCGGCGACACACAGCAGGGGAGCGGATGCGCGTTCGCCGCCCGCTGCCCGTTCGCCCAGGAACGCTGCAGGCAGAGCCGACCGGAGGCCCGCACGACGGCCGACGGCCGGATCGTGGCCTGCCATCGCTACCCCGAATGGCGAAGCGAGATCACGACTGACACCTCGCGGTGAACCGACAGTGCATGGTGAACCGGCCCCTTGCGGTGAACCGGCACCTTGCGGTGGGCCGGCGGTGCGTGGTGGGGCGGCGGTGCGTGGTGGGGCGTCTCGCGGTGGGCCCGGCGGCGCGTGGTGGTCCGGCCGCTCGCGGTGGGCCGACAGCGTGTGGTGAACCGGCACTTCGCTCTGGGTCGACAGCGCGTGGTGATCCGGCACTTCGCGGTGGGCCGACAGCGCGTGTGAACCCGCATCTCGCTGTGAACCCGTAGCTCGCTGTCAACGCGTACCTCGCTGTGAACCCGTACCTCGCCGTGAACCCGCACCTCCGCTGTGAACTCGCACCTTGCCGTTAACGACGCCTCGCAGTGATCCGTGCCGGCGACGCGACGCCGGTGAGATCGTCTCCGCCCGTTTCGAACCGACTCAGCCCGAGGACCTGTATGAGCCTGCTTCGCCTTGCCGCCCGCACCAACCGTCTCCGTGCCGCGCTGATCACCCTGTGCGTCGCCGCCGCAGGCACGATCACCGGCCTCGCGCCGGGATCGGCCTCGGCCTCGGCCGCGAGCGGAGACCTGCCGCCGATGCCGGGAACCGTGCCGGTCGCCGGCGCGGCGATCACCGGAGAGCAGTGGGTCACCCAGCGCACCGTGTCGTTGACCATCGCGACACCGTCGTTCACCACACCGGCCAAGGTCGAGGTCACGCTGCCGACCGGCTACGCCGCCGCCCCGACCCGCCGATGGCCGGTGACGTACTTCCTGGCCGGGACCAACGGCGACCAGACGATGTTCCGCACCACGGCGGACGGCGAGAGCCTCACCGCCTCCTACCCGTCAATCGTCGTCTCCCCGAGCGCGAACCCGCTCGAGGGTGTCGTCAACACCGGCGGCACCATCCCTGGCGGCAACTCCGGGTACTGGAGCGACTGGTACAACAACGGCGCGGGTGGCCCGCCGATGTACGAGACGTTCGTAACCAAGCAGCTCATCCCACTGATCGAAGCGAACTTCCGCACTGTTCCCGATCGCGCCCACCGCGCGGTCATGGGTGCCTCGATGGGCGGCTACGGCGCCCTCATGCTCACCGCGAGGCACCCGGATCTGTTCGCCGCGACCTCGAGCCTCTCCGGAGCGGCCGACAGCAACTGGATTCCCGGAGCCGCCGTCCTCTCGCTCAGCCCCGCTCTGGACCTCGCTGCGCCGGACTCGATCTACGGGCCCCGCGTGACCAACGAGGTCCGCTGGCGCGGGCACAACCCGACCGACCTGGCCGGGAACCTGGGGAGCGTGGACGTACAGCTCTACACCGGAAACGGGGTCCCGGGAGCCGTCGAGGTGGGTGATCCCGCCGCTTGGACCGCCTGTGTGCTGGAGTCCGGCATCGTCAACCCGGAGACGTACAGCCTGCACAACCGGCTCGTCTCGCTCGGTGTCCCGCACACGTTCACGTCGTACAACTGGGGTTGTCACACTCCTGCCATGTTCAAGCAGGAGATCACCGAAAGCCTCGGTCGGTTCACCAACCGGTTCTCCCAGGACACTTCGAATCCGGCGAGCTTCGACTACCGGTCCATCGAGCCGGAGTTCGGCGTGTTCGGCTGGTCGGTCACGGCTGACCCGAACCGTGCGTCGGAGTTCCTGGACCTGCGTGACGTGAGTGCGGACGGGTTCACCGTCACGGGCAGTGGAACGACGCGCGTCATGACGCCGCCCCTGTTCGACGGCGCCAGTGCCGTCACAGTCATGATCAACGGCGTGCCCAGCATCGTCGTACCGGATGCCGAGGGTCGTCTGACCGTCCTCGTCGATCTCGGCCCGGCCGACCAGGACCAGCAATACTCGCTGGGCAGCGTCACTGACGTGCGCACCAGCGTGGTCAGGTTCGTCGGCTGATCCTGCTGACCGCTCGGTCAGTCGCCCTTGGGCGCGTCCGCCTCGGTTGCGGGCTCGGGCAGCGGTTCGGTGTTGCGGCTGCGAGCCGCTGAGCAGGACCAGGTCGTCGGTGGTGACATCGGGGCGCAGGAGGCCGGCGTCCATGCAGCGGATGCGCAGCTCGTCGATGAACGTGTAGCAGCGCTGGGCGCACGAGGGGGTGGGGCCGCCCCTGCTGGTGTAGCTCTCGACGACGGCGCGGTTGTCTGCCTGCGTGGTGAGCATCTGCTCGAAGAACCCGGTCAGCGCCTGCCAGGGGTCCTCGGTCGCGATGGCCTGCTGGTGGGCGGCGGCGAGCCAGGAGTCGAACTGCTGCTCGAGGACGGTGAGGCGCAGGTCCTCCTTGGTCGGGAAGTGGCGGTAGAGCGTACCCATGCCGACACCGCTGCGACGGGCGATCTCGCGGACGTCGACGGTGCCGCCGTACTCGGCGAAGGCGACGCCGGCCGCCTCGACGAAGGCGCCGCCACCACGTTCCGCTCTCCCACCGCCTGGCGGTCTGTTGCCCAGTCAGGAACCGCCAGAGTGCTGGGAACACGGCTACCAGGAGCTTCGTCGTTGCTCGCAACCGTTCAATTCGCGATCAGCACCGCCAGACTGGAAGGGCTCCGTCATCGAGCCAGTAACCTAGCGCGTCTCACCTCCGCGAAAGGTCCGGTTGATCTAAGTCGGCGAGGCAGGAAACGATCGACGTACTGCTGAGTACGCTTCCACATCCACCAGCATCTCGTCGACAGCGCGAACAGTAGCCATTCGAAGGGCATTTGCGCTCTATTTCCGAGAATTAGGCTGCGCATTTCGCCATTCATGCACGGGTAGGCTTCGTCGATCTCCCGTAGCAGCTTGCAGGGGCTTCGGTGGTTCAGGCCGCGCAAGGACGACTCAAGTGTGTGAAAGTAGTTCACGAGACTCTTTGTGCGGCGGAAGTGATCAGCAATCAGGTCGACCTCTGTCCGCCCGTCTGCCTCCAACTCGGACAAGACTCTCTGCAGAGCAAGCAAGCTTTCAAAGCGCACTACCGAGTGAGACTGGGTGACCGAGTTCGACCGCTGGCGATATGTCGACAAAACCCGTGGCAGAAAGGCGACACTCCGAGCATGCAGGAGGGCGCGATAGCCAAATTCTAGGTCTTCACCGACTGAGCGACCTGGTGTGAATGTGAGCTGCTTCTCCACCAGATAGCACCGCCGATACGCGGCGCTGGCCGTCCACAATCGCAGAGACCTGTCCACCGTTCTCCGAAACAATGCTTCTACGCCAGACATCTCCGTTGGAATCACAGGGTGTACGTCGAAGTAGCGTCGGAGAACCTCGCCGGTAGCCGCGACCGTGTCCCATCCCCAGCAGATGATATCCGGTGAACGGTCAGCAACTGCGACCTGAATTTCAGCGAGCAGATCCCCAGATACGCTGTCATCACTGTCGAGGAACAAGACATACGCACCCCTTGCGGCCAAGAGGCCGGTGTTACGCGCAACGCTAACACCCGCATGATCCTGTCGAATGATCCGTGCGTTCGCCAGAGGCAACTTCTGTTGAAGTACCAGGAATATCCCAGCGGTGCCATCAGTGGAACCGTCATCCACGAAAACCAGTTCAGCGTCCGAACCAAGTAGCGATGCGATGCCTCGAAGTCCCTCGACCAAGTGTGCGCTTGCGTTGAACGCCGGCATCACGATCGAGAGAATCATACGACGTCTCGCAGATTGGAACGCGTAATTGAGTCAATGACCGTTCTTGATGAACAGTTGACCAGTTTGACTCCACGGTGATCGCAGAAGTCGGCCACGAAACGGAATGCAACGAGGACCTCGAGAAATGATTCAGCACACCGCTCCATGTCCCGTTTCAGGTATTGATCCCGAAGCCAACGGTCGACCTCAGTGGAGACCTCGTAGGCGTAACTCGTAGCGACGCTCTCCTCAAGCGCGGTTTGAACATTCGCAACGATGTTTGTCGTGTCGCAACCCAGAAGATAGATTTCCTTGAAACCCAGATATACTGCGATTACGATCGCATGCTGAATTACAGAACTGAATCTCGGGATCACGCGTGTCAAGTCTGCTGAGACGTGGTAGTAGTCCGAGAAGTAGTACGGGTTGCAGAAGTACCGGACATCGTGCGCACGGCCAGCGGCAAAACTTTCCAGCCGCCCCATCTCGGAGCTTGGGGCAAAGGTGGTGGGCAGTTGAGCGCCAGCCTCTGCACCACCACAGGTGATGCTCACCAACCTGTCGGTCATTGCCCGATCGCTAGGTCGCTCGGAGTCCATCGAGAAGAAGCGTCGGTCTGAGATCACATGGTAGTGAGGCGACGGAGCGCCGACCTCGGAGGCGAGGAGGTTGTTCACGGTGAACACCCTTTCTCCAGCCACCAGCGACAGATCCTCACTGAGAAGCGATGGGCCGTTGCCGAGGATGAAGCAGCGCTCGCCTCGATGCCTGCCACGGAGTTCCTCGTTGGGCGCAATCGCCTGGCGCTCTGAAGAATTCTGTGCAAGGTACCGGGCGGCTCGCGTGTGCCACATGGCTGAGCGTACTGGTTGAAGCACGTTTGAATAAGTCTTCATCGGAGCACGACTCCGTCGTCCTGGAATCCCGTGCAGTGGAGTTGGTACACGGCTCGCCACACACGATGAAACTCGTCGGCGGTATCCGTGGTGTGAATCGCGTGTCGACCAATCCCGCACAGCGCGCGGACGTCTTCCTTCACTTCGAGAACCCGTTCGAACTCGGACTCGACAACTATCACCTGCGCTCGGTCTGATTCACGCCAGACCCAGTTCGACTTGTCCCTGGAGAAGCGGAATCCGTCATCGAGGGACCCCACAAATTCCTCGCCTGCGTATACTTTGACGACTAATTTTCGTAGGGTCGAGTAGTGCATCGAAGGCAACAGCAGTTGGCCCTTGACGTGGAGGACTTGCGTGATGAGATCGTCAGCGCCAGAAACTCTGTATCCACCGAACGTCGCCGGCCAGAGGATGAGGGCGTGCAATCCACTGGGATGGTGCGATATCTCAGGTTGCTCGGAGATATGACTCGCCCCCATTGCTCATGTAGAGAAACTCTGCCAAGTCGAAGTCGACTGGCGTGTCGATGTCCACGCCTTCGATCTCATCAAGGACGTGGATCATCGGCGACGACCCGAGGACGTTCCGCCGCTCCATCATGGTGTCCCGGTGCAGCACGTTGACCGCAAAGTTCAATGCTTTGATGTCGGGAAGATCCTGCGATCGAGGCTGGTTGTTGGGGTCATAGTTCAGCGGAAGTCCGTCGAGCAAGAGAAATTCGCGAATGGGCGACGCCGTGTTTATCGAATCGTGATGGGCGTCGAGTCGAAGAAAGGACTCGACTATAGCTTCGATGGTGGCATCACGAACCAGCGGGCTGGTGCAGTTCGCATAAACTACCACATCGGTATTGATCTCTTCAGCCATGTATCGATAAACATCGCTCATCGGGGCGGCGCTCGATGCCAGATGTGCCGGACGACGCAGAGCTGTGCAGCCGTAACTTGTTGCGATCTCCAAGATTGTGTTGTCGTCCGAGCTCACCGCAATCTCGTCAAGAGGGCCCAGCCGAACCAACTGTGCGAGCTTGATTTCGAGGAGCGAGCTGCCGGCAAACGCCCGAGTGTTCTTCCCCACCACACGTTCAGACCCTCCCCGCGCGGCAACTAGGGCCGCAATCTTCACGTCGATCCACTCTCGACGAAGGTAGCTGCCTCAGCGGCATTGATCGCCCACTTCACCATCCGGTGAATCCCCTCGGCAACCTCCACGCGGGGAATCCACCCAAGGTGGTTGGCGATGCGCTCGAACGAACAGTAGATCCCCTGCTGATCTCCGGGGGTGCTTCCGTTCACCTCGACCTGAACATCAAACGGTAGTGACGACGAAATCAATGTAAGCAGTTGTTCGACGGTGGTGCCGACACCAGTGGAAACGTTGTAGACCCGAAACGTCGAAGGTTCCACTGCTGCCCCTGCTGCAACAAAGGCTTCGACGGTGTCGTCGATGTAGACGAGGTCTCTGACCCGACTTCTGCTCCCCTTGACGATGATGCGCCTGGAGGAGAGCGCTTGCCCAAGAAAGATACTGGCCATCCCTTGGTTCAGGTTGGACAGATCTTGGCCAGGGCCGTAGGTGTTGTTGAGGCGCAGGGCAGTGCATCCGACCCCCTGCTTGGAGTGGAGGCGGAGGTACGACTCGCTCGCAACCTTCCCGACTGCGTAGAACGTCTTGGGGTCAAGACGATCGTCCTCGGCCACCGGGAGTCTGCCTGGGTCCCCATAGACCGCCATTGAACTTGCGTAGACGAAAGCAGGGCACCCCGTGCGCTTCGCGTAGTCGAGCAACAGCAGAGTGGACTGGACATTGGCTTGGAGATCGTAGACGGGATCATCGAAGCTGGGAGCACCCCCACTCTGACCTGCAAGATGGTATATGGCGTCGAACCGCTGATCTCCGAGAGCATCGAGTGTCTCGCGAACTCGAAGATCGGCAATGATGGCGGTGCAGGCCGTGGGGATGTTGTCAACATGGCCGGTGCTCAGGTTGTCAATCGTCGTGACTTCGTGACCATCAGTCAGGAAGCGGCGGGCCAACGCGCTCCCGATGAAGCCGGCAGCACCGGTGATCAGTAACTTGCCCATTAATCCTCCGCTCATTAACGGGTCTGTCTGCTCCACCGTCACGCCCGGGCCGCGGTTCCTTGCGACCCGCACGACGTCCAGGCGGAAACTCTTCCGGCTTGAGCACAGCGACATCCTTCCCACCCATCCCACATGGCAAGCCAGTTCAGATGTCGCCAGATCGTGCAGCAGACCCCAAGAAGGTGCGCGGGCGCCCCCACCGCATCCGGGCTTGTTGGATTTCCACAATCGCCGGGGTGACCGTCACTGTGCCCATCGTCTCCGTGCGTCAGTCGACTCAGGGATCAGTGTCGGTCGCCATCATCATGCGATCGAGCCGCTCTTTGCTCGAGCCGTCAATGGTCGGGCGTCTCGCCTGCCAAGTGCTGACAGTCCGTCAGGGAAGTCAGCATTGGGTCAGCATCAGTCCTGCCAAAGCTGCCCACTGATGCCCACACTTGAGAAACGCGGGCTGCCTCGGGTGCCCTCCGGGTGGCGGCATCCGACCCATCACGCTGCCCGAGGTCACCGTTGCGGACGAGCGGTTCGGCGACCTCGCACTCCTGGGGTCAGCGACCCGACTTCTCGCAGGTCAGCGCACCCTTCCCCGTGGTTTCAGTGGCGTCGCCGGCAGCTCCGGCGCCTGCAGCGGGGCCCCGTCGTAGCCCTTCACCTCGCCGAAGCGGGCCCCCTTCGCCCAGTCGTCGCGGGCCTGCACGATCTCGTCCTGAGAGCGGCCGATGAAGTTCCACCACATATCGAACTTCGCCCCTGTTTCCACAGGTCAGCGACCTTGTAGACGGTCATCGGTCAGCAAACCGTCAGCATCAGTCGCGAGGAGTTGGTGGGCCGTGGCCCGGGATTCATTGGCTCGTGGGATGGGGTCGTTCTTCAAGGAGTGCGGGCATGCGCGGTCGAGGTGGTCGAAGTGCCCTCACCCGTACATGATCCGCTACCGGTCGACGACCGGTAGTCAGGCGGAGGAGTCTGGATTCGAGACCCAGGACAAGGCCATCGAGCGCTTGGTGGAGATCTACAACGAGAAAAAGGCAAGCCAACAGCCTCATTCCAAGGCGGAGCGCATCCGGAAGTATGGAGCGATGCCGTTCCAGGAGTACGTGGAGGAGTGGAAGGCCGGGCAGCGGCACTTGGCCGTCGCCTCGGTAGGACACCTCGACTCGCTCCTCAAGCACCACCTTTATCCGGCACTCGGCAGTCGGCGGATGAACTCCTTCGACCATAAGGTGGTTGACGGCTTCATCCGCTCCATGGAGCGCAAGGGGGCTGGCCTGGCCACCCAGTCCAACGCCTTCGACAAGCTGCGAGCGGTCCTCCTTGACGCGCATCGGCTCGGCATCTTCCCCGACAACCCCGTGGCCGGCGTCAAGCCACCGCAGTACAACCCCGCACAAGCAGTGATTCCGTCCCCGGAACAGTTGCGGGGGATACGGGTCGCAGGTGATGACGCGTTCACCTTGATCGTCGATCTGATGAGCGGCTGCGGCCTGAGGAACGGCGAGGCCGCGGCCGTCAACCTCAAGTGCATCGTGGCTGACGACGTTTATCGGGTTTCCGAGCAGACCATCATGTCCACCCGCCAGTACGGTCCGCTCAAGCACCGGAAACCGGGAGAATACCGCGACGTTCCTCTGCCAGCTCGGGTCCGGGAGACGATCGAGTGGTATGCCCAGAAATATGGGACCACCGATGGCTACCTGCTGCGTCAGCCCACCGATGTCAGCAAGCCGTACCCACATCACGGCATGGACAATCAGTGGCGGCGGATCAAGGCCGCAGGCGTGGTGGACATTCCAGAAGGGATGGTCCTTTATGGGAACCGCCATTTCTTCGCTTCGAACTGCCTGAGCAGCGGAATTCCGATCACGGACGTTGCTGAGTGGATGGGCCACAAGAGCCTCGACGTCACCTTCAAGGTGTATCGCCACCTCATGCCCGGCTCGATCAGCTCGGCGGCCAAAGTCCTCAACCTCAACCTTGCGGCTTGAGTGAAGGTCTGCAGACGACGGGAAGCAGCACGGCCGGCTGGCTTGTGCTGCGCCGGCCAGCAGCAGCCCTCGTGCGACGTGTCGTCCAGATGGCTGGTCCTGCGGATCTAACAGGTTGATCGACGGCCCTGCGTGGTGGGCCGGACGGATCATCGATCTGCCCTTGGCGTGAGCTGGCACCTACGCGGCGAGGTGCAGATTGAGAACACTGGCGGCCGAGCTGATCGAGCCGGGCATGAGGTGCCGATAGATCTTGAAGGTGATGTCGATGTTTTTGTGTCCCATCCACTCGGCCACGTCGGTAATCGGTACGCCCTGGGTGAGGCAGTTGGACGCGAAGAAGTGTCGGAAACCGTAGATCACCATCCCTTGCGGGATGTCGACTCGTCCCTTCTCCTTGATGCGCCGCCACTGGTTGCTGAGGCAGTAGTACGGGAACGTTCGAGACGGGTCGCTCGGGTGGCGCAGCAGATAGCCGTCGACGGTGCCGTGCTTGTCCGCGTACCACTCGATGGTTTTTTTGACCCGGTCTGGCAGGGGAACATCGCGGTAGTCGTTCGGCCTGCGGTGCTTGAGGGGGGCGTACTGGCCGGTCGTTTGGTTGACCTGCTCTGTGATTCGGTAGACATCCTCGGCCACGATGTTGCGAAGGTTGACCGCGGCCGCCTCGCCGTTGCGCAAGCCGCAGCCACTCATGAGGCTGACGATCAATGTGAAGGCGTCATCGCCTGCTGTGCGGATCAGGCGCAGCTGCTCTGCTGTGGGTATGACTGCGCGCTCGGGGTTGTATCGCGGTGCCTTGACGCCGGTGAGGGGGCTCTCGTCGAACAGGCCCAGTCGTTGGGCGTCGAGCAGGACTGCCTTGAGTCTGTCGAAAGCGTTGGACTGTGTGGCCAAGCCGACGCCGTTCTGTTCAAGGGTCTGGAGGAAGTCCTCGACGACCTTGTGGTCGAAGGTGTCCATCCGTCGGCTGCCCAGCGCGGGGAAAAGATGATGCTGCAGCAGGGAGTCCAGGTGGCGCGCTGAGGCTGGCCCCAGGTCTCGCTGGGCTGCCTTCCACTCGGTGGCGTACTCCGTGAAACGCATTGCCCCGTAGGCGGCGATCCGCTCCGCTTTGGGCCGGCCTTGCGGACCGGTCTCCCTTTTCGCGTTGTAGATTTTCGTCAAACGTCCGATGGCTTTTTCCTGAGTTGCAAATCCTGACTCCTGCACTTGCTTCCCAGCTGCCGACCGGTACCGGATCTTGTAGAGGTGAGGGCACTTCGACCATCGCGACTGTGGATGCTCGCATGTTTTGAAAAACGAACCCATCCCACGGACCAAGTAACGAGACATGAAATAGAATATCCGATCGCAAAATTGAGACAAGAACTAAATGCATCGACTGGTTTGTGTAAGTCGATTTTGCAACCTGCTATAGGGTGCGCTGTTGCTTGACCCAAGCTTCAACTTCTGACAATTTGAATCGAATCTTGGCGTTGTTGCCTATCCCGAATCTGTATGGAGAAAGTCCTGATAGGGACGCGTTCTTGTATATCCATGAAACGGACACGTGTAGATATTCTGCCGTCTCGCGTACGCTCATGAACTCTGATTTCATGGCGCCTGCAGGGGGCTGGGGCGCATTCTCGATTACCTTTCGATCTCGTCGGCTGTTAACCGTTGGCCGTTCCATGATCTGGCTGATCACCGGTTTGGCCAACCGGCGAAGTTGCGCTATGTTGCCAGCCGCTCAAGCCCTGAGGATGGTTTTCCTGGCGTGTGGTGGCGTCGTCGCCGTCGAGACGTGAGTCTGGGCTCGCCTGTACCTTTCTCGGCGTGCCAGGTCGTGCCGTTGGGTCGGTGGTTTGGCCAGCACGCCGTTCTCCCGCCCGTTGATCAAAGCCCGTGATCGCAGAAGGAAGGGTCGTAGCAGGTTCTTCGTCTGCTGGTGGTACACGGCTCGCATGGCGTTGACCGGCTCGAATGCGGCGTTTGGAGTGGATTGGCGGGCTCTGGCCCGCGTATGGTCCGGATCAGTCGTCTACCGATGGTGCTGACCTGCGATGATGCGGGGGGATTGTCTTGGCCTCGGCTGATTTGTCTTTCAGGGTCTTTCACGCTCGTGTCCGGTCGCGCAGCCGATTTTCCCCGTGCACTCCCCGGAGCGGCTCGAACTTCCCAGAGGGGAGGTGTTGGTGCCCCCGCGGATGATGAGGTCCGACAGCCGCCCGACGACGTACACGTAACCGTCATAGTCGACTCTGACCAGGTCTTTCGTCAGATACCAGCCGTCGTCCGTGAGCGCTTCGCGTGTCAGCTGCTCGTCCCGCCAGTACCCAAGCATTAGGCCGGGGCCGCTCGAATACGCTCGCCGACTTCGACTGGCGCAACTTCGACTCCCTCGGGGCCGAGGAGCCTGAGACAGGAGCGTGGAACGAGCATCCCGGCGGAGCCCGGCCTGGGAACAGTGCCCGTGGAGGGGTCGTAGGCGACGAGGGGAAGACACTCCGACGCGCAGTACGCGTCGAGCACCGAGACACCGGTCAGGGCCGTCCAGCAGTCGAACACCGCCTCGTTGCGCGGCTCACTCCCCAAGATGCACAGACGGAGCGACTCGAACGCGTGCGTACCCGGGGCCGAGTCCTCCACGTGCTGGACGAGTTTGGCGAACGCGGCCGTGACGCTGGCCTCGAAGGTCGCCCAGTATCGCTCGATCGCCGGAGCGATGAAATCCGGACGTGCCCGCCGTACGACGATGACGGTGCCGCCGCGCAGGAGCACCGCGAGCGACGTGCTCGCGACGCCGTACAGCCACGCCATCGGCAGGCAGATGATCGCCCTGTCGTCCGGGGAGAGGTGCCAGACCTCGCCGTAGGTGTCCGCGCAGTTGAAGATCGCGGTGGTGGACACCATGATCGCCTTTGGTTGGCTGGTCGTGCCCGACGCGAAGCAGATCAGGGACAGCGGTTCCCGCAGTTCTCCGGATTGGGCGAGCGGTCCTGGCGGAGTCCGCCGACGTCGAAGGACACGAAGTCCACGACGGGGTTCCGGGCGCGCCCGCCTCGACGGCTTCGCGATCGACGCCTTCTGAGACGATGATCAGCGAGGGGTCGCTCGTCTCGATGGCGTAACGCATGTCGCCCGAGCCCGATGAGGGGTAGACGGTGACGAGGACGCCACCGGCACGCCATACGGCGAGAGCGGTCATCAGACTCAGCCGAACTCTCGGCGACCAGGGCTCCCCGGTAGCCGGGGCCGAGACTGGCTTCGAGCAACGTGGTCGTCCGGAGTTCGACCCCCGCCTGCAGATCGCGGTAGGTGATCGTCGCGTCGTTGTCGATCACGGCGACGCAGTTGGGGTGCTCGCGAGCGATGCGCTCGAAGGCCGACACGCAGTCGCTTACACACGGTGGTGGGCGAGAACGCCATCCATAGCTCCAGTTCCTTGATCGACGAGGCTTCGCAGGGCCCCCCGAGTGAGTGGTCGGGCCCCAGGTGATGGGCCACAACGTAGGCGGCAAGGCCACCGGACGTAATTACAAATCCTCACTGGCTCCGGCGCTCCGGCCCGTAGAAACTCTGGTGGGGTCAGGCCTGCAGTCTCGCGGTGGCCACGCATTGTGGAGTTTCTGATGGACTGCTCCGATCCTCTGGGATGTTCCAATGCGGTCCGGAGGTCGGCGGAGAGATAGTTCCGAAGGATGTTTCAGTCAACCGACTACATGCCGAACCAACGGACCGATGGCAGGGAGATCGCAACGTGAAACTTGACCAGGCGGATGTGGTCGTGGTCGGCGCCGGCATCGTCGGCGTGTCGACAGCGTACTTCCTTGCCACGAAGGGGCATGACGTCGTCCTCTTGGAGCAGCGGGAAATCGCGTATGGTGCTTCGGGCCGGAACATGGGATTTCTCCACATGCACAACCGGAACGGAGATTTCTCTCTGGCGCTGTCCCGGGCCGGCCGTGCTCTCTACGACGACTTCTCACAATTGCTCGGCCCCTCGTTCGAGTACCGCGCGAACGGCGCGATGACGTATTTCTTCACCGACGGCCAGCGCCAGGTCTACAAGGAATTCGTGGAGGACCGCAACAAGCACGGCTTCGCCATGGAGCTGTTGGACGGACCGACGGCCCGTGAGGCGGCGCCGATCCTCCCCCCCACCGTCATCGGCGCCACGTTCTGTCCTGAGGACGGCCAGATCCGCACCCCGAAGTTCGTCCGTTCCCTGGCCCAGGAATGCCGTCGCCTCGGCGTGCGCATCCACGAGCACACACCTGTGCTCGGCCTGATGCGCGAGGGAGCGAAGGTCACGGGCGTCAGGGCTGTCGGCGGAGACGTGTACGCGGACCGAGTGGTCTGGGGTACGGGGGTTTGGTCAAAGATGCTCGAAGCGGAGGGCATCCACGTGCCGATCAAGCCCGAGCGGCTCGGCGCGGTGCTGTTCGCTCCGGTCGAGGAGCGCCTCGACAAGATCCTCAACGGTCCCCTGGCCGCCAAGCAGTACGGGCACATTCGGAGTCTCCCGAGCTATCGCGACGAGTACTTCACAGCGCCCTACGAGAATTCGAGCCTTGGGATCGAGCATCTGGAGTGTGTCGCCAAGACGGAGGACGGCAACCTGTTCGTCGGGTGTCCGATGGACTACCCCGAGCAGTTGGACGACCGCATGCCGCTAGGCGGACTGAAGATGACCATCGACGCCGTTCTGGAAACCTTCCCGCACTACCGGGGACTCGGCGTCGAGGGTGTCTGGACGGGTCTCCTGCCAGCCACCGCCGATTCACTGCCGATCGTGGACGAGGTCGACGAAGCACCGGGCCTGGTCCTCGCCACCGGACACGTGTACGGGAACCTGGCCGGGCCGATCACCGGACAGCTCGTGGCCGAGCTGATTTCCGGAGAGGAACTCAGCCTGCCGATCGATGAAATGGCGTTGGACCGCCCGGCACTTCGCGAGAACTCCGACGGCGTAATCCGCTGGTGACCTCGACGAAGACGGAGAACTTACCGACGTGGGCGGAAAGCGTCCCGTTGCCCCCATCAGCTTCTGAGGAGCATGAATTGACCACCAACACTCTCGGCGGGGCGCACACCTCGGATTCCGTTCGGTACCTCGACGAGATCGAGCTCGGGCAGACTTGGGTGACGCCCGGGCGGACGGTCACCGAGACCGATGTCGTCATGTTCGGCACCTGGTCGGGCGACATGCATCCCCTCCACATGAATGAGGAGTTCGCGAAGCAGACCCAGTTCGGTGGTCGGCTCTTTCACGGCCCCGGAGTCCTGGCCATGGCGTTCGGCCTGGAGATGGGCCTGGGGTGGAAGAACCCGTCGGCGATCGCCTTCCTCGGAATCCGGGACTGGAATCTGCTCGCGCCGGTACGCATCGGGGACACCATCAATCTGAGCGAGGAGATCGTCGAGATCCGGCCCTCCGCGAGCAAGCCCGATCGCGGCATCGTGACCACACACGTCCGGGTCCTGAACCAGGACGGGGAGGTGTGCCAGGAGGGCAGGTGGGTCGTGTTGCTGTCCCGCCGCCCCGACCGGTCGGAGTGAGGTGCCGTCACCCCACGACTGCCCGAGGGCAGCAAGCGGCTCGCCGTATGTCTGAGGCCGGATTTCGACGCCCAAAGCCTCTGGGCCGGGCACGTTCCGGTCCACGTCGCAGACTCGGCCTGTCATGAGATGAGTTCGGTGCCGTGGTGAGGCTGCGCGTCTGCTGGACGTGTTCCGCCGCTACGGGATCACTGCTACGTGGTGCGTGCCGGCACACACGATCCAGACGTTCCGCTCGGCCGTGGACGCGGTCCTCGAGGACGGCCACGTTATCGGAGCACACGGGGTGTATGACGAGTTCGTCCCCGCACTGGACCGGGAGGAGGGTTCCTGACTCGCCCCCGCCGTCACCCTCAACCGATGGTGGCGCCTGGACGGACAACAGATCCACCCTTCGATCTCCGGGTCCTGATCGACGTCGCGCAGTTGATCAGGGTCTGGTGGCGGCGGATGGCGCGGGCGGAGCAGAGCTGGAAGTCGGCCCAGCCGAGTTCGGCCTTGATCTGTTTGTAGGTCTGCTCGATCCACGGCCGCAGTCCGTAGAGGCGGATGATCTCGGCGAGGTCGGCCTCGAGCAGTGCTAGTGGCTTGTCACGCAGCCTTGGCCGGGTAACTGGTCCAGCTGCGGATTGGTGAGCTCGTGGCGAAGTTGGTCTTTGCGCGGGCCTGCTTGTTGTGGTGGCGGACGTAGCCATGGCGGCGTTCTGCTCGGCGTGGCTGCGGTGGTCCGTGCCGTTGAGCGCGAAGTACCCCAGCGCGGCGAACTCGGACTCGATCCAGTTCAACCAGGACCCGTAAGTAGGCAGGAACACCAGCTCGACCTGGTTGCCCGCGGTCCAGGAACGGACTTCGGCGTGCTTGTGCGGCGAGTAGTTGTCGGCGATCACGTACAGCTTCTCGCCGGGCCAGCGGGCCCGGAGACTCTTGAGGAGCGACAGGAACTCCCGCCACCGTTTGCGCGTGCGGATCCGGTAGAACATCCGGCCGGTGGCCAGGTCCAGGGCTGCGAGCATGTGCATCACCCCGTCGTGGCGGTTGTAGGTAGCGCGCAGCCGGGCCGGTCGGCCTGCCGGCCGCCAGCACTTGCCCTTGCGGGGCATCAGGTTCAGCGGCCCGAACTCATCGACGCAGACCACCCGGCCGTCCGAAGGCGGATGGTCATACAGGTCTAGGACGCGCTGCATCTTGGCGATGAAGTCGGGATCGTTGGACGACTTCCACGTCGTGGTGGTCTGCCAGGACACCTCGGCTTTGCGTAGGATCCGGCGCAGGTGCTCGCGGCTTATCGAGGCGATCACCTTCCGGTCGGCCACGTGGGTAGCCAGGGTTCTCAAGCTCCAGGTCGACATGCCGGTGATGCCCCACTCGGCGGGGGCCGTCCGGGCGATCAGGCAGATTCGCTCGCGCGTGTCCTGGCTGATCGTCGGCGCACGGCCCCCGCTCCATTTTGGGTCCAGGGCCTCAAACCCCCGCTCGTTGAACGCATGGCTCACATCACGCGCGTAGTCATCCGTGACCTGCATCAGCGAGGTGGTGTTCGGGACCGACTGGCCCTGGGCGGACATCATCACCACGATCGCCCGCCGCAGCTTCACCGGATCCCTGGCGGTCCGGGTGATCCGCTGCAGACTGCGCCCTCCTCCCTCGATAACGACCGGACGAACGCCTTAGGTCGACGAGCCACGACCACCTCCAAGAATCAGCTCCAGGAGACAGGCTGCCGACCCGACCGGACCAGATCAATTACCCGCGGGACACAGTGTCGCCCCGGCTCGTCACCGCCAGGACCGCTCGCCGGCCTCGCAGTGGTAGCAACGCGCGATAACGCCGTCGTGGTTGTACCACTCGTGCGCACCGCAATCATCGGTGCCTTTCCCGGCGATCCCGCGATCGACCAGGAACCACGGCAGGCCCCGCCGTAGCCGAGTCCGCCACCGATACCTACCCTTGCGCGTCATGCCGCAAGGCTACGGTCAAGCAACGTGTTTACCCGGCCAACGTTGCGTGGCAAGCCACTAGGTACCAGGTGTCACTGATGGAGTAGGCGCAGTCGGCGACCACCGCCCGGCAGCCGAAACCCGCCTCCTTGCCTCGGGCCGCGAGAGCGGCGGCCAGCTGCGGTTTCGTTCGGAAGGCCGGATCGGACCGGCCACGGGCCAAGTGGTGGGCGGGGGTGAAGGCAGTCGCGTGCAGCGGGTAGTACACGCGGCGGCGTCGGTCCACACCGTGGTCACCGTGACGATGCCGTTGCCGTCTTGCCCAGCCCGCCCAACCACTGCCGGCCCCCATGCCCGGTCGCCGTGCCGTCCTTACGGTCCCCGGAATCGTCGATCACGATAACCCCGCCCTTGTGCGGAGCCGTCGCCGAGTCCTCGCGCAGCAGCTCAAGCCGCGGGTCGTTGATCTGCTCGGCCTCCCACGGCGACTCCGACCGGAGAACTGCCGCCGCTCCCCCCGGCATCCCCACGCCCGTCACCGGCTCCGCCCCTGCCAGGCAGGTGATCGCGCTCCCGCGGCGCCAGCAGTCCCGACAGGTACTCACGAAAAGCCCGCCGCTGGGCCAGGCTGAAGAAGAGGTCGTCGAACCGGGCCGCACGCCGGCGCCACCCGCGCTGTCCTGCATCCGAATCGACCCCGGAGGCGTCTGGCGTACGAAGGGCGCTTGGCGTGGCGCGCAAGCAACTACCGGTAATCAACGGGAAGTTCATCAGGCCGTGCGTGTCGGCGGCAGCCCGGCTCCCGCCCTTGTCGCGTCGGTGCCCCAGCTGGCCAGCAGCCGTAGTGCCTCCGCGGACGGGGAACCGGGTTCGGCGTGGTACGTCAGCAGCATCTGTTCATGGGTGTCGGCCAGGTGGAACGACTCGATGCGGAGATCGAGTTCGCCGACGAGCGGGTGGTGCAGGCGCTGGACGCCGCGGCACTTCTCCGTGACGTCGTGGGTGGCCCACAGCCGCCGGAACTCCTCGCTCTTCACGGAGAGTTCGCCCACCAGCGCGGACAGCCGGGGGTCGTCGGGATGGGAGCCGGCGTCCATGCGCAGCTGAGAGACGACGTCGTTCGCTTTGTGCTCCCAGTCCACGAACAGGTCGCGGTACTCGGGCCGTAGGAACACCAGCCGCGCCCAGTTCTGCTCCTGCGTGGGCAGCTCGGCCCAGTCGCCGAAGACCGCCGCGGCCATCCGGTTCCAGGCGAGGATGTCCGAGCGCCGCCCCACGAGCATCGCCGGGACGCCGTCCATGGCGTCCAGCAGCGTCCGTAGTGGGCCCCGCACCTGCTGGGTGCGGCCGGCCGGCTTCTTCTTCTGCTGCTTTGGCTTCGCCAGGTGCGTGAGGTGGGCGTGCTCGGCGTCGCTCAGCCTGAGCGCGCGGGCGATGGCGTCGAGGACCTCCGCCGACACGTGCCGCCCGTTGCCCTGCTCCAGCCGCGTGTAGTACGCCACGGACACCCCGGCCAGCTGCGCCAGCTCCTCGCGGCGCAGCCCCGGCACCCGCCGGTACCGTCCGAAGCTCCGCAGGCCCACGTCCTCCGGCTTCAGCCGGGCCCGCCGGGTGCGCAGGAACTCGCTGAGCTCGGCACGCGGGTCCAGAGCGCCGTCGGCGGGCTCGTGCGCCGGTTCGGGGTGTTCGTCCATGCCTTCGAGTATCCACGGGCGGACGCACACCAGCCTGCCCCAACCAGTGGTAGGCATCGCGAGCATACGCAAAGCCGTGGCCTGGGTGGCTGCCAGTCCGCTCGGAATGCTGGCCTCAGTGCCCGGCGGAAGGCAGCCGGGCGCGGAACCTCAGCTGGGAGAACCATCGGCATGACCACTGTTGCTGCGTACGCTGCCCCCGCCGCCAAGGCTCCCTTGGAGCGCACCACCATCGAGCGCCGGGCGGTCCGCGAGTTCGATGTACAGATCGACATCAAGTTCGCGGGAATCTGCCACTCGGACATCCACCAGGTCCGGGAGGGCTGGGGCGAGGCGATCTTCCCGATGGTCCCGGGCCATGAGATCGCGGGTGTCGTCTCCGAGGTCGGCCCCGGCGTGACCAAGTACAAGGTCGGCGACCGCGTGGGCGTCGGCTGCCTGGTCGACTCCTGCCGCGAGTGCGACAACTGCAAGGCCGGCCAGGAACAGCATTGTGTACGGGGGGCTGTCCAGACTTACAACGGCATCGGTCGTGACGGAGAGCCCACGTACGGCGGCTACGCCACGCACGTCGTCGTCGACGAGAACTTCGTCGTCCGTATCCCGGAGGGCCTGTCCCTGGACGTCGCCGCGCCGCTGCTGTGCGCGGGCATCACCACGTACGCACCGCTCAAGCAGTGGGGCGCGGGCCCCGGCAAGAAGGTCGCTGTCGTCGGCCTGGGCGGTCTCGGCCACATAGGTGTCAAGATCGCGCACGCGCTCGGCGCGGAGGTCACGGTTCTCTCCCAGTCCCTGCGCAAGAAGGACGACGGCCTGAAGCTGGGCGCCGACCACTATTACGCGACCAGCGACCCGAAGACGTTCGAGGAGCTCGCGGGCACCTTCGACCTGATCGTCTCCACGGTGTCGGCGCCACTGGACTTCGGCGCGTACCTCGGTCTGCTCCGAACGGGCGGTGCCCTGGTGAACGTGGGCGTCCCGGAAGAGCCCGTCGCCTTTCACCCGTTCTCCCTCGTCGGTGGCAACAAGATCCTCGCCGGATCGATGATCGGCGGCATTCGCGAGACGCAGGAGATGCTCGACTTCTGCGCCGAGTACGGCATCGGCTCGGAGATCGAGCTGATCGCCGCCTCCGAGATCAACCAGGCATACGAGAGGGTCGCCGCCAGCGATGTGCGCTACCGGTTCGTGATCGACACGGCAACCATCTGAGACCGGCCGCACGCCTGAGGGCCTCGACGGACGAGGCGGATTCCAGAGGCCGTTGAAGCACAAGCCGCCATTCGTCACCTACCACATCACCAGTATCGGCAGGCCATCGCCTCTGACGGCATGGCGTGCATCAAGAACGGAGTACACCCCCATGACCGCAACAACAGCCAATGAGTCGAGGACGCCCCAGAGCGAAACGGCCGCGGAGGCGGTCGCCCGCCTTCGTGCGACGTTCAACACCGGCGTCACCCGCGGACTGGACTGGCGCGTCAACCAGCTGCAGCGACTGCGGGCACTGCTGGTCGAGAACGAGAAGGAGCTGCTCGAAGCACTGTGGGCGGATCTGAGGAAGAACGCCGCCGAGGCCAAGATGCAGGAGATCGACTTCACCATCAGCGAGATCGACGAGACGCTGGCGAATCTCGAAAGCTGGCTTCAGCCCCGCCCGGTTGAGGTTCCTGCCCTCTTCGGTCCCACGACAACGGCTTACACCACGTACGACCCGCTCGGGGTCGTCCTGGTGATCGCTCCCTGGAATTTCCCGCTGCACCTTCTCATCGACCCGATCATCGGCGCCCTGGCCGCCGGGAACACCGTGGTGGCCAAGCCGAGCGAGATGTCGGTGCACACCTCGGCGGTGGCTTCACGCCTCCTGCGCCAGTACTTCGACGCCGACGTGCTCACCGTCGTGGAGGGGGGCGCCGAGGAGACCACGGCCCTCCTGGAACAGCGTTTCGACCACATTTTCTACACGGGCAACGGCACCGTCGGCCGGATCGTCATGGCTGCGGCAGCCAAGCACCTCACCCCGGTCACGCTTGAGCTCGGGGGCAAGTCGCCGGTCTTCGTGGCGCCCGACGCGGACGTGGACGAGACCGCGAAGCGGCTGGTCGGCGCCAAGTTCGGCAATGCGGGGCAGCAGTGCATAGCCCCGGACTATGTTCTGGCTGATCCTGCCACCGCCGCCGCACTGGTTCCCGCCCTGCGCACGGCGGTCGAAGCCCAGTTCGGCTCCACTCCGCAGGCCTCAGCCGATTTGGGCCGGATCGTCAACGAGCGGCACTTCGACCGGCTCACTCGTCTGCTGGACTCCGGCCGGGCGGCGGTGGGAGGCCAGCATGACCGTGACGACCTGTTCATCGCACCGACCGTGCTCACCGACGTCGACCCGGCATCGCCGGTCATGCGGGAGGAGATCTTCGGTCCGATCCTCGCCGTCGTCGAGGTCGAAGACCTCGATGCCGCTATCGCCTTCATCAACGAACGCGACAAGCCCCTCGCGCTCTACGCCTTCACCACGTCCGAGGTCACCAAGTCGCGCCTGGTGAACGAGACGTCCTCCGGCGGCGTCGCCTGGGGTCAGCCGGCGATGCAACTGCTCATGACCGGCCTGCCTTTCGGAGGCGTCGGCGAGAGCGGCATGGGTCGATACCACGGCCGGTATTCCCTCGAGACGTTCAGCCACCTCAAGGGTGTCGCGGACGTGCCCCTCAACTAGCACTCCAGCATTATTTCGCTGTCTGACCTGGTATTTCGTCGGGCGGCGGAAGTGTGGGTGGACTTCGGTAGTGCGGGGGCGGTCTCACGGAGACCGCCCCCGATCGTTTGACACCGCCGCTGGTTGTGGCAGCGGCGGGGCAGCCTCCGAGGGCGATCACCGAGTCTGCCGCCGAGCCGTGGGATTTCGAACTGTGCGGTCTCTCACTGACCATCGGGCACCGCTTCGGCCGAGTCGAGCTCCGCCGACGTATGCGTGACTACGTACGCGGGTTGCTTGCTCCAGTGGCTCTGAAGAACAGCTGGCAGCTGGCTGAACAGGCTGGCCACCCCATGCCCGAAGGCCTGGCCTGCAGCACCTCCTCGCCGGATCGAAGCTGGAGCCCGATGACATGTGCGACGACCTGTAGGAATACGTCGCAGGCAAGCTCGGCGAGGCCGACGGCGTGCTGATCATCGACGACACCGGGTGCATCAAGAAGGACATCACCTCGGCCGGGGCCCAGCGCCAGTACTCCGGAACCGCCCGGCCAGCCCGAACGACCCTCACGCCACCACCATGATCAGACAGCGCGGAACTACGGGAAGTACCTGGCGGATCAAGCTGCTGGAACAGGAGAACGAGGTCGTGCGCCGGGCCGCGGCCCACCTGTTCCAGGCACATCTGCCAGGAAAAGGATCTACCCGCTCGTGAAAGAGCTGGACGTAGGAGGTGTGCCCGCCACGGTCACGTGTCGGGTCCTGAAGCTCGCCGACGAGGGCGAACAGGACAGTGCCGGCCAGCGTGACGCGCAGCGGGCAGTCCTGGCCGGTGTTGCAGGAGCACCCAGGAGGGCACGACCCACAGCAGAACGAGGGCGATCAGGGGATAGAGCGCATCAGGTGGTGCAGTCAGCTCTGCCGCGGATATTGCGGTGCGCTGTCGGAGGGGCGGGTGTCGCTGGTGTCCGTCACGCTTCCCCTCCCTGACCAGCTGCCGTCTCGCGCACCGTATCCGCTCGTCTTCGGGTTGGTCGCCGGACAGGCGCAGTCACACACTCCGCAGTCAGGAAACCAAGCCCGCTTGAACGCAGTGCCGAACTGGCGAGGTAGGAGTCGGGCGCCGGGGACGGGCTGGCGATCGGCGAGGCGGCCGATCAGCCCTCTCGCCGTACGCAGAGCCTCTGCACCCTTGGCTGCCAGGCGGGATACGTCACATCGCGATCACCTTCTGCTATTTACTAGGACGTCCTAGTATCTCTGGAGTCGCCGCCCTGCTCTGCCCGGGAAGGTCCCCCATGCCTGATCTGCATCGCCCCGTGCACCCTGTCCGTCTGGTCACCGCTTCGGCGCTGTTCGACGGCCACGATGCCTCGATCAACATCATGCGGCGGATCTTCAGTGGCAGTCCGTACGCCGGGCCCTGGCCACCCAGCTGACCATCAACCGGGAGTGGGGCCTGGCGGTGAACGAGAACCCGCTGCAGGGGTCGTTCATCATCGACGAACTCACCGCCTGGTCGAGGACGTCCTCCAAGAGTTCGAGCGGATTAGCGAACGCGGTGGCGTGCTGGGCGCGATGGAGACCGGCTACCAGCGTGGCCGTATCCAGGACGAGTCGTTGCTCTACGAGCAGCGCAAGCACGACGGCTCTCTGCCGCTGATCGGCGTCAATACCTTCCGCAACCCGCAACCCGCAACCCGCAACCCGCAACCCGCACGCCGACACCGCCGAGCCGGGCGTCGTCGAACTCGCCCGCGCCACCGAGGAAGAGAAGCAGTCCCACTTGGCACGCGTATGCGACTTCCACACCCGCCATCACGACCAGGCCCTGACCGCCCTGGACGCCCTCAAGGACGCGGCCGTACGCGGCGAGAACATGTTCGCCGTCCTCATGGACGCCACCCGCGTCTGCTCCCTCCAGCAGATCACCGAGGCCTTCTTCGAGGTCGGCGGCCAGTACCGCCGCAACGTCTGACGTCACAACCGGCAGCAACTCATGCTTTCCGTACAGATAGGATCTTAAGTGGAACCCATCACCCGTCTCGGCGTAGTCGGCTCTGGCCTCATGGGCTCCGGCATCGCCGAAGTCGCCGCTCGCCACGGCCTTGGCGTCCGCGTCGCCGAGGCCACAGCCGACGCCGCAACGGCAGGCCGCCGCCGTATCACTGCCTCACTCGACCGAGGCGTGCGGCGCGGCAAGCTCACCGAGGAGCAGCGGGACCAGGCGCTGGCCAGGCTCTCCTTCACCAACGATCTCGGCGAGATGGCCGACCGTCAGTTCGTCGTCGAGGCCGTGGCCGAGAACCGCGACATCAAGACCGACGTTCTGCGTGCCCTGGACAAGGCGGTTGAGGACCCCGAGGCCGTCCTGGCGACCAACACTTCCTCCATCCCCATCGTCGACCTCGCCGTAGCCACCGAACGACCCGGCCGGGTCGTGGGCATGCATTTCTTCAATCCTGTCCCCGTGCAGCAACTGGTCGAGGTCATCCCCTCGCTCATCACCTGGCCCGCCACCGTGCAGCGCACCCGTGAATTCGCCGAGCAATTGGGTAAACAGGCGATCCAGGCGCCCGACCGCTCCGGCTTCGTCGTCAACGCGCTCCTCGTGCCCTATCTGCTCAGCGCGGTCCGTATGGTGGAGTCCGGAGCCGCACGCCCCGACGACATCGACCAGGGCATGGAATTGGGCTGCGCTCACCCCATGGGCCCGCTCCGCCTGCTCGACCTCATCGGCCTCGACACCGCCCAGGCGGTGGCCGAGTCCATGTACGAGGAGTTCAAGGAGCCTCTGTACGCACCACCCGCCCTGCTGCGCCGCATGGTTGCCGCCGGCCACCTCGGCCGCAAGAGCGGACGAGGCTTCTACACCTACGACGCCTGAACCAATGGCTACCCAGCGGTTTCGACACGTGGAGGAGGCGTCGTGGCATTATCCCTCGATTTGTTTGTAGTGAGGAGCGCCAGACTTCGCTCATTCTGCTGTTGGTGCGAATCGCACGTCAGCCGACCGTCGCCTTGAGCGGCAGTTCGGGTCGCTCGCGCAGGCCACGGTGTCGACACCCTGTTGGCCTCGGCCAGCGACCCGGCTTCTGCCACTTCGTGTCGGCCGGCGCTCCGCGAACATTTCGCAGCTCCTGGCTAGAAGCGAACCCGAAAAACATACGTATCACGAGTCGGCAACCGAGACATGAGATAGGTGGTCCAGCCGTGACCCGGTCCCAGATACCTGCGGCAGAACTCGAGCCCGTCGACCTCATGCATGGGCGGGTCGATGAAGCCCTGGAGATGGAAAACTTCTTGAAGCTCAATATCTCGGGCAAGGACAAAGCGGCCTATGTGCTGTCCTACGACAAGAATTCCGACTACTCGCTGTGTGCCGACTCACTCCCGCAGCCTGAGGTGCCGACCGGGCAGCTCTACCACTTCCGCTGGATCAGCCACACTGTCTACCCCGGCGTTTCGCGCAGTGTGTGGCTCTACCTCCCGGCGGGTGCCGAGCAGGCCGGTAGCGTCAACCTGTTGGTCTGCCAGGACGGACCGGATTACTTCGGTCCGTTGGTAAACGCGACCACCGTGCTCGACAACCTCGCCCACCGAGGGGAGATCCCGATGACGGTAGGTCTGTTCGTCGCGCCGGGCGAGCAGGGTCCCGGGTACCCGCACTTCGGGGGTGACCACAACCGGAGCATCGAATACGACTCGGTGAGCGCCGACTATGCCCGGTTCCTGGATGAAGAACTGTTCCCCGTGGTGCGGGCGCGCGTGGCGTTGACGAGCGATCCGCGAGGACGCGTGATTTGCGGTATGAGTTCAGGTGGGGCATGTGCCGTGACTGCCGCATTTCACCGCCCCGACGTGTTTGGCAACGTCATCTCTCACTGTGGAAGCTTCATCAATGTCCGTGGCGCACATAATCTGCCATCCATGATCCGCCAGTCGCCGCGCAAGGCGATTAGGGTCTGGCATCAGAGTGGCAGCCGCGACTTGGATGTGATCTTCGGGAATATCCCGATCGCCAACCACGACATGGCTGCGGCGCTCAAATACCGTCGCTACGATTCGGTGTTCGAGTTCGGGACTGGAGGGCACACCCTCCGTCACGCAGGGGCGGTGTTCCCCGAGACGCTGCGCTGGATATTCCGCGATCAGGTCGAGGATCGCTAGGCCGATTGAATTGCTAGTTCATTATCAATTTCTGCACGCTTCTGCCGTATTGGCTGGGCTCGCTCCCTGGGATCCTCTCCGGCTCCGAGGGCCTGAAGAAAAGGCACGAACCAGGTCCAGCGGGTCGTGATGGCGAGGAACCTGCCGTAACTGCAAGGAGTGGGCTGCCCGCGCTGGCGGCGTGAATCGCTTAGAAAGGGCTGGTCCCGCGAAGAATCTACGACGGGAAGCGGGCTCCTCCTCGTCGACCGCGGCGGCGTGGGGCCGCGATCTTCGCCTCCGCAAGCGAACGCTCATTGCGCAGACGCCCCGTCTATGTTCCAGATGTTTTGTTCACGGCGGGGATCAGGGAGGAGCTCACGCAGACGCTGGCGACCTCCTCGATCACGATGACCGTGGCCAGCGCGTCGGCGCTGGCGCCGCCGTACTCCTCGGGGACGCGCACGGCATGCAGGTCGCCCGTCACCAGCGCTTCCAGCGCCTCGCGCAGATCATGCGCGTCACCCGGCTCATGGGTGTGGCGTGAGCTGCCCCAGGAATGATGCCCTGCACTGCGCGTTCCTGAGTGCCGTGCTTTGCGTCCTGGCCATCAGCCACGCCTGCGACCATGGCCGGTATGGGGCCGGACGTGAGGCATGCACCACGCTGCCCTCATCCCGCACCCGGGTGAGGAATCGCGGCTTGCGAGCCTCCCCCTTTTTCTGATCAGTGCGCTGAAGTCTTTCTTGGATAATCGCCAAATCTAGCCAATTGTGTCAGCGTATCTCCAATTCCTGCAGCGGGGCAGGGCTGGCAGCCTTCAGCCACTCAAACCTGCTTCGCACTTCGAACATGGCAACCCGAACTACTACTTCGTCGAAGTGGATCATCCGAGCGCGCTGGGTTCCGTGCAGCTGAGAGCCGGTCTGATCACGGGCTCCGGCTCGGCCTCGGCAGCGATGATTATGTCCGAGGAAAGGCCCGCGAATGAGCGCAGCGCCGGACCACGGCTGGGTGAAAACCTTGGCGCTCTGGATCTCTTCTTCAGCGTCATGGCCTGCTCAGGATCCTTCGGGGTGGCCTGAGATTGGCGGAATCTATCACCCAACGACTTGAAGACAGGATCGACAGATGCCCGATGTGACCATCGACTACGATCTCCCTGCCACGATGCGGGACGGCACCGTGTTGCGGGCAGACGTCTACAGGCCTACGAGCGGCGGGCCGTGGCCC
Organism: Streptomyces sp. NPDC047042; assembly: GCF_040644035.1. Classification (NCBI taxonomy): domain Bacteria; kingdom Bacillati; phylum Actinomycetota; class Actinomycetes; order Kitasatosporales; family Streptomycetaceae; genus Streptomyces; species Streptomyces sp. NPDC047042. The sequence continues at coordinate 79,898 of NZ_JBEYVP010000039.1, read as the reverse complement.
GTGCTGCTGGCTCGGCTGCCTTATGGCAAGAACGAACCGCTGATGATCGGTGGGCTCGATGCGACGGGCATGGCACGCAAGGGCTTCATCGTGGTCCTCCAGGACACGAGGGGCCGGTTCGCCTCGGATGGTGAGTGGGAGCCGTGGACGTTCGAGGCGGACGACGGCTACGACACGGTCCGGTGGGCCGCCGCACTGCCGGGCTCCAACGGCTCGGTCGGCATGGTCGGGGGCAGCTATCTCGGAAATACCCAGTGGACGGCGGCCCTGGCCAAGCCTTTGGAGCTGAAGGCCATTGCCCCGCAGATCACCTGGTCCGAACCGAACGACGGTCTGTTCGCCCGTGGCGGGGCCATCGAGCTGGGATTCAACGTGGCGTTGGCCCTCATGGTGGGGGCGGACACCTTGATGCGGAGGCATGCTGGTGATCCGGACGCCCTGGGCGCGGCGCTGAGCGCGCTGGTCCATGACATGGACACGGCGGCTGCGTCCGTGAACTGGGAGCTTCCGGCCGGCAGGCATCCCGTCTACCAGCGTCATGGCATCCATGACTTCGGCTTCGAACACGCGCTGCGGGATCCCGAGTGGAGTGCGGCCTGCCGGGTGGCGGGCCGTCAGGCAGAGGTCGACCTGCCCAGCCTGAACGTGGGCGGCTGGTACGACATCTTCTGCCAGGGCACGCTGGACAACTACGTCGCGAGCAGGGCGGCTGGGCGGCAAGCCACGCTGATCATGGGACCTTGGACGCACGAGGAGCGCACAGGCCAGATCGGCGACGTCAACTTCGGCGTGGCCGCGAGCGCGGACGTCCTCGGCTTCCGTGGCACGCTCACCGACGCCCAGAGCGCATGGTTCCGTAAGTGGCTCACCTCGGACGCCACCTCTGGGCCGGAGCTGCCGCCGGTGCTGCTCTTCGTCATGGGGAGGAACGAGTGGCGCGAGGAGCAGGAGTGGCCGCTCTCACATGCCATTGACACGGACCTGTTCCTGCGCGCGGAGGGTGGCCTCGGCTTCAACGCTCCCGCGCCGGGCGAGGGCAGTGACATGTACGTCTATGACCCAGCCGACCCGGTGCCGACGACGGGCGGCGCGATCCTGATGTCCAGCGAGTTCAGACGAGGGCCGCTCGACCAGGCGCGGGTGGAGGCCAGGCCGGACGTTCTCGTGTACACCAGCGAGCCTCTGGCCGAGGACCTGGAGGTCACCGGTCGTGTCCGGGCGTTCGTCCACGCGGCGACGGACGCCCCGTCGACGGACTGGGTCGTCCGGCTATGTGACGTCGACCCCGAGGGCGTCTCTCTGAACGTGGTCGACGGGATCGTGCGGGCAGCCACCACCCCGGGTGAGTTCACCGAGCACGCCGTCGATCTGTGGTCCACCAGCTACGTGTTCCGCGCCGGCCACCGCCTGCGCGTCCACGTGACCTCCAGCAACTTCCCCCGCTGGGACCGCAACCTCAACACCGGCGAACCCGTCGACAGTGGCACGGACTTCCGCCCGGCACGCCAGGAGATCGGGCACGACGCAGCACGGCCCTCCCGCGTCGTGCTCCCGGTCGTCCGATCCTGAACCGGTTCGGTCGGTTCGACGACAGCGCCGGAATCGGCACCAGTCAGTGCCACGATGCGGCCCGCCGGGCGCCCTTCCAGGGCCGGAGAGAAACCCGGCGCGGCACCGGGCCGCCTCGCGCGCCGATACGCTCGGAAGGCCAGAACTGGAGCGATGACCAACCGGCCACGACCAGGCCGATCGAGGCCAGCTTTCCAGGATGGCTTGCCGGCTGATCCCCACGGCCAAGGAGACGAGCGCGGGGAGTCCCACCATCCCCGCGATTGCGGTCAGCTGACTGATTTCGATGCCACCCACCTACTGTCCCGGACCCAGGGTGCCGCCCGGAGGCAGCAATTCGCCGGCATCTCGGCGCCTTGTCCGTAGTCGCGGCCGAGTGCTTTGGAACTTCACTGACTGGGGTCTGCGACGTTCGCATTCTCACCATTTGCGGTGATCCGGCGAGGTCGTAGCCTGTCGGGCACTACACGTTCAGGCCGTATGCCCGGGGTCGGGCAGCGCCGCCGGCAGAAGGAGAGGGTGGCAAGTGAGGACGGACATTGCGAGGACGCTCGATATCGAGGTTCCGATCTTCGCCTTCTCGCACTGTCGTGACGTCGTTGCCGGCGTCACGAAAGCCGGGGGTTTCGGCGTGCTCGGTGCGGCGTGGATGACCCCCGACGAGCTCGAGATGTCGATCAAGTGGCTCGAGCGCGAGGTCGACGGCCGTCCGTTCGGGGTTGACCTCGTCTTCCCCGGCACGGGAGGTGACGAGAAGAGCCCGGCGGAGTACGCCGCTTCCATGCCGACCGACCAGCTCGGGTTCGTCAACCAGATGATGCGCGACGCCGGCATCTCGGACGTCACCGAGGAGCTGCAGCGCGAGTTCATCGCCGAGAGCGCCGGCAGACTGAGCATGACCCGGGAGAAGAGTCAGGAGCAGCTGGCGATCTCGTTGGCGCACCCCTCGGTCAAGGCGGTCGTCGGTGCCCTCGGCGTCACGCCCGACTGGGTCGTCTCGGAAGCCCACGCAAAGGGAGTCCAGGTCGGTGCCCTGGTCGGCAGTGGTCGCCACGCAGCCAAGCAGCGTGACGCCGGTGTCGACTTCATGGTCGCCCAGGGAACCGAGGCCGGCGGCAGTGTCGGCTCGATCACGTCCGTCGTGCTGTGGCCACAGGTCGTCGAGGCGGCAGCGGGAGTACCCGTGCTGGCGGCCGGCGGTGTCTCCCGTGGTTCGCAGATCTTGTCGGCTTTCTCGTTGGGTTGCCAAGGTGTCTGGCTCGGATCACTCTGGCTCGGGACTACCGAGGCCGAGCTGAACGAGGAGCAGCGCCAGCGGTTGTTCCGGGCTGAGTCCGAGGACGCCGTCATCTCGAAGATGATGACCGGCAAGCAGGGGCGCATGCTTCGGACGAAGTACACCGACACTTGGGAGAGCGATGGAGCACCACACCACTTGGTGTGGCCGATGCAGTCCATCCTGTGGGGTTACGCGAACACGCGCGCGGAGCGCGGACACAACCTCGACTACTGGACCTATTCGGTCGGGCAGATGGTTTCGGACATGAAGGCCACGACTACCGTGAAGGCCGAGATGATGCGGTTGATCGATGAGTACGTCGAGGCGCTGGAGGCCCTTGAGCGGGTCACGTCCATGCTGTGACGTTCCACGCCGAGGCGCCAGGCGGCGCGTCCGCAACTCGGGAGGGGAGCCGGCCGTACCGCTCGGCCTCACACGCCTTCGGGTTTGGCGCTCTGGATGACGCCCACCTTGATGGACAGCCACGATATGTGGCCCCAGCCCGCGATACATATGGTGCGGTGACGTTGGGCTCGCATAGAGGCGCGATCGAATCCGAGCAGGGACAGACGCACGTCCTACCACGTCATCGAGGTCGGTGTCGTCACCTCCGACGAGACCCGCCCCGATGGCGGGCGCCGGCGGCCTGAACGCCGCTGACCACGGTCGCGAAGTACATCGGCGGAGAGCTGTCCCCGGGGCCGACGGCGAAGACCGTCCAGAAGATCCTTGACTGGGCCGCGGGCGATGTAAAGACCACCTACCACCCCTGCGACACCTGCAAGACGGGCACAGACGAGGAGTGGGTCGTCTCAACCCCGCGACGATGCGGTTGCACGGCGTGGAAGGCCTGCGCGTCGTATCGATGTGTCGGTGGTGCCCACCATTCCGAACGCCAACCTTTACGCACCCGTCATGATGATCGCCGAGAAGGTCACCGACCTCATCTTGGTTTAACGACCCCTTGGCCCCCCGAGCGCGTCTACTTCTATCGCTATGACCGGGTCTCCTAGGACTCGACCGAACCGGTCGGTTGCAGGAATTGTGGATTCGCCAAGAACCCTCCTCGTCGTCTGCGCACGCTCCAATGCGCCTCCGCTCGCAGTTCGCCGAGACTGGGAGAGCAGACACCCGAGACCGCGCCTGGCGAAGCCGATCCCTTACACGCTCGCGAGTTGACCCCAAGCTTCGCTGCCCCTGGTCGCCGGCTCTCAAAGAGCAGCCGGTCGGATCCTTGATAGCGCAGACAAGGGAAACGTGAACCTGACCGTCGTGGTCAATCCCGACCTCGCACCTTGAGACATCCGACGGCAGCCGACGTAGAAAGGGAACAAGTCAAGTGCAGACGCAAGCAGGCGTTCCGACCGCTATGAACGCGGTCGTCCTCACCGGCCATGGCGGCATCGATCGGCTGTTCAGTCGGGGCGACGCACCGACTCCGCAGCCACAAGAAGGTGAGGTGTTGGTTCGGGTCGGCGCGTGCGGACTCAACAACACCGACATCAACACCCGGACGGGCTGGTACGACCGAAAGGTTGAGTCGAGCGTGACGGAGGAGCTCGGACTCCACGGTCGCGACGACGACGCCGGCTCCTCCTGGCTCAAGAGCGCAGTCGGCTTCCCGAGGATCCAGGGCGCCGCAGTCGCCGGCCAGGTCGCTGCGGTAGGCGCGGAGGTTGATCCCGCACGTATCGGCCAGCGAGTCCTGGTCGACCCCTCCGTCCGCGACCCCCGGCTGCCGCTGCGGGCACAGCTGGTCGAGTACCTCGGCAGCGAGCGCGACGGCGGTTTCGCCGAGTACGTCGCCGTACCGTCGATCAACGCACATGTCATCGAAAGCCCGCTCAGCGACGCGGAGTTGGCGACGTTCCCCTGCTCCTACGACACGGCCGAGGAGATGCTGGCTCGCGCCGACCTCGGCGAGGGCGAGATCATCCTGATCACGGGCGCAGCCGGCGGCGTTGGCACCGCACTCATCCAGCTGGCCCACGTACGCGGAGCTCGCGTTGTCGCGGTGGCCGGCGAGTCGAAGCGCGAACGCCTCCAGGCGTTGGGCGTGGACTACTTCGTGGCACGAGACGCAGCCGACCTCCAGCAATCCGTGGAGGCTCTCGTCGGCGAACAGGCCATCGACGTTGTTGCCGACGTAGTCGGCGGCGAGTTGTTCGGCCCGATCCTCAAAGTGCTCCGTCGCGGGGGCCGGTACACCACGTCCGGCGCTATTGGTGGGCCTGTGACCGCCATGGATCTGCGTGACCTGATCTACAAGGATCTGGAGATGTACGGCATCACCAATCCGACCGGCGACACCTTTGCGCGACTAGTCGCGCTGATCGAGGGGGGTCGGCTCAAGCCGATGCTCGAGGCGTCGTACCGGCTCGAAGAGCTGGCAGCGGCGCAGGAGCAGATGCTGAAGCGCGCACACGTCGGAAAGTTTGTCGTCGTCCCGTGACGCAGACGGGCCCCCGAAGGGCTCTAGCCAGCCTCCTGCCGACGCCGTCGAAGTGCATACGGCAGGCGCAGCGGCCAGTCACAGACTATTCGGCATGGAGCAACGTGCCACCGAGGCGCCAGGTGCTGGCGAGGACGGCTGAGCGAACTCTCGATTGGCCGGACGACAAGCTGCTTCCGATGCTCAAGCCACGTCTGCGTGACGTCGTTACCACGAATCTGACCTGCATCCGCCGCCCTGAGGTGCGGCTGGTGCCGCAGCAGACCACCGAAGATACGGAGAAGAGATCATGAGCCACCCCGCCAACGCTGCATCGGTAGCAGCATCGACGGTGCAGAGCTGGCTGGCTGAGCCGAGCGACACCGATGTCTCGTTGATCATCAACCCCGCGACCGAGCAGGCGATCGCGAAGTACCGCAACGCGTCGACCGAGGAGGTCAATGCCGCTGTGGTGCGTGCACATGCCGCCCGGACGTCTTGGGGACAGACACCGCCCAGTGAGCGTGCCGAGCTCCTGTTGAAGATCGCAGACGCGGTCGAGCAGGAAGCCGAGGAATTCGCCGTCATGGAGAGTAAGAACACGGGGCGGCCGATCACCCAGTCACGCGACGAGATGCCATGGGCTTGGGACGTGATCCGGTTCTGCGCCGGCGCCGCACGGGTGTCGCACGGCCCAGCCGCCGGCGAGTACGCGAACGACAGCACGTCGTGGATGCGGCGCGAGCCTCTAGGTGTGGTTGGGCTGATCACGCCCTGGAACTACCCTCTGCTCATGGCGGCCTGGAAGCTGGCTCCAGCCCTCGCCGCTGGCAACACCGTGGTCATCAAGCCGGCCGAGTTGACCCCGCTGACGACGATCAAGCTCGTCGATCTGATGAACCGCTTCCTTCCCGACGGCGTGGTCAACCTGGTGCTCGGCGATGGCCGCGCCGGCCAGGCCATCGTCGAGCATCCCCAGGTGCGCAAGATCGCGCTGACGGGGGACGTGAGTACCGGAAAGGCCGTCGCTGCCGCTGCCGCTGGGACATTGAAGCGGACCAGCCTCGAGTTGGGAGGTAAGGCTCCGGTCCTGGTGTTCGCCGACAGCCCCGTGGCACAGACGGCCCGCGACCTCGCAGAGTTCGGTTTCTCTGCCACCGGACAGGACTGCACTGCGGCTTGCCGGATCATCGTCGAAGAGGCTGCCTTCGACGAGTTCGTCGACGCCTATGTCGCTGAGGTCGAGAAGATCAGGGTGGGGAACCCGGATGACCTGGGAACGACGATGGGGCCCCTCATCTCCGAGCGGCAGCTGAAGCGCGTCGAGGGGTTCGTTGACCGTGCCCGGGCTGAGGGTGCCTCGATTCGCACCGGCGGCGAACGGCTTGCTCGCGACGGCTGGTTCTACGCACCCACCGTGGTGACGGGCGTCGGCCAGGACTCAGAGATCGTCCAGCGCGAGGTCTTCGGACCGGTCGTCACGATCCAGCGTGCCCGCAACGACGACGAGATGCTCGAGTGGGCCAATGGCGTCGACTACGGACTCTCTGCCAGCGTGTGGACCACGAATCTGGCCCGCGCGATGCGTTTCACGCGGGAACTCGAGTTCGGCACCGTCTGGGTCAATCAGCAGATCTTCACGGCAGCGGAGATGCCCTTCGGAGGGTTCAAGAACTCCGGCTATGGCAAGGAGCTCTCGGGCATCGGCCTCGACGAGTACTCGCAGTTCAAGCACGTGATGGTGAAGGCCGAACTGGCGCCCTGAGATACCCGGCCTTTCGGTGAGCGCCACCCGTCGAACGGGTGATTACCCCAGTGCCGATGCGGTGCGGATGCGAAGGGGTAATGCCGGCGATAGCCGCAGTAACCTCCAAAACCAACGCGACATCGTAGAGAGCGAAACGAGGAGGCAGGAAATGAAACTGCTTGAAGGACAGGTAGCCGTCGTCACTGGGGCGGGGCGCGGCATTGGACGGGGGATCGCAGAGGAGCTCCTGATCGCGGGCGCAAAGGTGGTGATCTCGCAGCGGAACGAGAGTGAACTGCGCCGGGTCGCCGAGGAACTCGGCGAGATGGGGGAGGTCTCGGCCTTCGCCTGCGATGTTTCGCAGTATGACGAGGTCCAGGCGCTCTGCGATCACGCCGTGGCGGTGTTCGGCAAGCTCGACATCCTGGTGGCCAATGCGGGGACCTCGAGTTACAGCCCCTTCCTCGAGATGAAGGAGGAAGACTGGGATCGGGTACTGGGGGTCAATCTGAAGGGCTGCTACCTGTCCGGACAGGCTGCGGCGCAGCGTATGGCCGCAGCAGGGAACGGCGGCAGGATCGTCCTGATCTCGTCCATCTGCGCGTCGGCTGCAGAGCCCAACAGCGCTCCCTACACGGCCAGCAAGGGTGGGGTGTCCGCGCTGGCAAAGGCAATGGCGGTCGATCTGGCACCGCATCGAATTACCGTCAACGCCATTGCGCCAGGCTGGATTCATTCGACCTCCACGTCCGCGATCACGCCCGAACCGCTGCTGACGGGGGAGCAGCCATTCCCGCTGAACCCGCTCCAGGTGATTGGTCAGCCGCAGCAGATCGGCAGCACTGTCGTCTGGCTCGCGAGTCCTGGCGCCAGCTTCACGACAGGTTCAGTAATCACCGTGGATGGGGGACAGACTGCAGTCTTGCAGACGGTTAACCAGCGCGCGCTCGGCAATTTGTGACGACGGGCGAGGGGGCTCTGATAGGCAGCGGCCTCAGTCGCGCCGATAGCTACCGAAGAAGGAATGAAAACATGACTCGCACGTATCTCGTAACAGGATCCGCCTCTGGAATCGGCAAGGCCACTGTCGCGAAGCTTCGGTCCGACGGGCATCGCGTGATCGGTGTCGATCTAGAGAACGCCGACATTGTGGTGGATCTGAGCACGGAAGACGGCCGTGCCGACCTGGTCGAACAGGCCCGTGAACTGAGTGGAGGTGCCATCAATGGAGTACTGGCCGTCGCAGGAGTGTTGGTATCGGCATCGCCATCCGTAGCCGTGAATCACTTCGGAGCGGTGGCAACCCTCGAAGGCCTGCGTCCGTTGCTCGCCGCCGCAGACAAACCTCGCGCAGCCGTAGTGGCCTCTCGAGCGATCATCGATGCGAACGACGCGAAGCTGCTCGAACTGATCGAGTCAGGAGACGAGGCCTCTGCTCTTGCCCACGCCGATTCCCTTGCGGCAGCAACTGACGCTGCGGGCTCGAGTGTGGTCTACATCACATCGAAGCTCTCATTGGCCCGCTGGGTACGGAGGAACGCGCCCTCAGATGACTGGGGTAAATGCGGAATCGCCCTCAACGCGGTAGCACCCGGCGTCATCCTCTCTCCCATGACGATCCCGGTCCTTGCAACCGAAGAAGGGCGCGCAACACTCGACAAACATGCCCCAGCGCCTTTCGGTGGCCCCGCAGCAGACCCCTCGGCAGTCGCGAATCTCCTCGCATGGCTAACGAGCTCGGATAACCTCTTCGTGACTGGCCAGATCATCTATATCGACGGAGGGGCCGAGAGCATTCGTCGCCCCGAGTTCATTTAGACGCGATGTGTGGTTGAGTTTGGACTCCTCCATTCGCGGGAACTGCGGGTTACGTACCAGAGAGATATCTGGCGCGCCGACCACATCCGTCAGGATTTCCCTGAGGACCCCACAACGTACAAGCGTCGAGTTTCGTGTTTAGGCAGCGGGCGTTGTCGGCCGCAATCGATCAGCGCACTGGCGAGATCGATGAGCGACAAATAGGTGTAGTACACGGTCCCGTGCTCAGTTACTGAGGTTGAACCAGGGTTGTCGTAGCCGCTGACAGGGCTTGATCCTCGCGGTGCGCCGTTCGTTATGAGGCACCGCGCGGTGGCGGTCTGTCGGACGAGCGCCGGCAGTTCCGCAAGGGATCCGGGTTTGGCGGCCGAGCGGCTAGTGTCTTGAGTCGTAAGTTCGTGGGCGATTGTAGGGTGGGGTGATGCCGGGTCCGAAGCCGTTGTCGTTGGAGTTGTCCGATCACGAACGCCGGGTGCTGCGAGGCTGGTTGCGCAAGCAGACCGCGTCTCAGGCACTGGTGTTGAGGTCGAGGATCGTGCTGGCGTGCGCGGAAGGCCTGTCGAACGCGCAGGTCGCGGACGACTTGGGTGTCTCGCGGGAGACGGTGCGTAAGTGGCGGTCCCGGTTTGCCGCCGACCGGCTGGAGGGCCTGGTGGACCGCCCGCGTTCGGGAGCGCCGCGGAAGATCACGGACGAGCAGGTCGAAGCCCTGGTCGCCAGGACCCTTGACCAGGCGCCACCGACGGGTGATTCGCACTGGTCGACGCGTTCGATGGCCGGGGCGGCGGGGATGTCGCAGTCGGCCGTCTCGCGGATCTGGCGGGCGTTCGGCCTCAAGCGGGGCTTCGAAGTTGAGCGGGGTCTGGCCCGAGTCGGTCTGTCTCGTCGTCACGATCGGTTAGTACGGGGCGAGTTGGCCCGGGATGAAGGAAGCCCGTGGCCGTGAGTGATCATGGCTGTTCTCTACGCAGCTTGATCACCTGGACACACGGGCTTGGACAACAATACGACGTTGCTGCTCGACCTGGACGGCCTGGCCGTTGAGAAGGTCGAGCGGCTTGCGGACGGCACCCGGCGGGTGCTCCTGACCACCGCGGACGAGGCCGCGCGGGCCTGCCCCTTGTGCGGGGTGTTCGCCACGCGCGTGAAGGGCTTCGTGCAGACTCGCCCACGCGATCTGCCCTTCGGTGAGCGGGGGCTGGAGCTGGTGTGGCGCAAGCGCCGCTGGTACTGCACCGAGCCGGGCTGCCCGCGCCGGACCTTCACCGAGCAGGTGAGCCAGGTCCCGGCCGGGGCGAGGATCACCGAGCGGCTGCGCGGTGCGGCCGGGCGGCGGGTGCGCGACGCGGGTTCCACGGTCGTCCAGGCGGCCCGGGACCTGGGCCTGTCCTGGCCCACGGTGATGGACGCCTTCCGCACGGCCGGGCAGGCGGTGACTGCTGCGGCCCTCGAACCGGTCGAGGTCCTCGGGATCGACGAGACCCGCCGGGGACGCACGCAATGGCGCCAGAACCCGGAAACCGGCAGGTGGGAGCCGGTGGCGGACCGCTGGCACACCGGCTTCGTGGACGCCTTCGGCGTCCAGGGCCTGCTCGGACAGGTCGAGGGCCGGGCCCCCAGCGACGTGCTGGCCTGGCTCGCCACGACACCGCTCCAGTGGCGTCGGCAGATCCGCTACGTCGCGATCGACATGTCCGCCGGCTACCGCGCCGCCATCCGCACCGGGCTGCCCCACGCCACCGTGGTCGTCGACCACTTCCACCTGGTCCAGCTCGCCAACAAGATGCTCAACATCGTCCGCAGGCGGACCACCGCCTCCCTGCGCGGACGGCGCGGACGAGCCCGCGACCCGGAATGGAAGGCCCGGCGTCGGCTCCTGCGCAACCGGGAAGACCTCACCGACGCCCAGTTCACCACGATGTGGAACGCACTGATCGACGCCGGGACGATCGGGATGACGCTGCTGACCGCCTGGATCGCCAAGGAACGGCTCCGGGACCTGCTCGCCTGCGCCCGCACCGGCGCCGACCGCCATCGCATCGGCCACCTACGCTTCAAGTTCCTGACCTGGTGCGCCGACTCCGAGATCCCCGAAGTCCGCCAACTGGCCGTCACAGTGGACCGCTGGTGGACCGAGATCGCCGCGTTCATCGCCACCGGCCACAGCAACGCCAAAAGCGAAGGCATCAACCGCGTGATCAAGCTCGTCGCCCGCGCCGCCCACGGCTTCCGCAACCCCACCAACCAACGCCTACGCACACGCTGCGTCACCACCCGCCGAGCCCGCGGACACCTCCACCCCGCTTAAATTCGAAGACCCCCTCAAGCCGCACATCGTGGAGACGTGGAAGCTGTCGACCGACCCGCAGTTCGTGAGCAAGGTCCGTGACGTTGTGGGTATTTACCTTGCCCCGCCCGAGAACGCCCTGGTCCTGGCGGTGGACGAGAAGTCGCAGATACAAGCCCTGGACCGGACCCAGCCCGTGCTCCCGATGGCGCCGACCACGCCGGCGAAGATGACCCATGACTACGTCCGGCACGGCACGACCAGCCTGTTCGCCGCCCTGGACATCGCCTCCGGCTCAGTCATCGCCCAGCTGTCGGCGTACGCTCCCTTCGGGTCTGGCGGGTACGTTTGAACGTCCCCAGTTGCTAGGCCACTTCCGTCTCTCGCTCGATGGCCTGGAGGCGGTTCTTGAGCCGGTAGCTCGGGCCGTTGATCGCGATCACTTCGCAATGGTGGAGGAGCCGGTCGAGGATGGCGGTGGCGAGGACCTCGTCGCCGAAGACCTGGCCCCATTCGCTGAAGGTCTTGTTCGAGGTCAGGATGATGGAGCCCTTCTCGTAGCGCTTGGAGATCACCTGGAAGACCAGGTTCGCCTCGGCGCGTTCGAGGGGCTGGTAGCCCACCTCGTCGACCACGAGGACGCTCGGCCGCAGATAGGTGCCGAGTTTGTTGACCAGCCGCCCGGCCGACTCGGCCGCCTTCAGGTTGCGGACCATGTCGTCGAGGCTGGTGAAGTAGATCGAGTAGCCGGCCCGGCAGGCCGCGACTGCGAGGGCGACGGCGATATGCGTCTTGCCCACCCCGGGCGGCCCCAGCAGGGCGGCGTTCGCCTTGCCGTCGACGAAGGAGAGGCTGGCGAGGTCTTTGACCTTGCGCGGGTCGAGCTCGGGCTGGAAGGAGAAGTCGTACTCGTCCAGCGTCTTGTGGTGCGGCAGCTTGGACAGTCGCAGGCCCTGGCGGAAGCGTCGGTCGTCGCGGACGGCGAGTTCCTCAGACAGGACCAGGTCGAGGAAGTCGAGGTAGCCCATCTTCGCCTCGTCGGCCCGGCGGGTGTACTCGTTGATGGTTTCCGCGAGGTGGGGCAGGCCGAGCTTGCCGGCCGTGGTGCGGATGCGGTTGCCGGTCAGTTCGTCATAGACCGACAGCGGCCGCCTCCCGACCTCGATCTGGGTTGCGGCGGACCGGTTCAACAGTGCCTGCAACGGTTCGATGCGACTGGACGTCGAGGACTCGCTCCGCGGTGGTGGCGGTTTGTCGCCCGTCGTGGTGCGGCGGTTCTTGCCGGTCGGCAGGCCGTCCCAGTGCTCTTCCTGTTTGACGACCACGCCGCGGCCGACCGCCCGCGGATGGCTGGACAGCAGGGTCTCGCCGCTGGCATCGGGAACGGTCGTGTGCAGCATGACCTGGGACTTCGTCGCCCTGATCTCGACCAACTGACGTGGGCGGACCTTGCGGGCGGGCACCGAGTAGAGGTTTCCGCCGAACGCGACCAGGCAGTCCTTGCCGACCGGCCGCAGATGCCGCTCCGCCACGAGATAGGGCGACGGCGGCAACGGCTTGAGGGCGGCGTGATCCCGAGCGGCCCGGTGCCCGATGACCTCGTGGTGGGTGGCGTGGGTGCGGGCGCGTCGCTGCGGCACCCACGCCATGAAGGCGGCATCCAGTTCCTCGAGCGAGGAGAACGCCCGCCCGGCCAGCACGTGATCACGCACGATCAGCACCTGGCGTTCGACTCGGCCCTTCCCGGTGGGCCGGTAGGCGGCCAGCACGTCGATGTCGAAGTCGTAGTGGCCGGCGAAGCCGACCGCTTCCGGATGCAGAGGCACCGCCTCGCCCGGGGCGACGTGCCGGCGCACGACGGTCTTGGTCCGGTCGTAGACGATCGACATCGGCACCCCGCCGAAGTGCGCAAACGCCCGCCGGTGGCAGTCGAAGAAGGTCTGCAGGTCCTGGCTCGTGGTGAAGCAGCAGAACGGGTCGCGTGAGTACGACAGCACCGTATGGAACGAGTAGACCTTCGGGATTCCCAGGTGGGCGAGGATTTTGCCTTCATCGCCCCAGTCGACCTGGGCCTGGGCCCCGGGAACCACCTCGAAGCGGCGGTGCATACCCGCCAACTCCCGCGGCTGGATCCCCAGTTCACCCGCGATCCGCGGCCGGGCCTCCTGCAGATAGAGCTTGACCCGCTGGTAGTTGATCGTCGAGCCGTACTCCTTGACCAGACGCTCGTGCACGACGGCGCCCTTGATAAGGATCTCTGCCCGCAGCATCGCGTCGATCAACGGCGCAACCTCGTCGACCACCTTCCTCCGAGGCCGGCCGTTCGACGTCCGTCTCGGCGGCACCGACGCCGCCGTGCTCGACAGATACTTGCGGACCGTCTTGCGGTCCAGCCCAGTCTCCTTGGCCACCTCCGTCAGGCTGACCGCTCCTGACTCGACCAGAGCACGGAACCGCCGCAGTTCCAGCCAGCGCTGCGGGTCCAAAACCACCGCGCCACCGCCCTCCGCCACCCTTCACCGGACAAGCAGCAGAGTGCCGGGCACCACGACTCACCGCACCATCAAGCGTCCCTTTTCACTCGTACGCGACCGGGGACGATCGTGTGTACGCCGATACCAGCACTACCGCCGCCACCGCCACCAGGAGTTCCTCCGCTTCCTGAAGGTCATCGACGCCGCCGTCCCCCAGCACCTCGAACTCCACCTGGTCCTGGACAACTACGCGACCCACAAGACCGAGCCGGTCAAGAAGTGGCTGCTTCGACACCCCCGCTTCCACCTGCACTTCACCCCCACCTCGGCGTCCTGGCTCAACCTCGTCGAGCGCTGGTTCGCCGAGCTGACCTCCCGCAAACTCCGCCGCTCGGCCCACCGCAGCGTCGTCGAACTCGAACGGGACATCCGCGGCTGGATCAACGAGTGGAACAAGAACCCCAAGCCGTTCGTCTGGACGAAGAGCGCCGACGACATCCTCGACACCCTCGCCGCCTACTGCACACGAATTAACGACTCAGGACACTAGCCTCTGGCTTCAGGGGGAGGCCCCATGCTTGTGATGCCTTCGGTCAGCCACGCGTGCCGGACGGAGCGGGTCGATGGCGGCCGGCTGCGCCACGCGAAGTAGACGGACTCAGCCACGCGCGCAGGACACCAGAGGCCAGCTGGACCGGCAGGCCTTCGTCGGCCATCACGTCGATGGCTTCGGACGGCCTTTTGGGGAGGTTGTTTCGCCAAGGAGTTCAGCAGCTCTGCGGTGGATCTTCACCTCCGCCTCCAACTCGGCGATCCGCTTTCGCGCGCGGCAGCCAGTTCGGCATTCTCAGTGGTCGTGGTGCCGGATGGCGTCCCGCTTCGTGGTGTAGCCGATCAAAGTGGGGGCGTACGCCTCGGGGCGTGTGTCGATAGGTGTTCCGCTCTCTGCCCGGCAGGCGGGCCACCATGCAACCTCCCTGGTGAACGGGCAGTTCAACCAGGAGGTGCATGATGGCCCTGTCCCAGCATGACTTACTTCGGCTGCTGGAGTCTCTGCGTTCGGCGGACGGACTCGAACTCGTGCGGTCCGTGGCCGAGCGGATGCTTCAGGAGCTGATCGAGGCCGAGGCGACGTCGAGGATCGGCGCGGAGTGGAACGAGCACACCGAGAATCGCACCGCGCTGCGCAACGGGCACCGCGACAAGACGCTGACCACGTAGGCTGGTGACCTGGACCTGGTCATACCCAAGCTGCGCGCGGGCAGCTTCTTCCCGAGCCTGCTGGAGCGTCGTCGTCGCATCGACCAGGCTCTGTTCGCCGTCGTCATGGAGGCGTACGTCCACGGCGTGTCGACCCGCTCGGTCGACGACCTGGGCAAGGCACTGGGAGCGGACAGCGGGATCTCCATGAGCGAGGTCTCACGGATCTGCGCGGACCTGGACACCCAGCTGACCGCGTTCCGCAGCCGGTCCCTGGAACACACCCGCTTCCCCTACGTCTACGTCGATGCGACCTACTGCAAGGCACGGGTGGCGCACCAGATCGTCTCGCGGGCCGTGGTGATCGCTACCGGCATCACGGAGGACGGCGGCCGCGAGGTGCTGGGGGTGATGGTTGGCGACAGCGGGAACGAGGTGTTCTGGACCCAGTTCCTGCGCTCCTTGCGCGAACGCGCCTGGGCGGTGTCCGGCTCGTGCTCGGCGATCACCACTCGGGCCTGGTCAAGGCGATCCGCAAGGTCATGATCGGTGCGGCCTACCAGCGCTGCCGGGTTCATTTCCTGCGCAATGTCTTCGGCGTGATCTCCATGGACGCCGCGGAAATGGTCGCCGCGACCATCCGCACCATCTTCGCCCAGCCCGACCAGGACGCTGTCCGCAACCGGCTCGACACGGTCGCCGACATGCTCGGCGCACAGTTTCCCCAGGTCAAACAGATGCTCCTGGACGCCAAGGACGACCTCACCGCCTTCGCTCCCTTCTCGGAACGGCACTGGAAGAAGATCCAGTCCACGTACCCGCTGGAGAGGATCAACCGCGAGATCAAACGCCGCGTCGACGTCGTCCAGGTCTTCCCCAACGACGACGCGCTCCTGCGGCTGGTCGCCGCCGTGCTCTTCGAGATGCACGACGAGTGGATCGCCTTCCCCCGCCGCTACCTACCCGAAGGCAGCATGGACCAGATCTACCCCACCGAGCCCCGCGAAAGCGCCCGAACTCCACAACACCACCAACACGACCGCCGATTGATCGCCTACACCACGTCAAGGGACACGACCTGGTGCGGGCAACTGGCCAGTGTCGATCAATTGCTGGCGGCGCCACTCGTAGATGGTTCGCCGCGCTGGTTCTCAGGAGCTGGTCCACTTCAGCGATCGTGCGTCCGGATGCGGCCAAGTCCAGGACCCTGCGACGAAACTCGGGAGGATAACTACGGGGCACGACAGCCTCCGGACGCTGCTGGACGGTCAATTCTCCAGCAAGCTGACTCCATCAGACCCGGGGCACATCACAGCCTCCACCGATCCCGCAGCGGTTCAGTCGTGCTGGTCATGCTTCATGAGCCGTCGTTTGACCTGTACCGGCTTCAGGTTTGCTGGAGGGCGGACAGCTTTTCCGCGACGAAGGTTGTCACCGCTTTTTGGTGCTCGCTCACGAAGAAGTGCCCGCCGGGGAAGACCCGCAGGTCGAAGGCGCCGGTGGTGCGATCTCGCCAGGCGTTGGCATCGGTCTCGGTGGTGCGGGGGTCGGAGGCGCCCGTGAGGGCGGTGATCGGGGTGCGGAGGACGGGGCCGGGAGCGGAAACATAGGAATTTAGCGCCAGATAGTCGGCGCGCAGGGGTTCCAGGATCATGTGAAGCATGTCCTCATAGCCCAGCAGGCGGTGGTCGGTGCCGCTCAGTTTCCGTAGTTCGGAGAGCAGGGCGTCATCATCGGTCGGGTCAATGGTCTCGTCGCGAGGCTGCGTCGAGGCGCGGCGACCGGAGACGAAGAGCATTTCCAGGGGATGGTTCAGGCGCTGCTCGAAGCGTCTGGCCACTTCGAAGGCGAGTACTGCACCCATGCTGTGACCGAAGAATGCCAGTGGGCGGTCGCTGAATTCCGCGACCTCGTCGAACAACTGATCGGACAAGGTGTGGAGGTCTGCGGGAGGGGGTTCGTGGCGCCGGTCCTGGCGGCCAGGGTATTGCATGGCGAACGTGTTGAAACGATCGGACAGTGTCGTACAGAATTCACGATAGTAGCTTGCGGAGCCACCTGCGTGCGGAAAGACCACGAGAAGTGGCGCTTCGGGCGGTCCGGTGCGGTAACTGCGAAGCCACACGCTCGATGAGTGTTGTGACGGGTTCTTCGTGTCCTTCATATAAATTCCTTGGTCGGCCTAAGAGTTTGTGGCGGATGCCGCTCCGCGGAGCCTGGCGGCGTTTTCCGAGGTGTCTCCTTTCGGTGAACGACGGAAAGTGGGTGGAGCGTGGCGGGTGTCTTTCCAGGTGGAGACGAGAGCGATGGCCTGCTCGGGGTTGGCGCGGGGGTCGCACAGCGTGCTGCGGAGGCCGGTGGCACCTTCCAGAGCGCGGAGGTCATCCACGCATTCGAGGACTTCGTCGGGGGTCGTCTCCAGGTGAAGTCCGCCGGCGACGCCCCCCTCGGAGGCGACGGCACGGCGGAATTCCCGGATCTCGTGGGCCATCGTGGGCAGCAGTCGGGTCTTGTGGCCATGCGGGCCAGTGACGGTGTTGCCGTGCATGGGGTCGCACAGCCAGATGACCGGGTGGCCGGCGCGGGCGACGGTCCGGACGAGCGGGGGCAGGCGATGGGCGACGGCGTCCGCACCCATTCGGGAGATGAGCGTGAGACGTCCGGGTTCGCGTCTGGGATCGAGGCGCGTGCATAGGGCGATGATCTCGTTTTCGGTCATCGTGGGGCCGACCTTGACGGCGACGGGGTTGACGACGTCTGTGATCAGCTCGACATGGGCGCCGCCGAGCCGGCGAGTGCGTTCGCCGATCCAGGGCCAGTGCGTGGAGCCGAGCAGGTATTGGCGGTCGCCGAGTCGGCGTGTCAAAGGGAGTTCATAGTCCAGCACAAGGGCTTCATGGCTGGTCCAGACGGCGGATTCGGTATCGAACGCAACGGAGTCCTGGAGGCCGGCGGAGGACCCGTGCCATCCCAAGTGGGCCATGACATCGCCTGCGGTCATATAGGCGGATAGCAGACGCAGCGGGTCGTGGCGGCGGCTGTCGGGTGTGGGCAGCGGAGAGTTGATCATGTGACCGCGGTAGACGGGCAGTTCGCGGCCGGCCACGTTCTCCAGGGGATGAGAACGAGGCTTGGCGAACTGGCCCGCGATGCGGCCCACGCGCAGCACCGCTTTGCCGGTGTCGAGTTTCAGGGCGGCGGTGAGGAGGTCGAGCAGGGCGGATTTGCGCCAGACGTGCTCGGCCGTGCACTCATCCGGGTTCTCCGCGCAGTCGCCGGCTTGAATCACCAGCGCTTCGCCCTGAGCCACTTGCGCCAGGAGCGTGCGAAACCTGAGAACGTCGGAAAGTCGGACCAGGGGCGGACGGCCAGCCAGGACCGCCCGTGCTCGATCGGCAAGTGCTCTGTCCGGCCATTCGGGTTGCTGGTCGGCCGGTTTGCTCGTCTGCAGGACAGGACTTTGCCTCAAAACGGTCTCCAGGTTATGTATCGGTCGGAAAATACAGTCCATGCCAGCCGGCATGAACAACTCCGGCGGACCTGCATGAAATTCTTGACCGCATGCCGACGATAGGAGGCGGACGAGGGTGCGCTCAATGCGTCTCATCCGCGCCAGGGGGGGAGCGGGACGGAAATAGGGGGTGCCTGGGAGGGAGGGGCGCCCGGGATGCGCTTTGTCGGCGCGGCCCTACTCGCACGTGAGCACTGGTAGAGACGTTGCAACGGCAGACCTCGCCTGCCGCGTTCACGGGTGATCCCCCGAAACCAACACTCGTGGACCCGCTGTTCACCCGGCCGGCGCACGCAGCCCACCGGCTCGGCCGGTCCGATAGGTGACGCCACCACCAAGCCCGATCCCGCACCAGCCAATACCGGGGATAAGCCGCAACCCAAGCATGAGGATCGCGATCAACAGCTGGAGTATTAGGGGTTGTTAGGGGCTGATGCATTTCCCCGTTGTTGGGGAGCATGAACGTGAATGCGGACCGGCGCAAGCCCTGGGGCGTAGCGCGCCCGAATGCTATAGGTCGTGGTCCGTCTGGTGGGAGCACGGCAGAGAACTCCGGTCGTTCTTCGTTTCCCGGAGCGCCGCCAACGACTGGGAGCAGTCAGTCCTATGCATCTTCTTGTCAAAGGAATCCAGCATCGGGTGACCGGTGAGATCCAGGTACCGAACTCCAAGTACCACGCGCACCGTGCACTGATCCTCGCCTCTCTCGCCGACGGGGAGAGCCGCGTCCACGGGCTCACCGAGGCCCGGCATGTCGAGTACACCGTGAGGATGCTGCGCGGGCTTGGGGTGAACATCACCCGCCAGGCCGACACCTTCGTGGTGCAGGGGCTCGGTGGCCGGTACCGGCCCCTCCGTGCGGAGGTCTCGGCCGGGAGCTCCGGCACCACGCTCTACTTCATGATCGGGCTTGCGTCCCTGTCGGACCGCCCAGTTGCGATCACGGGACAGAAGTACTTCCGGCGCCGTCCTGTGGGACCCCTGCTGCAGGCACTCGAAGGGATGGGCGTCCGGCTGCGGTCGGCGGACGGCTGTCCCCCCGTCCACGTCGAGAGCCGCAGGCCGACCGGGGGGCACGTAGCCATTCCGGGCACATTGTCCCAGTGGATATCCGGGCTGCTTCTGCTCGCGCCGTTCGCCACTGGGCCCACCACCATCGAGGTGGAGGGGGAACTCAACGAACGCACTTACCTGGAACTGACGGTCGCGATGATGCGGCAGTTCGGTCTCAGCGTGGTCGTGTCGCCGGACTGGCGGCGCTTCGAGGTGGCCCCGGACCAGACGCCGCGGGCCGTCGAGCTGACGCTGCCCCCGGACATCGGCTCGGCGGCTTTTGGGATCGCCACCGCCGCGCTGCACCCTTCCGACGTGCTGCTGCGCGGTATTACGAGCCTTGACGGCGGGCCGGCCGACCACCCTGAGTTCCACTTGCTCGACATCGCCCGTGCCATGGGCGTGCCGCTGGATAAGGATCAGACGCCCGGCGGCGTGCGCATCCGGCAGAATGCGCCGTCACTGAAGGCAGTCGAAGTGGACTGCCGCGACGTACCGGACATGCTGCCGATCCTCGCTACCCTCGCCACCTTCGCGCACGGCGAGTCGGTCTTCCACAACATCGCGCACACCAGGCTGAAGGAGTCCGACCGGGCCGCCGCGATGCTCCAGCTCAACTCCATGGGCGGCGAACTGAAGCTGACCGAGGACACCCTGACGGTGCGCGGAGTACGAAACCTGGCGGGCGCGCGGCTGTCGTCGTACAACGACCACCGCGTGCTGATGTCGCTGGCTGTCGCCTCATCGCGGGTACGCGGCCACTCCACACTGACCTACCCCAATGCGTTCCGCATCTCCTACCCGGGGTTCCTCGACGCGATGAACACCATCGGGGTGCCGATGACGGTGGAGGAAGGCACCGAGCGCACCACCGCACGTCCCGGCCGGGGAAGCGCTCCGACGGCGACGACTCCGGACACTGCGGCTCGGGTCACCCTGCCCGCATGGCTTGAGCGGCACGCCGAGTCCCGCCCGGAGGACACCGCTGTCGTGGACGTGGGGGAGGACGGGGACCTTCTCATCACCTGGCGTGCGTTGGCGGACAAGGTAGAGCGGGCCGCGGCGCTGTTGCTGAGACTCGGCGTGCGGCCCGGGGACAACGTGGCGTACCAATTGCCGAATCGCCTGGAGTTCGTGGTGCTGTCGCTGGCGGCCCTGCGGGTCGGCGCGGTCTGCTGCCCAGTCATGCCGTTTTACCGGGAGCGGGAACTGGGGTTCGTGCTCCAACGGTCCAGGGCACGCGTCCTGGTCGTGATGGACGAGCACCGCTCGCGGCGCCCCGCTCGGGAGGCCCTGTCACACCTCGCCCCACGGTCCTCGCATCTGGAACATGTCGTCGTGGTGGGCCGGTCGGACTCCCACCGGTTGCCGCAGGTGTCGACGAACGGAGTCTCCGTACACGACTGGACGGTGGCTCTGGACGCGACCCCGGTCGACCGGACGGCGCTCGACGCGATCGTGCCGACGGCGGACATGACGGCGCAACTGCTGTTCACCTCGGGCACCACGGGCGAACCCAAGGGCGTCACGCAGCCGTCCGCGAACCTGGTCCGGGCTGCCGCCATGGAGATCGGGCACCTCGGCCTCGACGCCGCCGACACCGTGTGGGTGCCCTCCCCGCTCGCCCACCAGACGGGGTTCCTGTACGGCATGGTGCTGGCGATCGTGCTCGGCGTGCCGCAGATCCTGCAGTCCGAGTGGGACCCGAAGCGCGCCGTGGTCTCGCTGAACGCGCACAAGGCGACTTTCGTGCAAGCCGCCACGCCCTTCCTGTCCGATCTGGTGAAGGCTGTCGAGGACACCGGGGAGGTACCGCGTCACCTGCGGATGTTCGTGGCCACCGGGGCCACCGTGCCGCGTGGTCTGGCTGAACGCGCGAGTCTGGTGCTCGGCACCACGGTGTGCGGAGCCTTCGGCACCACCGAAACCTGCCTCGGCTCGCTGTCCGTGCCGGCCGATAAACCGGGGCAGTGCTGGGGCACCGACGGCCGCGCGTTCGGCGGTATCCGGCTGCGCGTCACCGACGACGAGGGCCGGTTCCTGCCCGCAGGAACCGAGGGCAACTTCGAGATACGTTCGCCCACCGTCTTCTCCGGCTATCTGGATCGGCCCGACCTGACGGCGGAGGCCTTCACCCCGGATGGCTGGTACCGCACCGGTGACCTCGCGGTGATCGACGAGAACGGCTTCGTCCGGATCACAGGGCGGGTCAAGGATGTGATCAACCGCGGTGGTGAGAAGGTCCCGGTCGCGGAAGTGGAACAGCTGCTCTTCGGACATCCATCGGTCGACGATGTCGCGATCGTGGCCATGCCCGACGACCGCCTTGGTGAGCGCGCCTGTGCGTTCGTGGTGTTGAGGCCCGGCACTGAGTTCGGCTTCGACGACATGCGGCGGTACCTGGACGGACATCAGGTGGCGAAGCAGTACTGGCCTGAACGGCTCGAACGGGTCGCTGCCCTGCCGCGCAACCCGGTTGGCAAGGTGCAGAAGTTCGAACTGCGGGCCAGGGCCCGCGGCCTGAGACCGCACGACGTGTAAGACGGCCAAGTGGGCCAGGAGAGTCGGCAAAGGTAAGGAGACACAGAGCAGATGGTGGACGAGGAGCGGTTCGACCGCGTCCGGGACGAGGTCGGGCAATGGGTGCGAGGGCCGGGCGAACGCTGGGCCGAACGCATCGAGGAGACCGGCGAGGTCCCGGAGGCGCTGTGGGCCGAGCTGAACGGACTGGGGTTCCTGCGGATGGCAGCTCCGGTCGAGTACGGCGGGCAAGGGCTCGGGTTCGCCCAGTGGATGGAGCTGATGGAGATCTTCTCCCGCTCCCACGGGTCCATCCGCATGATCGTGCATGTCGTCAACGGTATTTGGCGGTCCATGGACGGACATGCCTCGGACGACCAGCGCAAGCGGTTTGTCGTCCCCTCGGTCATGGGCGAGATCAAGATCGCGTTCACGCTCACCGAACCCGGCAACGGAACCGGTGCGGACATCACCGCCTCGGTGACGCGTGAGGGGGACACCTACTACCTCTCCGGTCGAAAGCACCTGATCACGTTCGGGATGCGCTGCGATTACTACCTGCTGGCCGCACGCCTGGCGGATACCAGTGGGCACAGGGGCACGGTCGCTCTGCTGGTGCCCCGCGACGCGCCTGGGGTACGGGCCGAGGACATCTCCGACACGATGGGAGTCACCGGCACCGATCATGCCTCCCTCGTCTTCGACCGCACGCCCGTACCGGTGGACCACCGCATCGGCGAGGAGGGCGAGGGGCTGGACGTCTTCCTCGGCGGGTTCCTCACCCCCTCGCGGATCTCGGTCGCCATGAGCTGCGTCGGACTGGCCCGGCGAGCTCAGCAACTGGCCTTCGACCACGCGCGTACCCGGGTGACCTTCGGCAAGTCCCTGACCGAACGTCAGGCGATCCAGTTCATGCTCGCCGAGAACGCCACCGACATCGAGGCGGCCAGACAACTGGTGCTGCACGCCGCACGTCGCTTCGAGGCGGGTGCCGACGACGCGTCGATGCAGTCCTCGATGGCGAAGATGCACGCCGTGACGATGCTGACCACCGTCACCGACAAGGCCCTCCAGATCCACGGCGGGCTCGGCTACTGGAAGTCCCAGACGATCGAGCGCGTATACCGGGACGCCCGCGCCCAGCGCTTCGAGGAAGGCACCAACGAGGTGCAGAAAGCCGTTGTGTTCCGTGAACTGCTGCGGCAGGGCGCCGCCACCGGAGGGGGAGAGCGTTGACCCGTGACAGCAGCAGGACACCGGAGACCGGGACGGCTCCGGTCTCATTGATCACGGGCGCCTCGCGCGGCATCGGTAGGGCGCTGGCGCTCACCCTCGGCCGCCAGGGCTGCACCGTCGTGGTCAACTACAAGAAGAACGCCGACCTGGCGGAGAAAACCGTCGCCGATATCGAGGAGGCCGGCGGTCGGGGTCTCGCCGTTCAGGCGGATGTGGAGACCACAGAGGGCGTCCGCGTGCTCTTCGACGAGGTAGCGCGCCGCTGCGGGCGCCTGGACCACTTCGTGGCGAACGCGGCGGCCAGCGCGTTCAAGAACATCGTCGACCTGGGTCCGCACCACCTCGACCGCTCGTACGCGATGAACGTGAGGGCATTCGTCCTCGGCGCGCAGGAAGCCGTCCGGTTGATGGACAACGGCGGTCGGATCGTCGCGCTGTCGTCCTACGGCTCGATCCGCGCCTACCCGACGTACGCCATGTTGGGCGCGATGAAGGCCGCGATCGAGGCGTGGGTGCGGTACATGGCCGTGGAGTTCGCGCCGTACGGCATCAACGTCAACGCGGTGAACGGAGGCCTGATCCAGTCGGACTCACTGGCCTATTTCTACAGCGTCAAGGGCATGCCGGACATCGGCGGCGTGCTCGACCGTATACCCGCCCGGCGTCGCGGTACCGCCCAGGAGATGGCCGACACCATCGCTTTCCTGCTGGGCGACGGGGCCGGGTACATCACGGGCCAGACGCTGGTGGTCGACGGCGGCCTGAGTGTGGTCGCGCCGCCGTTCTTCGCCGACGCGGGCGAGGATCTCCGGCTGCCGCCCCGCCCGACGCGGGACACCTGAGCGGCAAGGGGCACAGTGTGTACGACCATGTCTTCCGGCCCGGTGTCATCGGCCCGCTCGGGCTCGCGAACCGCATCGTCATGGGTGCCATGCACCTCAACCTCGAGACCGCTGACGACGGGGGCGAGGCACTCGCCGCCTTCTACGCGGAGCGCGCGGAGGGCGGTGCGGCCCTGATCGTCACCGGCGGCACCGCTGTCAGTTCCGTCGGCGTGGGCGGCCATGGGTACGGGCTGATCGGGAACCGTAGGCACATGGCGGCGCTCTCGGCCGCCGTGCGCGCGGTACACGACCGGGGCGGACGGATCGCCCTCCAGCTCTTCCACGCCGGGCGGTACGCGCTCCTGGGCGTCGACGAGGGCCGCCCGCTCGCCCCCTCCGCGGTCTACTGCCGCTTCTCACAATGCACCCCGCGCGCAATGACGCTCGAGGACGTCGCCTCGACGATCGCTGACTTCGCCGCGGGCGCGGGAGCCGCGCGTGAACTCGGTTTCGACGCCGTTGAGGTGATGGGCTCCGAGGGCTACCTGATCAATCAGTTCACCGCACCGCTGACGAACCGCCGTGACGACGAGTGGGGCGGTGATGGCGGGA
The DNA here is from genome assembly GCF_040644035.1 of Streptomyces sp. NPDC047042. Lineage (NCBI taxonomy): Bacteria > Bacillati > Actinomycetota > Actinomycetes > Kitasatosporales > Streptomycetaceae > Streptomyces > Streptomyces sp. NPDC047042. The sequence continues at coordinate 55,337 of NZ_JBEYVP010000039.1, read as the reverse complement.
GACGGCGCCGGTTCCCCGTGGAGGTACTGAGCGCGGTCCGCGCCGCCGTCGGCACGGACTTCCCGGTTCTGTTCAGGATCTCCGGGGCGGATCTGGTAGAGGGCGGTACCCCCGAGGAGGAGGTCGGCGCCCTCGCCGTGGCACTGGCGAGGGCCGGCGCGGACGCGCTCTCGGTCGGCGTGGGTTGGCATGAGTCGCGGGTGCCCACCGTGCAGGCGCAGGTCCCGGCGGGTACCTGGGCGTACAGTGCCGAAGCGGTGAAGAGGACGTTGCGGGCGGACGGCATGGGCTCCGTGGCAGTGATCGCGGCCAATCGTTTCAACCGTCTCGAACAGGCCGAAGAGGTGCTGGCCGCCGGCGGGATCGACTTCGTGGCCATGGCCCGGCCCTTCCTCGCCGATCCGTGGATCGTCGCCAAGTCGGCCGCAGGCCGGTCCGACACCGTGAATCTCTGTATCGCCTGTAACCAGGCGTGTATCGATCGCTCATTCGGCTCCGACCCGGTGTCCTGCCTCGTCAACCCCAGGACCGGACACGAGACGGAGTTCCCGCCCGATCCCGCGCGTGGCGGTGGTCCGCGGCGCGGTCGCTACGCGGTGATCGGCGCGGGGATCGCCGGTTTGGAGGCGGCGCGGGCCCTCGGGGGACTGGGCCACCAGGTGGAGGTCTACGAAGCGTCCGCAGAGCCGGGCGGCCAGTTCCGGCTGGCCGCGCGAGTACCGGGGAAAGCCGACTTCGCTCAGACCGTCCGGCACCATGTGAGCGAACTGCGGGAACTGGGCGTGACCTTGCACACCGGCCGCAGGGTCGGCCCCCAGGACATCCCTGCACTGCGGGAGTTCGAGGGAGTCGTGCTCGCCACGGGCGTGGTTCCCGCGCGGCCAGCCCTTCCGGGCGTGACACTGCCCCATGTCCTGGACTACGGCCAGGTTTTCGAGGACCTCCCGTCCCTCGGCCCCAAGGTCGCTGTCATCGGCGGTGGCGGTATAGCGATCGACCTGGCGCACTGGCTCACCGCTGAGCCGGGCACCGGGTCCACACCGGAGGACTTCCTCGCGCGGTACGCCGTGCGCAAAGGGAGCGGTGCGACGACCCTGGCGCAACCCGTGCCCTCCCGGCGAGGCGCCCGTGAGGTGACACTGATGCGGCGGGGAAGGAAGATCGGCCACGGCATCGGCCCGAGCACACGCTGGGTTGTCATGGGGGAGCTGCGATCCGCCGGGGTCCGCATGTTGACCGGCGTGACGTGCCGGGAGATCACCCCCGATGGGGTGGTCGTCCGTGATGCCGAAGGGGAGCGGCTCGTCGCCGCCGACCATGTGGTCCTGGCCGTGGGCCAGCGGCCCGTGACGGACCTCGTCGCGCTGTTGCGCGATTCCGGCGTGCCGTTTGCCGTCGCCGGCGGTGCCGCTGGCGTCGAGGGTCTGAACGCTGTGAGGGCCACCGCGGAAGGGCTGCGGGCCGCGCACCGCGTCGCGCGCGTGCCGAGCGAGAACAGGGGCGGATAGGGGATGGAAGCCCTGCCGGATCGATGCGGAAAATCGTGCATGCCTTCGGCGGAGCGGGTGGCTCGGCGAACCTCTCCGACAGGACAGCCGCGGTGCACGGCCCCGCCGGCTGGTGCTCCGGCCGCCCGCACCTCCACCTCTTAGGCCTGTATGCACCCAGCACCCGACCAAGGGAAAGCAGAACATGTTCCGTTCGCTGCGCGCGCTATGGGGAGGACGGCACGTCCGTCGGCTTCTGCCGCTGTCGTTGCTCGCTCGAACCCACCTCAGTGCCCTGCCGGTCGCTCTGTCGTTCCTGATCGCCGACTGGACCGGTTCGTACGCCAGCGTGGGTCTGCTGTCCGGCGGGATGGCGGTTGGACAGGCGGTGGCCGGTCCTGTGCGAGGACGAATCGCCGACCGCGACTCCCTCACCACCGTCCTGTTCGCAACGGGTGTCGCCTACGCGACGGGGCTCGGTCTGTTGATCGCCGTGGCCGGGCTGGCGCCGGCGAGTCTGTGGCCGGTCGCCCTGGTGATCGCCTTCTGCACGGGGCTGGTCCTGCCGCCCGTCTCTCAGATCTCCCGGTCGGTGTGGCCGCGACTGGTCGAGGACGACCAGCGGGACGCCCTCTACACGCTGGACTCCACCGGATACGAACTGGTCGCCATGGCGGGACCTCTGCTGGCCACGACAGTCGTGACGCTGTGGGGCGGCCCGGCCGCCGTGGCTGTCTGCGCCGTACTGGCCACGGGTGGGGCGATGGTCTTCGCGCTGGTGCTTCGTGCGGCTGCTCTTGAGCATGTCGAGCCGCGCGGCCAGGCGGAGCCGGGCGAACCGGCGAAGCGGAGGTCGCTGCTGCGTGATTCGGTCTTCCGGCGCGCGGTGCTCGTGGCGTTCTTCCTGATGGCTGCCCTCTTCTCAGTGAACCTCTCACTCGTGGCCTGGGGCCGCGACAGAGGCGAGGCGACCACGGCGGGAGTACTGATCGCCCTGTTCAGCCTGGGTTCCGCCATCGGTGGACTGGCTGTCGTCGGACGTGGCCGCAAGCAGAACAGCGGGCGCAGTATCGGGGTGCTCGTGGTGGGTCTGGCTGTGCTGGCGGTGCTGCTGCCGCCCCTCTCGGAGCAGACCCCGGTGTGGACGCTCGCGGTGGCGACGGCCCTGACGGGGACGGCGGTAGCCCCGAGCCTCGGGGCGAGCAACGCCCGGATAGGCGATCTCTCGCCGCCCGAGCGCCGCGCCGAGGCGTTCGGCTGGCTGGCCACGGCGACCACCGGCGGAGTCGCCCTGATCATGCCCATGGTGGGCTGGCTGCTCGACGAGTGGGGACCGACGGCGTCGATCGGCCTCGGCGCGGTCTCCGCGCTGGTCTCCGCTGCCCTGGCCGTCAGCCTGCCGCAGCCCGTCCGGTCCGAGGCCGCTGTGCCGGCCAGCGAGGTGAACTGAGCATGCGAGTAGTCATTCTGGGCGCCACGACACGTCTCGGCGCCCGGCTGTCGGAGACCCTGCTCGCTCATGGCGTGACGCCGGTGGGTCTGATCCGCAGGGTCGAGCACGCGCCCCGGTTGCGGTCGGTCGGCGTCGAACCCGTAGTGCTCGGCGCCGACAGCAGCGGGGTGGCGGAGAAGGTCCTGGACGCCATGGCTGGAGCGGGCGCGGTGGTGCTGGCCGCGGGCACCGGGCTCGGATCCGGCCCGCCCGCGGCTCTGTCCCCGGCAGCTTTGCTGGCCCTCTCGGCCGAGCGGGCCGGGGTCCGCCGCTTCGTGCTGGTGAGCGCCATGCTGCCGAGCGAGAGCGACCGCGCGGCGCTCGGCGAGGATCTGCCCGCGTATCTGAGGGAGAAGGAGCGGGCGGAACTCGCCGTGCGGGAGCGGGACCTGGACTGGTGCGTGCTGCGCCCCGGGGAGCTGAACGATTCCCCGCCCACCGGACGGATCCGGCTGTGCGCCGGTCCCGACCCCCGCCCCGATGACCCCCTCGGCCGGGCCGACATGGCCATGACCATCGTGGAGGCGCTCGTCGCGCCGGAGGTGGTGCACAACGTGCTGGCCGTCACCTCCGGTACTCGGGAGATCCGAGCAGCCCTGGCGGAGCTGAGTCCTTGTGTATCCGGATCTCACCTTTTCTCGTCGTGAATGAACGGTGGAGTGAGCAGTGTTCAATGACAAGGCCGACGCGACGACCACCGAGCGGGAAGGTGACCGCCGGGAGCCGATCGCCGTGGTCAGTGTCGGCTGTCGCTACCCCGGTGGGGTGAGCGGAGCCGACGACCTCTGGCGCGTCGTCGTCGAGAAGCGGGACGTCGTCTCGGCTCCGCCCGCCAACCGCGGCTGGGATGTGACGGGTCGGAACGACCCGGATCACGGGGCGCAAGGCCGCAGCCGTGCGGGTGGCTTCCTTCACGACGCCGACCTGTTCGACGCAGCGTTCTTCGGGATCTCCCGCCAGGAGGCAGCAGCCCTCGACCCCCAACAGCGGCTGATGCTGGAGGTTTCATGGGAAGCAGTGGAGAACGCCGGCATCGATCCTCGCTCCCTGCGCGACTGCCGGATCGGGGTGTTCCTCGGATCCAGCGTCCTGGACTACTCGGACGTGCACGCTGCGGCGGGCGAGGTCGCCTCAGGACATCTCGTCACGGGTACGAGGGGCGCGCTGGTCTCCGGACGCGTTACCGGCACGCTGGGGCTGCGCGGACCGTCGCTGACCGTCGACACCGCCTGTTCCTCCTCGTTGGTCGCCCTTCATCTGGCCGTGCGGTCGCTGCGCGACGGGGAGTGTGTGGCAGCCCTCGCGGGTGGGGTGACAGTGATGTCGACGCCGAGCACCCTCGTCGACCTCGATGCCCGCGGGCTGCTGGCTCCCGACGGGCGGTGCAAGGCGTTCGGCGTCGGCGCGGACGGCTTCGGCCTCGGCGAGGGCGCCGGCGTCCTGTTGCTCGAACGGCTCTCGGACGCGCGTCGGAACCGCCACCCGGTGCTCGCGCTGATCCGTGGATCAGCGGTCAACTCCGTGGGCGCGTGCGAAGCACCGGACGGTCCGACACTTTGGGCGACTTCGGCCAGAGCGGCGCAGGAGCGGGTGATGCGTGACGCGTTGGCCGCGGCCGGCGTGCCGTCCGGTGAGGTGGACCTGGTCGAGGCGCACGGCGCGGGCACCCGTCTGGGCGACGCGATCGAGGCCGAGGCGCTGACGGCGGTCTACGGCACGGCCCGCAAGGCGGACGATCCGCTGGCGATAGGTTCGGTGAAGTCCAACTTCGGTCACACCCAGGCCGCCTCCGGCGTCGCCGGAGTGATCAAAGCCGTGATGGCACTCCGGCACCGCACGTTGCCGCCCACCTTGCACGCCGACGAGGTCACACCTGAGTCCGACTGGTCGGCGGGCACGGTTCGGCCAGTGACCCGGGCGCTGCCGTGGAGCGACATCGGGTATGCCCGGCGGGTCGGCGTCTCGTCCTTCGGACTCGGCGGAACCAACGCGCATCTGCTGCTGGAGGAGGCTCCCGGGGAGCCGTCGGGCGGGGCGGCGAGCGGGGCAGCGGCCCAGGACACCGGAGCCAGGCGTGAGATGTCCGGTTCTTTGCTGCTGCCTTGGTTGCTCTCCGGGCGATCGGCGCGGGCGCTGGCCGCGCAGGCGGCGGCGCTGCTCGACTGGACGGCCCGCCGACCGCAGCCCGAACCGCCGCACGTGGCGCGGGCGCTGGCCACCACCCGCAGCCGGTTCGAGCACCGCGCGGTCCTCCTCGGCCCAAACCTCGGTGAGCTGCGCGCGGCGCTTTCCGCGCTGGCCAAGGGAGACGAACATCCGGACGCCGTGACCGGCGAGGCACGCGGGACCGGCCGGATCGCTTTCCTGTTCTCCGGTCAGGGCAGCCAACGGCCGCGCATGGGTGTCGAGTTGTATGAGACCTTCCCCGCCTACGCGAAGGAGTTCGACGCGGTCTGCGCCGAGCTGGACCAACATCTTTCAAGACCGCTGCGAGAGATCGTCTTCGCCGACGCCGGTACGGCGGAGGGGGCGCTGCTGGACACCACCGAGTTCGCCCAGCCAGGGCTGTTCGCCGTCGAAGCCGCGCTGTTCGCGTTGCTGGACTCGTGGGGTGTACGCCCCGACCTGCTGCTCGGCCACTCCATCGGCGAACTCGTCGCCGCGTATGTCTCCGGGGTGCTGTCGCTCGCCGACGCATGTGCCGTGGTGGCCGCCCGAGCACGTCTGATGCAGGCGTTGCCGCCGGGTGGCGCCATGGCGGCGCTGCAGGCATACGAGTCCGAGATCGTCGACCTGCTGCGGGAACGCGCGGACCAGGTGGGCATCGCCGCGGTCAACGGCCCGCGATCCGTGGTCGTGTCCGGCGACGAGGACACGGTGACGGACCTGATCGAGCGTTGGCAGGCCCGGGGCAGACCCGCGCGGCGGCTGAACGTCAGTCACGCCTTCCACTCGCCGCGCATGGACGGCATGCTCGACGACTTCCTCCAGGTCACCTCGTCGGTCGAGTACCACGCGCCCTCCGTCCCGGTGGTCTCCAACGCCACCGGCGAACCAGCCTCCGCAACCCAGCTGTGCGACCCGCGCTACTGGGTGGACCACGTGCGCGGCACCGTCCGCTTCGCCGACGGTGTGCGCACCCTTGTAGCGCACGGCGTCACCACCTTCGTCGAGCTCGGCCCCGACAGGGTGTTGGCGACCATGGCCGCGGACAGCCTGGACGACCGGGACAACCTGAGCGTGGCGGTGCTCCACCGTGACCGGCCCGAGCCCCGGTCCGCTCTGACCGCCCTGGCCCGGCTGCACTGCCAGGGCGTCCCGGTGGATCTGGCCTCACTGCTGCCCCTCCATGGTGCCCACGTCGACCTGCCGACCTACCCCTTCCAGCGGGAACGGCACTGGCTCGACGCCGCACCACGGGCGACGACCGGTGACGACCCGCGCCTGCGGCGGCTTGTGTCCCGGGGCGACATCGCAATGGTCGCCGCCGAACTCGGTGTAGGGGAGCACGCGGGCCTCGCTGAGCTGCTGCCCGCCCTGGGCCGGTGGTGCGACCGCCCGGACACCGACACCGGGTCGGCTCTGCCGGCCGTCTCGGTCCTCGACCGGTCGGCAGAGCCGGCCCCGGCGTCGTCCCCTCGGGCCGCACCGCCTGCCGGTCCGGCGGCGGGACCGGAGCCGGTCCTGGCCGAGATCGACCGGGTGGGCGAACTCGTCGCAGGCCACCGTCTCGACGAGCAGGGCAGGGCGACGGTCGTGGCCCGGCTGCGGGAACTGGCCAGGGCACTGTCGCCCGCTCCGGTGGGAGACAACTCGTCGGTCGAACTGGCGAACGCCGACGCAGACTCGGTCCTCGCCTTCATCACCAGTCAATTCGGCATTGGGCCCGATTCGGAAGCGGAGTGACCATGGCCAGCGAGAGCGAACTGCTCGACTATCTGAAAAAGGTAACCGCGGAGCTGCACGAGACCCGCGAGCGCCAGCGGATCGCCGAGGAGAAGGCGGCGGAACCGATCGCCGTCGTTGGCATGGCCTGCCGGTTCCCTGGCGGTGTGACGAGCGCCGAAGACCTGTGGCAGGTGGTCGCGGAAGGACGGGACGTCATCGGTGACTTCCCCTCCGACCGGGGCTGGGACGTCGAGGCGCTCTACGATCCCGACCCCGCCCGGCCCGACACGTCGTACGTGCGCAGCGGCGGTTTCCTCACCGACGCGGCCGGCTTCGACGCGGAGTTCTTCGGCCTGTCGCCGCGTGAGGCGCTGGCGATGGACCCGCAGCAGCGGTTGCTGCTGGAGACGTCCTGGGAGCTGTTCGAGGGACTGGGTGCCGACCCCGCCGACCTGCGTGGATCGCGTACCGGGGTGTTCGTCGGCGCCGGACCCCAGGGCTATGTCAGCGCCGCCACCCAGTCGGCCGATGAGGTGCGAGGCCATCTCGCGACGGGCAATGCCCTGTCCGTGGCCTCCGGTCGGATCTCCTACCTGTTCGGGCTGGAGGGACCCAGCCTGACGGTGGACACGGCGTGCTCGTCGTCCCTGGTCGCGCTGCACCTGGCCATGCAGTCGCTGCGGAGGGGCGAGTGCTCGCTGGCCCTGGCCGGTGGCACCACGGTGATCAGCAGCCCGCTGGTGTTCGTCGAGTTCAGCCGTCAGCGCGGGCTGGCTCCCGACGGACGCTGCAAGCCGTTCTCCGCGTCCGCCGACGGTACGGGATGGGCCGAGGGCGTCGGGTTGATCGCCGTGGAACGGTTGTCCGACGCCCGCCGTAACGGCCACCCTGTCCTGGCGCTGGTCCGGGGCTCGGCGGTCAACTCCGACGGGGCGTCCAATGGCCTCACGGCCCCCAACGGACCCGCGCAGCAGCGGGTCATCCGCCAGGCGCTGGCCGACGCGGGGCTCTCTCCCGTCCAGATCGACGCCGTGGAGGCGCACGGCACGGGAACCGTGCTCGGGGACCCGATAGAGGCGCAGGCACTCCAGGCCACCTACGGTCAGCGACCGGTGGAGCAGCCGTTGTGGCTGGGATCCCTGAAGTCCAACCTGGGTCACACGCAGGCCGCCGCCGGTATGGCCTCCCTCATCAAGATGGTGCAGGCGCTGCGCCACGAGTCGCTGCCGAGGACCTTGCACATCGACCAACCGACCCCCCATGTCGACTGGAGCGACGGCGCTGTACGGCTGCTGACCGAGGCGCGGCCATGGCCTGCCGGGGAGCGCACCCGCCGTGCGGGCATCTCCTCGTTCGGCATCAGCGGTACCAACTCGCACGTGATCATCGAAGAGGCCCCGCCGGAGCCCGACGACACATGGCCGGAGCCAGCCGCCGGGCCGGTCGTCTGGATGGTCTCGGCCCGCACTCGCGCGGCGCTGGTGGATGGGTGCGCCCGGATCGCGGCCGCGGTGTCCACCGGTACGGCCGCCGGCGCGTCGGCCGCCGAGGTGGCCACCGCACTGGCGGGACGCGCCACACGGTTCGCCTACCGCGCCGCCGTGGTGGGCGAGGACATCGGGACACTCGCCGCGCGACTGCTGAGCGCACCCGTCGCCGGGGGGCCCGTGGAACCGTCCGCGGTCACCCTGCGACTGACCGGTGAACCGGCCGACGCCGCTGACATCCGGGATCTGCGCGATACCTTTCCGCCCTTCGCCGACGCGCTGGCGCAGGCCGCTGCCGAACTCACCGCAGCGACTGGTGAGGATGTGCCGGCCGCGATCGAGAAGGACCTGGACGGGCGGCTCGTCTCGCTCACCGGATGGCTCGCCCTGCTGCGCATGTGGCGTCACCTCGGCGTACAACCTGTCGCCGAACATGGCGACGCCGCCCGCGCCGCCGCCTACCTCGGCGGGGACTGCACCCTCCAAGAAGCACTCGACGGGGACGACCCGGCGCAGGCGACCCCCGCCGAGGGCGAGGGACCACAGCTGGAGAGCGGCTTCGGACCTCACCACCGGTGGACCAGGACGGAACTCCTCGCCGAGCTCGCCAGGCTGTGGGAGGGCGGGGTGCCGGTGGACTGGAGGCGGGTCTTCCCCCGGACGGCGGTGCGGCCGGTCGTGCTGCCTCCGTACCCCTTCCAGCCCACCCGGTTCTGGCCGGACGAGCCGTCCGCCGCCGATGTCGCGACGGCCGGTCTGCAACCCGCCGGGCATCCGCTGCTCGGGGCCCTCACCACGACCGTCGACGGCACGGGGGTTTCCGCGTTCGGCCGGCTGTCGCTGTCGACCCATGCCTGGCTGGGCGACCACGTTGTCGGTGGTCAGGTCTTTCTGCCCGGCACCGCCTTCGTCGAGCTCGCTCTGCATCTGGGCCGTGTGACCGGCTGCTCCGGGCTCGACGAACTCGTGCTGGAAACCCCGCTGGTGCTGGCGGCCGAGGGCGCCAGGCTGCTGCGCGCCGAGATCAGTGGACCGGACGACCGGGGCCGGCGGGAGATCTCGATGTACTCCCGTGAAGAGGAAACGGCGCGTCAGGAAGGAGCGGACGGGGGCAAGGGCTGGATCCGGCACGCCACCGGCACCCTCTCCACGACGGTGGCGTCCGCGGCCACCCGGTCCGCCTTGCCGCCTGCGGATGCCGAGCAACTGGACATCGCCGGACTCTACGACCGTCTGTCGGCCGCCGGACTCGACTACGGACCGCGCTTCCGGGGTCTCATGCAGGCCTGGTCCGACGGCGAGGCTCTCTACGCGAAGGTCCGGCTGCCCGACGAGGCACACGGTCAGGCACGGCGGTTCGCTCTGCACCCGGCACTGTCCGACGCGGCGTTGCACACGCTGGCCCTGCGCGGCGGAAACGAGAGCACGGGCATGCTGCCCTTCCTGTGGCAGGGCGTCACCCTGCACGCCACCGGTGCCACCGAGCTGTGGGCACGACTGAGCGGCGGAGTGGACGACACTGTCACGCTCGACCTGGCGGACGGTGACGGGGTGCCCGTCGCCACCGTCACCGGGCTGACAGTGCGTCCGATCGGCTCGGCCGACTCCGCGCGGGACGCCGTCCGGGACAACCTTTTCCGGGTGACATGGGCCGACGTGGGCCCCGCACCTGAGCGGGAGCACGTGCGGTGGACGACGGTCGGCGGCACCGGCACGCCGGCCTTCTGGCATGACGCCGTGCCAGACCTGCGTACCGCCGCATCGCTGGGTGCCGTGCTCTACGGTGACGAGGATCCCGGTGAGGCCGTGCTGGTCTGGTGGCCGATCGCCGAGCCGGATCCGGGGGTCGCGGTGGCCAAGGAAACCCGACGCGCGCTCGGTCTCCTGCAGGAATGGCTTGCCGACGAGCGCACCGGCGACAGCCGGCTCGTTGTCCTGACCCGCGGCGCCGTGGCCGCCACTCCGGTGGAACAGCCCGATCCCGCGCAGGCCGCCGTATGGGGGCTGCTGCGGTCGGCGCAGTCCGAGCACCCCGGCAGGCTCGTCCTGGTGGATCTCGACGGCCGGGAGTCCTCGTCCGCCCGGCTGCCGGCCGTGCTGGCGCACCGGGAGGCGCAGTACGCCGTCCGCGACGGCGAAGTGCTCGTGCCCCGCCTCGTCCCGGCGGACCTGTCCATGCCGCCAGAGACCGAGCCGGAGCCCCCGGGGGAGGGGCAGGTGCTCGTTGCGGTGAGGGCGGTGTCCGGCGGCGGCGCGGCCGGTTCGGTGCTCGCGGCCGGTCCGGATGTTACCGATGTCGCCCCCGGCGACCGGGTACTGACCGGCGAGCGGGTCACCGACGAGCGCACGGTCCCAATGGACGCGCGGACACTGCGTGTCGTGCCCGCCGGCTGGTCCTACCCGCGCGCGGCGTCGGCCGCCGCGTATCTGCGTGCTGCCGGGGTGCTCGCGCGGGCACCGAAGGACCGGCCGGTCCTGGTGCACGACGTGACCACGTTGCTGGATTACGCCGTGGTCGCGCTGGCCCGGCACCGGGGCCTGGAGGTCTTCGCCACCGCGGCGCCCGTCGCCCGGGCCCTGCTGCGTGCCCTCGGGATGGACGTCGGCCACCTCGCGTCCTCGCGCACAGAGGAGGCAGCTCATGTCTTCGCCCCGTTCTTTCGCGACCGGCCGGTCGGACTGGTCCTCAACCTTCCTGAGGAGGACGACTCCGCCGAAGAACCGGCCGCAAAGGCCATCCACCGGCTCACCGCCGACGACACGCGGTTCGCCGCCGTGCGGGACTCCGGGACCGGCCCCCTGCCTGAAGCCCTCGACGAACTGCCGGAGTTGCCACGACCCGCAGCCAGCGATGGCGAGGTCCTGTCCGGCTCGCGGGTGCGTACGACCGCACCTGCCTGGGACCCATTCGGCACTGTGCTGATCACCGGTGGCACCGGAGGACTCGGCCTGCGGGTCGCCCGCCACCTGGCGGAGGTACGCGGAATGCGCCGACTGCTGCTGCTCAGCCGACGAGGGGCCGACACCCCCGGCGCCGACCGGGCACTGCGGGAACTCGCCGAGCTGGGCGCCGACGTCCGGGTCCACGCCGGTGACCTCACTGACCCGGCGGCCCTCAGGGCCGCGCTCGCCTCGGTGCCGCCCGAACACCCACTGACCGCCGTGGTGCACGCCGCCGGCGTGATAGACGACGGTGTCCTGACAGCGCTGACCCCGGAGCGTTTGGAGACGGTGCTGGCACCCAAGGCCGAAGCCGCCTGGGCGCTGCACGAGGCAACCGAGGACCTCGACCTCGCGGCATTCGTGTTGTTCTCCTCGGCGGCCGGTGTGATCGGTGCGCCCGGACAGGGCAACTACGCCGCGGCCAACGCGTTCCTGGACGCGCTGGCCCAGCACCGTCGGGCGTCGGGGCTGCCTGCGGTGTCCCTCGCGTGGGGGTTGTGGAAGGAGGCCACAGAGCTGACCCGGGACGTCACGGATGCCGACGTAGGACGGATGGCGCGCGCCGGGCTCGGCACGCTGCCCACCGGGCTGGGGCTCGCTCTGTTCGACGCGGCGACCATCGGCGACGGGGACGCGCTGCTGGTGGCCGCTCCCTTCGACCGGCGCACCCTGCGGATGAGGGCAGCCGATCCCGGCCTGCCCACGCTGCTGCGACGGCTGGCCGGTGTCCAGGGCGGCGGTCACGACGAAGAATCCGCGAGCACCCTCAAAACGGAACTCGCGGGCCTTCCGGAGGCCGAGCGACGAGGCCGAGGGGTGACGCTGGTGCGGCAGATGGCCGCGGAGGTGCTCGGCTACGGCTCGGCTGCGGCCGTCGCTGCCGGACAGACGTTCACCGAACTGGGCCTGGACTCCCTGGGCGCGGTCGAGCTGCGCAGCCGGTTGACCGCGGGCACGGGCCTGACTCTGCCGGCGACGCTGGTGTTCGATTTCCCGACACCGGCCGCGCTCGCGGACCGCCTGCTGGTGCTGCTGGAGCCGCCCGCACCCGTCTCACCCCTGGACGCCGAGATCGACCGACTGGCCGAGACGTTGTCGGCGCAGCAGCCGGACGATGCCGAGCGTCGCCGTGTCACCGCGCGGCTGGAAGCACTGCTGTGGGGGTGGTCCGACGGCCACACGGCCACATCCCTGCAGCCTCCCGCGCAGGACCTCGACACCGTCTTCGAGGGCGAGAGCGACGAGGACATCTTCGCCCTGGTCGACCAGGAACTCGGCACGGACTGACCCTCTCGTCTCCGCTCCCCTCGCCCTCTGTACGGGACAGCACAGCACCCTGGAGCCCGATCCCATGTCAAACGAAGACAAGTACCGCGACTACCTCAAACGCGTCACCGCCGACCTGCGCAGCACGAAACAGAACCTGAAGGAAGTCCGCGACCGCGCCACCGAACCCATCGCCATCATCGGTATGAGCTGCCGGTTTCCCGGCGGTGTCGACTCACCGGAACAGCTGTGGGACCTCGTCCTCGGCGATGGCGACGCGATCGGACCACTGCCCACCGACCGTGGCTGGCCCCTGGACACCCTGTACGACCCCGACCCCGACACACCGGGCAGAAGCTACGTCACGGAGAGCGGATTCCTGGGCGGTGCCGCCGAGTTCGACGCCCCGTTCTTCGGCATCTCCCCCCGCGAGGCCCTCGCGATGGACCCCCAGCAGAGGCTGCTGCTGGAGACCTCCTGGGAAGCCGTGGAAAACGCGGGCATCGTCCCGGAAACACTGCGCGGCAGCAGCACCTGCGTGTTCGTCGGCATGTCCGCGCACAGTTACGGCTCCGGGTCGCCCACGATCCCCCCGGAGGTGGAGGGGCATGTCGTGACAGGCGTCGCCCCGGCCGTCGCCTCCGGCCGCATCGCGTACACCCTGGGCCTGGAGGGCCCGGCGATGACCGTGGACACCGCCTGCTCGTCGGCCCTCGTATCACTGCACCTGGCGTGCGAGTCGCTGCGCCGGGGCGAGACGAACCTCGCGCTGACCGGCGGCGCCGCCGTGATCGCCAGCCCGATGGTGTTCAGCGAGTACAGCAGGCAGCGCGCGCTCGCCCCCGACGGCCGGTGCAAGTCGTTCTCCGACGACGCCGACGGCACCAGCTGGTCCGAGGGCGCCGGCATGCTGGTCCTGGAGCGGCTGTCTGACGCCCGCCGCAACGGCCACGAGGTGCTCGCCGTGGTACGTGGCTCCGCACTCAACCAGGACGGCGCCTCCAACGGCCTCACCGCGCCGCGCGGGCCCTCCCAGCACCAGGTGATCGAGGCAGCCCTTCGCGCCGCCCAGGTCGCGCCCGGCCAGGTCGACATGGTCGAGGCGCACGGCACCGCGACCCCACTCGGCGATCCCATCGAAGCCCAGGCACTGGTCAACGTCTACGGCCGTGACCGCGATCCCGAGCGTCCCCTCTGGTTCGGATCACTGAAGTCGAACATCGGCCACGCGCAAGCCGCCGCCGGCGTCGGCGGGATCATCAAGACCGTCCTCGCCCTGCGGCACGGCGTGATGCCCAGGACGCTGCACGTCAGCGCGCCGACCCGGGAGGTCGACTGGGGGGAGGGACAGGTGCGGCTGCTCACGGAGGCGATGCCCTGGCCGGAGGTGGACCGCGCGCGCCGGGCCGCGGTGTCGGCGTTCGGCATGAGCGGCACCAACGCGCACGTCGTCCTCGAATACGACGCCTGGACGACGGCGCCCGGACACCCGCAGGACGGCGCGGAGCCGGAGACAGACAGGGCGGGCTCCGGAAAGCCGCCCGCGGTGCCGGTCGTGCTGTCGGCCAAGTCCCCCGCCGCGCTGAGCGCGCAGGCCGACCGGCTGCGCTCCTTCCTCCGCGCCCGGCCGCAGGCCAAGCCGGCCGACGTGGCCTGGTCGCTGGCGACCACACGGTCGCTCTTCCACCACCGTGCCGCAGTGCTGGCCGCTGATCGCGACACCCTGCTGGACGGCCTGGACGTCCTGGCGGCCGGTGAGAGGTTGCCGCTCGGAGTGGTCTCGGATGTCGCGGCCGATGGCGGCATGGCGCTGATGTTCCCCGGGCAGGGCGGCCAGTGGGCGGGCATGGCCCGCGACCTGATGGCCGAGTCTCCCGTCTTCGCCGACTCCATGCGCGCGTGCGCGGACGTGATGGACGAACTCGTCGACTGGCGTCTGCTGGACGTCGTGGCCGGTAACGACGGGGATCTGCTCGACCGCATCGACGTGGTCCAGCCGGCGCTCTTCGCCGTCATGGTCTCGTTGGCCCGGCTCTGGCAGTCGTGGGGAGTGCGAGTTGACGCGGTCGTCGGGCACTCGCAGGGCGAGGTCGCGGCCGCCTGTGTATCGGGCGCTCTCACCCTCGCCGACGCGGCGCGCGTGGCGGTGGCCCGCTCCCGGCTGCTCGTAGGACTCTCCGGGAAGGGCCGGGCATTGTCCGTAGGGTTTTCGGCGCACCAGGCCACGGAGCGTCTCGCGCCCTGGGGGAACGAGCTGTCGCTGGCTGCGGTCAACGGTCCGGACTCCGTGGTCATCTCCGGCACCTCGGAGGCGCTGCGCGGATTCGCCGCGAAATGCAAGGCCGATGGGGTGTGGGCCTGGTGGATCGAGGTGGACTTCGCCTCCCACTCCGCGGCCGTGGAGGAGATACGAGACGAACTGCTCGCCGCGATCGCGGGGATCGAGCCCGTGGACGGCACGGTGCCGCTGTACTCGACCGTTACCGGCACCCGGCTCGCCGGGCACGAGCTGGACGCCGACTACTGGTACCGGAACCTGCGGCAGACAGTGCTGTTCCAGGACGCGGTCGAGGCGCTGGCCTCGGACGGGTTCAGGTTCTTCGTGGAGGCGAGCCCGCACCCCCTTCTCGCGGTCGGCGTACAGCAGACCCTCGAGGCGGCCGGCGCACCCGGCGTGCCCGTCGGCACACTGCGCCGCGACATCGGCGGGCTGGACCGTGCGCTGCTGTCGTTGCTGGAGGCGCACGTCGCCGGCCTGCCGGTGGACTGGTCCCGGGTGCTGGTCCCCGGCGACCGACTGCCGCTGCCGACGTACGCCTTCCAGCGCGAGCACTACTGGCTGGTGCCGCCCGTCCCGGTGGCTCCGGGCATGGATGCGGAGACCGGCTTCTGGGACGCGGTGGAACGCGAGGACATCGAACGGCTCAGCGCCGAACTGGGCACGGAGGACGGGCTCCGCGCGGTCGTACCGGCCCTCGCGCACTGGCGTCGGCGTAACCGGCTGCGTTCCGAACTGGACGACTGGCGCTACCGCATCGGATGGATCCCGGTGGCACGACCGCAGGAGGTACGGAGCCTCCCCGGCCGCTGGCTCGTCGCCGGGTCCACAAGCGTGGACGAGCATGGCCTTGAGAGGCTGTTCGACGAGGCGGTGCGACTGCCGCTGGAGGGCGCCGACCGCTCCTCGCTGGCCACCGCCCTGGCCGCGGTGGGGAGGGTGGACGGCGTGCTGTGCCGGTCCGACGACGCTGAGCACGTGCTGACGCTCGTCCAGGCCCTCGGCGACGCCGAGATCGGCGCACCGCTGTGGTGCGTCACCCGTGAGGCGGTCAGCACGGGCCCGGCCGACGTGGTGCGCAGCCCGCGTGGCGCCGCAGTATGGGGCCTGGGGAGAGTCGTCAGCCTGGAACATCCGGAACGCTGGGGCGGCTTGGTCGACCTACCGGGGGCGCTTACCGAGCGGGAGGTCGACCTGCTCGGAGGTGTCCTTGGCACGGGCGGTGCCGAGGACCAGGTCGCCGTGCGCCCCGACGGCGTGTGGGCCCGCCGTCTGATGAAGGGCCGCGAGGACGTCCTGGGCACCCGGCCGTGGCGGCCCTCGGGCACTGTTCTGGTCACCGGCGGCACTGGTGCGGTCGGCGGACACGTCGCCCGATGGCTCGCCGCCCATGGCGACTGCTCGATCGTGCTGCTCTCCCGGCGGGGCGCCGATGCCCCCGGCGCGGCGGAACTGCTCGCCGAACTGGACGCAACCGGTACTCCGGCCAGGGCTGTTGCGGCTGACGTGGCCGACCGGGACGCGGTCGCCACCCTGCTCAGGCAACTGGCTGACGAGGGCGCGCCGGTCCGGTCGGTCTTCCACGCGGCCGGTGTCGGGCAGAGCACCTCAATCGCCGAGATGAGCCCCCAGGAGTTCGCCGACGTGGTCTCGGCGAAAACCGACGGAGCCCGGATCCTGGACGAACTCCTCGGCGGCACCGAACAGGACGCGTTCGTGGTGTTCTCCTCGATCTCGGCGGTCTGGGGCAGCTCCTTCAGCGGGGCCTACGCGGCTGGGAACGCCTACCTCGACGCCCTGGTCGCGCTACGCCGGGCACGCGGAGCGGCCGGTACCTCGGTGGCCTGGGGCATCTGGGCGGACTCGGGGATGGTGGACCGGGACACCGCGCGGCAGCTGCGCCGCATCGGTCTCGGAGCGCTGAAGCCCGCCCAGGCGATCGCCTCGTTGCAGCGGACACTCGATGACGACGAGGCCGAAGTCACCGTCGCAGACGTGGACTGGGTGCCGTTCGCGGCCAGTTACACAGCCGTGAGGCGACGTCCGCTGATCGAGGACCTGCCTCAGGTGCGGGCGGCGCAGACGGCCGTCCCGGAGGCAAGCGACACGGCGGCGGAAGCCTTCCGGCGGGAGCTGTCCGTACTCGAACCGGCCGCTATGCAGGCCGCGTTGCTCGATCTGGTACAGAACGAGGTAGCGGCCGAGCTGGCTTACCCGGACCCGGCTCAGGTGGAACCCGCGCGTTCGTTTCGCGACCTCGGGCTGGACTCCCTGGCGTCCGTCGGTCTGCGCAAGCGGCTCAACAGCAGGCTCGGGGTGGACACTCCGGTGACGCTCGCTTTCGACCACCCCTCGCCCACGGCCATCGCGGCCTTCCTGCAGCAGCTGCTCACGGTCGAAGGCGCGCCCGGAACGGGGACGGCAGACGAGGAACTCGACCGGCTGGAGGCCGCACTGGCCGCACTGAAGGCGGACTCGGTGGGACGGTCCCGGATCTCGATGCGTCTGGCCAGTCTCCTTGCCCGCTGGAAGGCGGGCGAGGAAGTGGGGCCCATTCCGGCAGGAGTGCCCGGAGAAGGACTCGACGACGCCACCGACGAGGAACTGCTGGCCATGCTCGGCAGCGAATTCGACATCTCCTGACGCGGCATCTCCACGAAAGGTCCTCCCATGTCTGTTCCCCCATCAGACGGCCCGGCGTCGACAGAGCACCGGATGAGGCATTTCCTCAAGCAGATCAGCGCCGATCTGCGGCTCGCCCGGCAACAACTGCGGGAGTACGAAGCCCGGGACAAGGCCGACCCGATCGCCATCGTCGGCATGAGCTGCCGTTTTCCCGGCGGCGTACGCAACCCCGACGAGCTCTGGAACCTGGTCGCCACCGGGACCGACGCCGTCTCCCTGTTCCCCTCGGACCGAGGCTGGGACACCGAGCGGATCTACGACCCGAATGGCGACAGGCCCGGCACCACCCTCACTCGTGAGGGCGGCTTCCTGTACGGGGCGGCGGAGTTCGATGCTGAATTCTTCGGCATCTCGCCACGTGAGGCGACCGGCATGGACCCGCAGCAGCGGCTGCTGCTGGAGACGTCCTGGGAGGCGCTGGAGTACGCCGAGATCGATCCGGCGGGCCTGCGCGGCAGTCGCACCGCGGTCTACGTCGGCGCGGCGCCCCAGGGCTACGGGTTCGACGCGCAGAGTGCCGGTGTGGGCCTGGAGGGTTACGGCATCACCGGCGTGTCCACCTCACTGTTGTCCGGGCGGATCTCCTACACCCTGGGACTGGAGGGCGCCGCGCTGACCATCGACACCGCGTGCTCCTCCTCGTTGGTGGCGCTGCATCTGGCCTGCCAGGCGCTGAGTCTCGGCGAGTGCGACCTCGCCCTGGCGGGGGGCGTGACCGTGATGGCGACGCCCAGCGGCTTCATCGAGTTCAGCCGGCAGGGCGGGCTGGCTCCGGACGGCCGGTGCAGGTCGTTTTCCGACGGTGCCGACGGGACTGGCTGGTCCGAAGGCGTGGGCATGCTCGTGGTCGAGCGGCTCTCGGACGCCCTGCGGGCCGGCCACGAGGTGCTGGCCGTAGTCCGTGGCTCCGCGGTGAACCAGGACGGCGCTTCCAACGGCCTCACCGCGCCGAACGGCCAGGCGCAACAGCGGGTCATCCTCGACTCGCTGGCCAGCGGTGGACTGACTCCGGCCGATGTCGACATCGTGGAGGGGCACGGCACGGGCACCCGGCTGGGTGACCCGATCGAGGCGCAGGCGCTGATAGCCACCTATGGCCGGGCCCACGCCGACACGACGCCCCTGTACCTGGGGTCGTTGAAATCAAACATCGGCCACGCCCAGGCCGCCGCGGGCGTCGGCGGCATCATCAAGATGGTGCAGGCGATGAGGCACGGGTCGATGCCGCCCAGCCTCCACGCGGAGAAGCCCACGAGCGAGGTGGCGTGGGAGGACAATGGCGTCGAACTGCTGACGCGGGAGCGGGAGTGGACTCGCGGAGCCGGGCCGCGCCGGGCCGGCGTCTCCTCGTTCGGCATCAGCGGGACGAACGCGCATGTGGTGCTGGAGGAGTTCACCGCCGGCCCGGGGGAGGGCGGGCCGAGGACGGACACCGCCGCGGACGTGGTGCCGCTGGTGCTGTCCGCCAAGTCCGGTCAGGCCCTGTCGGGGCAGGCCGCGGCACTGCGCGATTTCATCACCGCCCGTCCCGGGAGTGGTCTCGCCGAGGTAGCCCGTTCACTGGTCACCACCCGGTCCCTGTTCAGTCACCGCGCCGTCCTGGTCGGCGACCGCACCCAACTGCTCTCCGGACTGCACCAGCTGGCCGCCACCGCACCCACCACAACCGCCGCAGGCGACACGCCGTTGGCAGCCGCCTTCACCGGCCAGGGTGCCCAGCGCGTCGGCATGGGACGCGAACTCAGCCGGTCCTTCCCCGCCTTCGACCACGCACTCGACGAGATCTGCTCGATAGTCGATCCGCTCCTCGGGCGTGGCCTACGCGAGGTGATGTGGTCCGACGCGGACGACGCCGCACAGACACTCGCCCGTACTGAGTACGCGCAGCCCGCCCTGTTCGCCTTCGAGCTGGCGCTCGCCCGCCTCTTGCAGTCCTGGGGCGTGCGGTTCGGAGCCGTCATCGGCCACTCCGTCGGTGAGATCGCCGCCGCCGCAACCGCCGGCGTTCTCTCCCTTGAGGACGCCGCACGCCTGGTGGTCACCCGCGGCCGTCTCATGCAGCAACTACCTCCCGGTGGTGCCATGCTCGCCGTCAACGCCTCGGAAACAGAGGTCAGCACGGTTCTGGCCGGTACTCCCGAGGTCGTGGTGGCCGCCGTCAACGGTCCCGACTCCGTAGTCGTCTCCGGGGACGAGGAGCACATCGGTCGGCTCGCCGACCACTGGCGTCAGCGCGGCACCCGCGTGGCCCGCCTCCACGTCAGTCATGCCTTCCACTCACCCCTCATGAACCCCGTGCTGGAGGAGTTTCGCGCCGTCATCGACCAGCTCACCTTCCGCCCGCCCACCATCCCTGTGCACGCCGCGGCCGACACCTCCCACCTCATCGACACCCCCGACTACTGGATCGACCACGCCCGCAACGCCGTGCACTTCGCCAAGGCCGTCGACACGATTCCGCGCACCCACGTCCTTCTCGAGATCGGCCCCGACGCCGCCCTCACACCTCTCCTCACCGACACCCACCTCACCGCGCCCGCCTGCCGTAAGGGTCACCCCGAAACCCACACCGTCCTCCAGGCGCTCGGCCACGCCCACACCCATGGCGCCGCCGTCGACTGGACGGCCGTCCTTCCCGAGGCCCGGGCCGTCCGGCTTCCGACCTACGCCTTCCAGCGCCAGAGGTACTGGCTCACTCCGGCCCGGACGGCTGGGAACGGCCGGGACGCGGGTGGCGACCAAGCCTTCTGGTCTGCTGTCGAAAAGGGGGACTTCCCCACGCTCGCCGAGACGCTCGGCGTCCCGGCCGAACTGGAGCCCGCGGTGCCGGCACTCGCGCGGTGGCACCGGGACAACACGCGCCGACGGACCATGGACTCCTGGCGGTACCGGGTTGTCTGGAACCCGGTGGAATGGGCCCCGGTCGCCCAGGTTCCGGGCTCCTGGCTGGTCGTGCTCCCCCCTGGCGGGGGTGACCCGGACGTGCTCCGCTCCCTGACCCGGGTGCTGGCGGACGCCGTGACGGTCGAACTGGGACGGGAAACGGACCGGAAGGCGACCGCCGAGGCACTGGCCATGGCGGTCAGAGGTGTGCCGCTGTTGTCCGGCGTGATCTGTCTGCCCAGCCGGCCGGAAAATCTCCTTGTCCTTGTCCAGGCCCTCGGTGATATCGGGGCGGGCGCGCGGCTGTGGTGCCTGACAAGGGGCGCGGTGGCCACGACCGAGAGCGAGGCACCTGACCCGCTCTCCGCTGCCTGCTGGGGCGTCGGTCTGGTCGCAAGTCTCGAACATCCGGAGCGCTGGGGCGGACTGATCGACCTTCCGGAAAGGCTCGACGACCGCTCCACCGGTTGGCTCGCGGCTGTCCTCGACGGCGACGGTGAGGAGGACCAGCTCGCCATCCGCGTCGGCGGAGTGCTGCGGCGTCGGCTCGTGCCCGCGCCCGCCGCCCCGGAGCCGCGCGGTAGCTGGCGCCCTGGCGGCACGGTCCTCGTCACGGGCGGAACCGGCTCGATCGGTGCGCACATCGCCCGTTGGCTGGCGGCCCAAGGCCCTTGCTCTCTCGTTCTGGTCTCGCGGCGCGGCGCCGAGACGCCGGGCGCCGCCGACCTGCGGAAGGAACTTGAAGGGCGGGGAGCGCGTGTGCGGCTGGCTGCTGCCGATGTGACGGACCGGGAGAGCATGGCCGCCCTGGTCGCCGAGATCGCCGCGGACGAGGGTCCGGTGCGCGCCGTCTTCCACGCGGCGGGCGTGGGCCAGAACACCGCCATCGCCGACATGGATCTCGACGAGTTCCGGGCGGTCTCGTCCAGCAAGACCGACGGAGCACGGGTCCTCGACGAACTCTTCACCGACGACGAACTGGACGCCTTCGTGCTGTTCTCCTCGGTCTCGGGTATCTGGGGCAGCGGTCGCTACGCGGCCTACGCCGCCGGCAACGCCTACCTGGACGCGCTGGCCGAACGACGCCGCGCCCGGGGGCTGCCGGCCACCGCGGTGGCGTGGGGTGTCTGGGCGGAGTCGGGAATGGTGGGACCGGACGGCGCGCGGCACCTACTGCGCCGCGGCCTGGTGCCCATGCCGGCGGAGGACTGCGTGGCCGCGCTCGGGCGGGCACTGGACGATGGCGAGACCAGGGTCACCGTCGCCGACGTCGACTGGGAGACGTTCCTCGTCGGGTACACGGCCGCCCGCCGACGGCCACTGGTCGAGGAACTGCCCCAGGCCCGTGACCTGCTCGCCGAACGCCCCGCCGCAGCTCCGGCGAGCCAGGGCGACATCCGCCGCACGCTCGCGGGTCTGCCGCCACAGGAGCGGCGGATCGCGCTGAAGGAACTGGTGAGCGCCACGGTAGCCGATGTACTGGGTTACGCGGATGCCGCGTCCGTCGACGCCGATCGGCCCTTCGTGGAGATGGGCTTCGACTCCTTGTCCGCCGTGGAGGTTCGCAACAGGCTCAACGTCGCCACCGGCCTGGCCCTCCCGGCGATGCTGGTTTTCGAGCATCCGACGGTGGTCGCCATAGGTGAGTTCCTCCACACCGCGCTCGCCGACGGAGCGTCGGCGGGCCCGCACACGGCGGGCCCGGTCGTGGAGTCGGGGGAGTCGTTCGCGGCCATCTACCGGCAGGTCGCGATCCGTGGGCGGATGACCGAGGTCGAGGCGCTGCTGACCGGCGCGGCCGGGCTGCGTAGCACGTTCACAGACCCCTCACAGGTCGAGGGCGGGCCCGGCTTCGTCCGGCTGGCCACCGGCGGCGAGGGGCCGGCCGTCGTCTGCTTCCCGCCCTTCGCCCCGGTAGAGCAGTCGCTGCAGTTCGCTCGGTTGTCCATGTTCTTCCGAGAGCGGCGTGACCTGTCGATGGTCTTCGTGCCCGGTTTCCTTCCCGACGAACCGATCGCGGCGACGCGTGAAGCGCTGGTCGAGGCGCTGGCTCGCGAGACGATGCGCTGCGCCGGAGGCAGGCCGTTCGCGCTGCTCGGATACTCGTCCAGCGGCTGGCTCGCGCACTCGGTCGCGGCGTGGCTGGAGGAGCGGGAAGAGTCCGCCCAGGGCCTGGTACTCCTCGACACCTATCTACCCGACAGCATGTCGCTGAGCATGCGTCAGGCGATGACGTACGAGGTCAACGAGCGCCGGTCCAGGTTCACCACGATGAACTTCACGACGCTGACGGCCCTCGGCGCGTACCGCAGGCTCTTCCGCGGCTGGGCGCCGGAGGCCGTGGCCACCCCCACGCTGTTCGTCCGACCGGAGGACTGCATCCCCGGTGACCCCGCAGCACCGCCGATGACCGACGACTGGCGCGCGCACTGGCCGCTCTCGCATCGCGAGGCGGTCGTCCCCGGCGACCACTGCACCATCGTCGCCGAACACGCCGAGGCCGTCGCCGCCGAGGTGCACACCTGGCTGGAAGAACAGCGCTGACCACTGAGACGCCCAGCTGACACCGCCCACCGAAAGAGGAACCATGACCCAACCCCTACGCACCATCGGCGTGCTGGGAGTCGGCAACATCGGCAGCACCGTCTGCGTCGACTTCGTCGTCCACGGATTCCGTGTCGTCGCCGTCGACCAGGAAGAGGCCGCACTGGCCGCGGCTCGGGAACTGTTGCGTGACGTCAACCGGTTCCTGCCCGCCGTACGCCCCCGCCTGCCCCGCCTGGCCACTGACACGGCGCAGGAACGACTCGTCACGACCACCGACCTGGCGGCGCTCGCCGAGTGCGAGTTCGTGGTGGAGAACGTCAGCGAGAAGTGGGAGACCAAGCGGGACCTCTACCACGACCTGGACAAGGTGCTGCCCGACGGCGTCGGTATCGGCGTCAACACGTCGAGTATCCCGATCGGTCGGCTGGCGGCCATGACCCGCCGTCCCGACATGGTCGTCGGCATCCATTTCATGAACCCCTCCTACCTGAAGGACGCGGTGGAGGTCATGCGGGGGGCCGACACCTCGCAGAAGTGCCTCGACCAGGTACACGAACTGCTCGCCCGGCTGGACAAGCAGGCCGTCGTGGTCGGGGACTTCCCGGGGTTCGTCAGTAACCGGATCTCGCATCTCTTCTTCAACGAGGCGATCAGGGTCGTACAGGACCAGGGCGTCGACCCCGCGGCGGTCGACGACATCTTCAAGAAGTGCTTCGGCCACACCATGGGGCCGCTGGAGACGGCAGACCTGATCGGCCTCGACACCGTGCTGCTCACCCTGGAGAACCTCCGCGACAGCTATGGCGACGACCGCTACGACGGCTGCGCGCTGTTGCGCGAGATGGTCGCCTCGGGGCGGCTGGGACGCAAGTCCGGCCAGGGTTTCCACCATTACCACGGTGCGACAGCCGTGGCGACTACGACAGGAGAATGACCATGACCGTACGCACCATCAACGAGATCGACGACGTAGTACGGGATTTCCTGGCCGCGCGTGACACCTCGCCTGCCCCCGAGCGCGACGAGGACTTGTTCCAGTCCGGCAGGGTCAATTCGTTGTTCGCGATTCAACTGATGAGTTTCGTCGAGCGGACCTTCGAGATCGAGGTCGACGTGGACGACCTCAGCCTGGCCAACTTCGCCAGTATCGCCAAGATCACCGACTTCGTGCAGCGCAAGCAGCTCGAAGCGCAGTCCGTCTGACCACCACTGGTAAAGGAAGAATGGGCTGATCGTCATGGAACACCTGCTTGACCCGGAGGAGCGCGCGCATCACGACCAGATGCTGCGGCTGGTCACGGGCCGCTGGGCGCGGAGCGCCCACACATGGGAGCGCGGCGAGATCCTGCCCGAGGAGGTGGTCCGCTGGTGTGGCGAGGCAGGACTCCTCGGCGCCGCGCTGCCGTCGGCCGTCGGTGGCGGTGGCTGGTCGCCCATCGAGGCGGGACTCATGTACGAGGCGCTGGGCAGGGTGAGCGTCTCGCTGGCCTCATTGGTGAACGTGCACGGCATGATGGCGCAGACCCTGGCCCGCTGGGGCACCGCGTGGCATCGCGAACACGTCCTGCCGGCCCTCGGAGAAGGCAGCCGTGTCGCCGCGATCTGCATGACCGAACCGCATGCCGGAAGTGACCTGGCCGCGATATCCGCCAGCCTGCTGGAGAAGGCCAACCGGCTTCTGGTCAACGGAACGAAGGTCTTCATCACCTTCGGCCGCCGCGCCGACGACCTGCTGGTGTTCGTGCAGCGTGAGGGCCGGTCCGAAGCGTGTCTGGTGCGGCGCGACAACCCCGGCGTCAGCATCGAGCCCATGGGCGACGTACTGGGGCTGCGCGCTGCGGGACTGGCCCGCATCACCTTCTCCGACTGCGAGATCGCACCGGAGGCGGTGGTCGGAAAGCCCGGCTTCGCACTGCCGGTGCTGATTCCGACCGCCCTGGAACACGGGCGGCACGCGGTCGCCTGGATGGCGCTCGGCATGCTCGAAGCATGCTTCGCGGAGTGCGCGCGGTTCGTCCGCACCCGCAGGGCCTTCGACCGGACACTGATCGACCACGGCCAGGTCCAATCACTCGTCACCAGGATGGGCGCCGATCTGGAAGCCGCCCGCCATCTCTGCGTCTCCGCCTCACGGGCGATGGGCGCCAAGGACCCGGCAGCCACCGAGCGGATTCTGCTTGCCAAGTACTTCGTATGCCGGGTGGCTCAGGAGCACACCGCCTCCGCGGTGCAACTCCTCGGCTCCTCGGGTGTTTCGGAGCAGTCGGTGACCGCGCGTGCCTACCGGGACGCCAAGGTGCTCACGATCATTGAGGGCACCGAGCAGATTCTGGAGCGCTCGCTGGCTCCGGCGCTGGTCAACGCGGTGGCGGAGGCCTCATGACCACCACGCACATCGCCGCCGAGGGCCTCCTGGACACGGTGGCGACCAAAACGCTGGGCGACCTGCCCTCCCGCGAGGCCGAGTCTTTCCAGCTCGCCGCCGCCGTGCTGGCACTGGCCTACGTGACGCACGACGACAGTCCGGTCGTCCGGGTGGTTCACGGGACGGACCCGGCCCGCACGGTCGCGTTCACGGTGGATCTGGGCGACAGCGGCGACGCCATGGTCACCGGCGTGAACGACGCACCCGACGCCGACGAGGAAGCCCAGCACGCCATCCTGCTGGGCACGCGCACGGACCCGCCGGAGCCCGGCGAGGACAGCACCGTGGAGGGGGTCTTCCGGCTCGCCCTGGAGGTGGACGACGAGCGGGTGTTCTGCACGCACAACGGCGCTCCGGGTGCCGCGCTGGACGCGAAGACGCTGGTGTCGGTGTATCTGGCCGTACTGCCGCGCATGCTCGCCGATCCCGAACGTCCCGTGGCCACCTATGAACTGCTCCACGGCCCTGAACGGACCCGAGTGCTCCGCGACTACAACGACACAGCCCACCCGCTGCCGCCGGAGCGCACACTGCACGGCGTCTTCCACGCGCAGGCGCTGCGCACCCCGGACGCAGTGGCGGTGAGCACCGACCACGACTCGCTCACCTACCGCGAACTGGACGAGCGCACCGACCGGTTGGCCCGGTACCTCGTCGGGCGCGGCGTCACCGTCGGCACGGTCGTGGCGGTGTTGATGGAACGCTGCCTCGACCTGCCGGTGGCCGTCATAGGCATCCTCAAGGCTGGTGGTGCCTACCTGCCGCTGGCCCCCGACGCGCCGCCGGAGAGGCTCGCCGGCCTGGTGGCACAGAGCGGCGCCCCGCTGGTGCTCACGCAACCCGGCCTGGCGGTACCCGAGAGCATCGCGGTGCCGTCGGTGCCGCTGGACGATCCGGAGCTGTACACCGGCCCGGATCCCGGTTTCCAGTCCCACAGTGGCCCCCGCGACCTGGCCTACGTCATCTACACCTCTGGGTCCACGGGTCGGCCCAAGGGCGTGGAAGTGGAGCACGAGTCGGTCGTCAACCGGCTCAACTGGATGCAGCGGCGCTACCCCTTGACCGGGTCGGACACGCTGCTGCAGAAAACCCCGGTGATCTTCGACGTGTCGGTCTGGGAGCTGTTCTGGTGGTTCTTCGCCGGCGCGCGCATGCATCTGCTCGCCCCCGGGATGGAGCGTTTCCCGCTGGCCATCTCCAAGACCGTGCGCAAGCAGCGGGTGAGCGTGCTGCATTTCGTCCCGTCCATGCTGGGGATATTCCTGGAATACCTCAAGGACGGAGGCGGCGACCTCACGGCGCTCGCTTCGCTGCGCTGGTGCTTCTCCAGCGGGGAGAGCCTGCTGGCCGGTCAGGTGACCACATTTGGTGAACTCTTCGCCGCCCAGGGGGCCAGGCTGGTGAACCTCTACGGTCCCACGGAGGCGACGGTGGACGTCACGGGCTACAACTGTCCCGCGACGGCGTTCACAGGTGTCGTCCCCATCGGCCGGCCCATCGACAACACCCGGGTGTACGTCCTCCGCCACGGTAGGCCCATGCCGGTCGGTGTCTACGGCACGCTGTTTCTGGCAGGCGCGGGTGTCGCGCGCGGCTACCTGGGCGATCCGGAGCTGACGGCGGCCCGGTTCGTACCCGAGTACGGCCATCCGGACGGCCGGATGTACGACACAGGTGACATCGGGCGCTGGCTGCCTTCCGGGGACCTGGAGTACCTGGGCCGAACCGACAACCAGATCAAGATCCGCGGTATCCGCATCGACCTGGGTGAGATCGAGAACGTCCTGCTGCAGTCGCCCGGTGTTACCGAGTGCGTGGTGGTGCTGGAGAGCGCGAACCCGAGCCGGCCACGATTGCACGCCGCGGTGTCCGGGGCCACCGGTCTGACGGAGGAAGCCCTGCGCGAGCACGCGGCCCGGTGGCTGCCGGAGTACATGGTGCCCGTCGTCTACCACCGTCTGGAACGACTGCCGCGGACAAGCAGCGGAAAGCTCGACAGGAAGGCAGCGGCCCAACTGGCGCACGGGTCCAAGTGACATCACCGGTGTGCGGCGCGTCGAGGACCGGCGCCACCACCCCGTACCAACGGGATCCCGCGCCATGGCTCGTCGTAGGGCATGACGAGCCATGGCGCGGGTGAAGGGTCGGCAGGCGTGTCCGACACGCCGGCCGATCGAACAGCCAGAGAGAGGTCGCCAGAACCGTGTCATCAGTTCACAGCATCACCACCGACTCCGTGTTGAACGCGGCGGCAGGGGAGTTCACAGCGCGGGTGGAGGAAACAGGCCTGGCCGCCCTGCTGCGCGCTTACCGGACGAGTGGGACGCGCAAGTCGGCGCTTGTCCGGGACCGGTCGTCGCTCACCCCGTACCTGCGGGACGCCGTCGACTTTCTCTGTCTTTCCCAGGCCGTGCCGCGCGGTGAAGCCGTACGTCTTCTGACCGAGCCGTTGCTCGACCAGTTCGTCGGCATGGGGGCCGCGTCGGAATCCGGGGAGACTGTCGCACTCTCACAGGTCCGCCTCATCGAGCATTTCGGCCGCCTGGTCTTCGTCGGCACCGCCAACAACACCGGATACGGCTGGTACGGTCGCGATTCCATAGGGATCGGGCAGCAGCTTGCCGGTGCCCGGGGAAGGTGTCTCGACATCGGCTCGTCCACCGGCTGCCAGGCCGTTCTGATGGCCGCAACGGCAACGAGCGTGCAGGCCGTCGAGATCGACGAGAAGCTGGCTCCGCTTTTCGAGGTCAATCTGGCCGTCAACCAGTGCGGTACCACGCTGCAGCCGCGATGGGGCGACGCGCGGGAGCTCACATTCGACGGGGATTTCGACACGATCGGTGTCAACGTGCCAATGATGCCCACGTTCGGTGTCCTCGACCTGCCGTGGACGGGAGACGGCGGCTCCGACGGATCCCGGCTCCTGGAGAGCGTGCTGCGGCGTGTCCCTCTGGCTTCGTCGGGCAGGTTGGTGGCGAATTCGATGATTCCCGGCAACGCCTCGGGCCTGGACGCCGAGTGGCTCCGGAAGCTGAGCGTGGACCGGGAGTGGTCCATCACCGTCATCCCGTGCGACTACGAGCCTCTCTCGGCCGATTCGGCGTTCGTGCGGTCCACCCTGGGCAACCGGGCTATCGTCGCGGAAGAGGCAGTGGACACCGTGATGGCGGAACTCTCCGCGTCCTGGGCGGCGAGCAGGACGGACCGTATGTACTTCTCCACCATCTCCGTGACGGCCGGCGGCGGTCCGTCGTTCCGGGTCGCATCGACGTCGCTGGGCGGTGAGCGCTGGTCCCTGTGACACGCGTTTGACCGAAGACGGGGGCCGGGCGCTGGACGCCCGGCCCCCGTCTTCGGCGCGCTCACACGGTCAGGGGTCCCCGGCCCCCCGCGGGCCTCACGGCCCCTCAGCGGCGAGGTTGTCTGCCGGTTTGATGCCCAGTTCCCCGGTGATGAAATCGATGACCTCACTGGCCGATGCCTCGGTGAGCGAGGCGGCTCCATCCGGGTCACGCTCCGCGGACCAGCTCCTGAGCAGACCCCGTAGCCGCCCTTCGATCGCTGCGCGCGAGGCGCCGTCGAGTGCCACGGCACCGAGTGTGCTTTCCAACCGGTCGATCTCGGCGAGTGCCGCTTGCGTTGCCCGTGCGCCCCCGCCGAACATCTCGGCCTCCAGGAACGCCACGAGCGCGTCGAGGGTGGGGTGGTCGAAGACCAGGGTGCTCGGCAGTTTCAGGCCGGTGGCGGCCTCAAGACGGTTGCGCAGTTCAACGGCGGTGAGGGAGTCGAAGCCGAGGCTCTGCAGCGGCCGGCCGGCCTCCAGTCGCCACTGGGCGCCGTGCCTGAGTGTGAGACCCGCCTGCCGGTGCACCATGCCGGACAGCCGGTCGTGTCGCTCGCCCGGCGACAGCCGGACCAGGTCGAGGGCCGACGCCGCCTCACCTGAGGACGGTCCTGCCGGGGCTGTGACCAGCTCGGCGAGCTGCCGGATCGGACGGAAGGCCGCGGTCCGGCCCGCGAAGGCGTCCCAGTCCACATCGGCGACCGTCACGGCCGGCGCCTCTTCGGCGATCGCTTGCCAGAGAGCCGCGACGGCCTGGTCGGGTGCCATGGGTCGCAGCCCGCTCTCGTGCAGCCGCTCGGTGGCGAGCCCGTTGGCCATGCCGTCGTCGGCCCATGGCCCCCACGCCACCGAGGTGGCCGGCAGCCCCAGGGCGTGGCGGTGCTCGGCCAGAGCGTCCAACTGGGCGTTGGCCGCGGCGTAGCTGCCCTGTCCCGCGTTGCCGAGGACGCCGGACAACGAGGAGAACAGGACGAAGGCGCGCAGGTCCTCATGGACGGTCAACTCGTGCAGGTACCGCGCCGCCACGGACTTCGCCGCCAGCACCTCGCTGGTGCCCTCCGGGGTCCGAGTGTCCAATAGGCCGTCGTCCAGAACGCCCGACGTGTGGAACACGGCGCTCAGCGGATGCTCGTCCGGCACCTCGGCCAGCGCGCGGGCGAGATCCGCCCGGTCTGACACGTCGCACGCCCTGATCGTGACGGCGGTTCCCAGCTCCTCCAGTTCCTGACGCAGCAGCGACGCGCCGGGCGCGTCGGGACCCCGACGGCTGAGCAGCAGCAGACGCGGTGTCCCCCGTGCAGCGAGCGAGACGGCGATCCGGGTGCCGAGAGCCCCCGTCCCACCGGTGACCAGGACCGTTCCAGGCAGTTCCGGCGCGGCGCCGGGTCGGGCGGGCGTGGAGACCAGACGCCGCGCCAGGACCGTCTCACCCCGGATCGCCACCTGGTCCTCGTCTGCGGTGAGCGCTTTCGCGATCAGCCGCTCCAGGCTGTCCGGCGCGGTGGGCGGCAGATCGACCAGGCCACCCCACCGGTCGGGATGTTCCAGGGCCGCGACCCGGCCCAGTCCCCATACCCCGGCGGAGGCCATGTCGGCAGACTCGTCCCCGACGGCGACAGCGCCACGGGTCAGGCACCACAGCGGAGCCCGGACGCCCGCGTCTCCCAGAGCCTGCAGTAGTGCGAGGGTCGTCTGCACGCCACGTGTCACATCGTTTTGCGGGTCCGTGGGACGCAGGGTCAGGGTCGAGACAACGCCCGCCGGTTCCGGCACCCCGGCCAGTAGCCGGGTGAGCTCCGCCCGGTCGGCCGTTTCCGGGACCGGTAGGTGCTTCACCTCGGCCCCCAGCCCGGTGAGGACGGCTCGGATCCACTCGTCGTCACCGACCACGAGCCATGTGCCCGTCAGCGCCCCGCCGCCGGCGTGCGGCACGGGGCGCCAAGCGACCGAGTACCGCCACCCGTCCGTGTCGCCCAGCCGTGCGACGTGCTCACGCCAGCGCGTGAGCGCGGGCAGGACTACGGCGAGGTCGGCGTCCGGCGCGACACCGAGTTCACCGGCCACGGTGGACGGGTCGGCGCTGGAGACCAGGGACCAGAAACGACGGTCCTCCACCGAGCCCGGACGGTGTTCCGCGTCCAGCCAGTGCCGTTCCCGCTGGAAGGGATAGGTCGGCAGGTCGAGGTACGGCCCGCGGCCGGGAAGCAGCGCCGCCCAGTCCACGTCGGTGCCGTGGCAGTGGAGCCGGGCCACGGCGGTCAATACCGAGCGCGTCTCCGGCATGCCGCGACGCAGGCTCGCCAGACACAGCGAGGCCCGGTCGTCCAGACAGTCCGCTGCCATACCGCTGAGTGAGCCGTCGGCGCCCAGCTCGACGAACGCGGTGACCCCGTCCGCCTGTAGCGCTTCGACTCCCTCCTGGAAGCGGACGGTGCGGCGCACGTGGTCCACCCAGTAGCGTGGGTCGGCCAGTTCGCCCGCGTCGGCCGGTTTGCCGGTCACGTCGGAGACGATCGGAATCGACGGCTCGCAGTATGAGACCGACGAGGTGACGGCGAGGAAGTCGTCGAGCATGGCGTCCATCCGTGGGGAATGGAACGCGTGGCTGACGTTGAGCCGCTTGACGCGCCTGCCCCGTTTCCGCCAGTGAGCGGTCACGCCGACCACGGCCTCCTCGTCACCGGAGATGACGACCGCCTGCGGCCCGTTGACCGCCGCGACGCCGACACGGTCCGCACAACCCTCCAGCAGCTGCAGGACTTCCTCCTCGGTCGCCTGCACCGCGGCCATCGCACCTCCGTCGGGGAGAGCCTGCATGAGGCGGCCCCGGGCGACGACCACGGCACAGGCGTCGGGCAGGGACAGCACACCTGAGACGTGGGCGGCGACGAGTTCGCCGATGGAGTGTCCGAGCAGCCGCTCGGGATGTACACCCCAGGAGCCGAGCAGTGAGAACAGGGCCACCTCGACGGCGAAGATCGCGGGCTGTGCGAACTCGGTACGGTCCAGCATCGCTGCTTCGGGCGTTCCCGCCTCGGCGAAGACGATCGGGCGCAGCGGCCGGGGCAGATGCTCGTCGAGTTCCGCGCAGACCGAGTCGAAGGCCGTGCGGAAGGCGCGAAAGGCCTCGTACAGGTCCCGGCCCATACCTGGGCGCTGGCTGCCCTGCCCAGAGAACAGGAACGCCAGCCGTCCCTGTGCCGAGGTCACGCCGCGGACCAGGTCGGGGCTCTCCTCGCCCGCAGCCAGAGCCGCAAGAGCCTTACGGGAGCCGACGGCGTCGTCGGCCAGCACGACCGCGCGGTGTTCGAACCGGCTGCGGCCGTGGGCGAGTGCCCGGGCGACGGCCCCGGGAGCTGCGTCACGCCGGCCGGCGGTCCAGTCCAGCAGGTTGCTCGCCTGCGCTCGCAGGGCGTCGGCCGACCGGGCCGACAGCAGCCAGGGAAGAGGGCTCGGATCCGTTTCCTCGGCTGGGGGCGGGACGGTTCCGCCCGCGGTATGCGCCGCATCCTCGGGCGCTTCCTCCACGATCAGGTGGGCGTTGGTACCGCTGATGCCGAAGGCGGAGATCCCGACGCGGCGCGGGTACGTCCCGGCAGGCCACTCCCGGGCGTCGGTGAGCGGCAGGACGGTGCGTGTGGACCAGTCGATCTCCGGGGACGGCACCTCGGCGTGCAGGGTGGGGGGCAGAGTCCGGTGCCGCAGTGCCATCACGGCCTTGATGACACCGGCGACACCGGCCGCGGCCTGTGTGTGTCCGATGTTGGACTTGACCGAGCCGATCCACAGCGGTGAGTCGGCGTCCCGTACCGATCCGTACACCGCCATCAGGGCCCGGGCTTCGATCGGGTCACCCAGCTTGGTCCCGGTGCCGTGCGCCTCGACGAGACCGACCTCGCCCGCAGGCACCCCGGACGCGCCCAGCGCCTCCCGGATCACGCGCTCCTGGGAGGGCCCGTTCGGGGCGGTGATGCCGTTGGACGCGCCGTCCTGGTTGACCGCCGAGCCGCAAATCAAGGCGAGCACCGGATGACCATGCCGGCGTGCGTCGGAGAGGCGCTCCAGGAACAGCATCCCCGCGCCCTCGCCGAAGCCGAATCCGTCGGCGCCCGCCCCGAACGCCTTGCAGCGACCGTCCGCCGACAGCGCGCGTTGTCGGCTGAACTCGCTGAGCCCACGAGTGGTGGTGAGTACGGCGACGCCACCCGCGAGCGCGGCGACGCACTCCCGGTTGCGCAGCGCCTGCACGGCGAGATGCAGGGTCACCAGGGAGGACGAGCAAGCGGTGTCGATCGTCAACGACGGTCCGCACAGTCCCAGCGTGTAGGAGATCCGTCCGGACACCATGCCGCCGGTGGTGCCGGTGACGACGTATCCTTCGGCGGCCTCGGGGGCTTCGGCGAGCACGTCGGCGTAGTCCTGGGAGTTCGTCCCGGCGAACACCGCAGTCTGGCTGTCGCGGAGGGAACGCGGGTCGATGCCCGCGTTCTCCACCGCCTCCCAGGACGTCTCCAGCAGCAGCCGCTGCTGCGGGTCCATGGTCGCCGCCTCACGCGGCGAGATGCCGAAGAACTCCGCGTCGAAGCGGTCCGCGTCGTGCAGGAAACCGCCCGCCGTGCTGTAACTGCGGCCAGGGGTGTCCGGGTCCGGGCTGTACAGGCCCGCGAGGTCCCAGCCTCGGTTGACGGGCAGGCCGCCAGTCGCGTCCTGACCGTCTCGGACGAGTCGCCACAGGCCGTCCGGGCTGTCCGCGCCGCCGGGGTAGCGGCAGCCTATGCCCACGATGGCGATGGGCTCGCGCTGCCGGTCCTGCAGTTCGCGGTTGCGGCTCAGTGCGGCGCGCAGCTCGTTGTCCATGGTGCGCAGATGCCGCGCGAGTCGTTCTTCGGTGGTCTGTTTCATGTCGGTCACTTCTCGTTCCGCCCTGGTTCTGTGGGAGACACGGCCTGGTGCCGGGTGCCGTTCACGACTCGCCGAACCGGTTGTCGAGCAACTCCAGCAACTCGTCGGTGCTGCCGACGGCTTCCAGGCTCGGCGTCTGGTCCGCCGTGCTGCCGGTGCCGCGCACGGCCCCGAGAAGGGACTCGACACGGGCCGCCAGCCGCAGCCGGACCGAGTCGTCGGCCAGCAGGTCCTGGAAGTCCGCCTCGATCCGGTCGAGCCGGCCGATGACCGCCTCGGCCGTGGGGCTCTCCTCACTGAAGAGTTCGGTGAGCAGGTGTTTCGCGAGGCGGGCCGGGGTGGTGTGGTCGAAAAGCAGCGTCGGCGGCAGGGTGAGGCCGGTGGCCCGGCCAAGCCTGTTGCGCAGATCGACCGAGAGCAGTGAGTCGAACCCGGCCTGCTGGAATTCCTGGTCCGACGGCAGTTGGTCGTCCGCGCCGCGGCCCAGTACCACAGCGCCGTTCGTCCGGACCAGCTCCAACAGGGAGCGCTCGCGGTCCGTGGGTGTCATCGCGGCCAGCCGCTCTCGGATGCCGTCACCGCTGCCCCCGACGGGGGTGTCGGCGTCCTGCCGTTCGATGACTGCCTCGACGAAGTCCTCGATGAGGGGACTGCTGCGTACCGAGGTGAACACCGGGACGAACCGCGCCCAGTCGACGTCGGCGATCACCTCGAACGCCCGATCCGAGGACAGAGTCCGGTACAGGCCCTCGAAGGCGGTGGACGGGTCGAGGAACGGCAGGCCCTGGCGGACGACGCGTTCGACGTTCGCGCGGTCCTTGGTGACCTCCTCGTCCCAGATACTCCATGCCAGCGACGTCACCGGGAGCCCCTGCGCGCGGCAGCGTTCGGCGTACGCATCGAGATGCGCGTTGGCCGCACCGTAGGCGCCGTGATCGCCGCTGCCCCAGACCCCGGCGATCGAGGAGTACAGGACAAGTTCGCGCAGATGGGCGGGGTCGAGCAGTTCGGCCAGGTTCACCGCGCCCGCCACCTTCGCGTCCACCACTTCGCAGAAGTGCGACAACGGGGCCGACTCCAGGGGGGCGATGTCCAGGTGGGCGGCGGCATGCAGGGCGGTGGTCACCGGATGCCCGGCGCTCTCCAGTTCGCGGAGTACCCCGTTCAGACGTTCCCGGTCCCGTACGTCGCAGGAGAACACGGTTGCGGCGCAGCCCGACTCGCCGAGTTCGGCGACGAGTTCCGGCATACCCGGCGACTGCGGTCCGCGCCTGCTCAGCAGGGCCAGGTGCTTTGCTCCGCGCTCGGCCGCCCACCGGGCGAGATGCGGTCCCAGCGATCCGCCCGCGCCGGTGATCAGCACGGTCCCCGAGGGCTGCCACATGCGGTCCGCCGCCAGGACCGGCGGCTCGTGCCGGACAAGCCGGCGTACCCGGGTGTCGGAGGCACGTATCGCCAGCTGGTCCTCGCCGTGGCCCCCGGCCAGCACCCGCAGCAGTGTCGCGACGGCGCCCGTGTCGGGCTCCGCAGGAAGGTCCACCAACCCTCCCCAACGCCTGGGGTGCTCCAGGCCCACGACCCTGCCCAGACCCCACACCTGGCTCTGCTCCGGGCTGCGCGGGACTTCTCCGGCACCCACGGCACCGCTCGTGACCGCCCACAGAGGAACGTCGATCCCCAGGTCGCCGAGGGCCTGGACCGCGGTGACGGTCAGCGCGAGCCCCGTGGACAACCCCGGCAACGATGGGTGCGGCCGATCGTCCAGGCCCAGCAGGGACAGCACACCCTCGTACTCCGGCCGCTGACCGCCGTCCGCTGCCGCGACCTTGGAGCCCACCACTGCACGGTCGGCGTCTTCCGCCTCCAATGTCAGGGGGGTCAGGTCCAGTCCCTGCTCCACCAGCAGGGCCCGCAGCCGCTCGGACGCGGCAGTAGCGGGCGTCAGCAGCAGCCATCGTCCCGAGGGTGCCGTGCCACCGCCGAGCGGGTGGTCACGCCATGCGATCTCGTAGTGCCAGGAGTCCAGTTCGGCTCGCCGTCTGCTTCCGCGGCGCCAGTCGGTGAGCGCCGGCACCACCTCGGCGAGGCCCTCCACACGGCCGATCCGATCAGACAGCTGGTCCAGATCCCCGCGCTCGACCGCGTCCCAGAACCAGGCGTCCGTGTCGGACCCGTGAGACACCGGCCGACCTGCGGAGGCGTCCAGCCAGAAGCGGCGGTGCCGGAACGCGTAGGTGGGCAGGTCCACGCGGCGGCCCGCCGGGAGCACCCGAGCCCACTCCACCGGGAGCCCCCGTGTGTACCCCTCGGCCAGCGACAGGAACATGCGGTCCATGCCTCCGTGGTCCCGGCGCAGCGAGCCGCACACCACACCGCCGCCGTCCAGCGTGTCCAGCGTCTCCCGTATGCCGACCGCGAGCACCGGATGCGGGCTGCACTCGACGAAGAACGAGAACCCGTCGGCGGCCAGCGCCTCGACCACGTTCTGCAGCAGCACTGTCTCCCGCAGGTTGCGGTACCAGTACTCCGCGTCCAGCTCGGATCCGGACAACCGGGTGCCGGTCACCGTCGAGTACAGCGGTACGGTGCCGGCCCGCGGGGCGATGCCCGCCAGCTCGGCCAGCAGCCGCTCGCGGACCGCCTCGACCGCCGGCGAGTGCGAGGCGTAGTCCACGTCGACCCGGCGGACCTGGACGCCGTCCGCCCTCGCGGAATCGATCAGTTCGCCGAGCGCGTCGTCCGGACCCGACACCACCACGGAGCGGGGCCCGTTCACCGCGGCGACCGACAGCCGGTCGTCCAGCCGGTCCCGTACCTCCTGAGCGGACAGGCCCACGAACACCATTCCCCCGGTCCCGGAGAGCTCGGCCAGCAGGCGAGATCGGGTGGCGACCACCCGGGCCCCGTCGGCGAGCGACAGCGCACCGGAGACGCAGGCGGCGGCGATCTCCCCCTGTGAGTGACCCACCACGGCATCCACCGGAACGCCCCAGTGCTGCCACATCCTGGCCAGCGACACCATGACGGCGAACAGGACAGGCTGGACCACGTCCACGGTCTCCGGCACCGAGCTGTCCGCGCCGCGCAGGACCTCCGAGAGGGACCAGTCGACGTGGGGTGCCAGCGCCTGCTCGCACTCCCGCACCGCGGCGGCGAACACCTCCGACTCGTCGAGGAGGCGGCGACCCATGCAGAGCCACTGCGAACCCTGTCCCGGGAACGTCAGCGCCACTCGGCCGCGTCGCGTCGTGTCGGTGACCACCGACGCGGGGCGGACCGCGCCCGCGGTGCCGAGTGCGTCGAGCCCGGACAGCAGCTCCTCCCGGTCCGCTGCGACCACCACG
Organism: Streptomyces sp. NPDC047042; assembly: GCF_040644035.1. Lineage (NCBI taxonomy): Bacteria > Bacillati > Actinomycetota > Actinomycetes > Kitasatosporales > Streptomycetaceae > Streptomyces > Streptomyces sp. NPDC047042. Next base: position 18,367 of record NZ_JBEYVP010000039.1, on the reverse strand, counting down.
GCACGGTGGTTGAAAGCGGAACGGGCAGAGGCGAGCGACCACGCCACGTCGGACGGGGCGAGACCGGGACGGGCCAGCAGGTGTGCGCGCAGTGCCCGCGCCTGCGCGGGCAGGCCGTCCGCGGTCCTGGCCGAGAGGACGAACGGCAGCGGCCCGGCCTCCGTGCCCGGCTCGGCGCCGCTCGGCGGCGCCCCGGTGTCCGCGTCCGGCGGGAGCTCGGTCGTGCGCAGCGGATCGCCTTCCTCCAGGACCACGTGCGCGTTGGTGCCGCTGATGCCGAACGAGGACACCCCCGCCAGGCGTGGACGCCGGCCGCGCGGCCAGGACCGTCCCTCGGTCAGCAGCGCCACCGCGCCCGCCGACCAGTCGACCTCTTGCGACGGGGTGTCCGCGTGCAGTGTCCGCGGCAGCATCTCGTGCCGCATGGCCTGCACCATCTTGATCACACCGCCGACGCCGGCCGCGGCCTGGGCATGGCCCAGGTTCGACTTGAGTGAGCCCATGTACAGCGGCCTGTCCCGCTCCCGTTCGTGGCCGTATACGGCGATGAGTGCCTGGGCCTCTATGGGGTCGCCGAGCCTGGTACCGGTGCCGTGCGCCTCGACGGCGTCGACGGCGGAGGCCGGGACCCTCGCCTGACCGAGAGCGGCCTCGATGACCCGCTGCTGCGAAGGCCCGTTCGGCGCGGTCAGGCCGTTGGACGCGCCGTCCTGATTGACGGCTGAACCTCTTACGACGGCCAGCACCTCGTGCCCGAGACGCCGGGCGTCGGAGAGCCGCTCAACAAGGAGCACACCGACGCCCTCCGACCAGCCCGTGCCGTCCGCGTCGGCGGAGAACGGCTTACAGCGGCCGTCCCGGGCCAGCCCGCCCTGGCGGCTGAACTCGACGAAGATGTTGGGCGACGCCATCACGGTGGCCCCGCCCGCCAGCGCGAGGTCGCACTCTCCCTGCCGCAGCGCCTGGCAGGCGAGGTGCAGGGTGACCAGTGAGGACGAGCAGGCCGCGTCCACCGTGATCGCCGGGCCCACGAGGCCGAGCAGGTAGGCGAGCCGACCAGACATGACGCTGTTGCTGTTGGCGATGCCGAGGATGCCTTCGAGGCCGTCCGGGATGCCGTTCAGCCGGTTGTAGTAGTCGTTGTACATCGTTCCGGCGAACACGCCGGTACGGCTGCCGCGCAGTGACTGCGGATCGATGCCGGCGCGTTCGACGGCCTCCCACGATGCCTCCAGGAAGATCCGATGCTGGGGATCCATCGCCAGCGCCTCGCGCGGGGGGATGCCGAAGAAGTCCGTGTCGAATCCTGCGGGGTCGTCGATGAACCCGCCCTCGCGCACATAGCTCTTGCCGACGCGATCCGGGTCGGGGTGGTAGAGGTCGGCCAGGTCCCAGCCGCGGTCGGAGGGGAACCCGGTGATGGCGTCCGCCCCGTCGGCCACCAGCCGCCACAACTCCTCCGGCGAGGTCACTCCGCCGGGGAACCGGCACGCCATGCCGACGATAGCGATGGGTTCGGTGCTGGTGTCCGCGGCGGCCGTAACGCCCGGGACACCCGGAATGGCCGCAGAATCGTCCCTTGCGCCAGGGATCTCCGTCGACAGATGGGCGGCCAGGGCTGCCGGGCTGGGGTGGTCGAAGACGACTGTGGCGGGCAGGCGCAGTCCGGTCGCGGCATTGAGATGGTTGCGCAGTTCGACGGCGGTGAGCGAGTCGAAGCCGAGGGCCTTGAACGCGCTGTCGTCGTCGACGTCCGAGGCACCCGAATACCCGAGCACACCGGCGACATGTGTGCGTACCAGGTCGAGAAGCGAGCGTTCCCGGTCGGCGGCGGGCAGCTCTGCGAGCCGCGCAGCCCACGACGAACTGTCTGGCCCCGAACCGGCGTCGCCGGAGCCGACGGCGCGCCGAACCCGGTGCGCGAGGCCGCGCAGCAGCGCATGGGGTTTGACGCCGGGTCGCGACAGGGCGGCGGTATCCACCCGGGTCGCCGCCAGTACGGCCTCCCCGGCGCGCTGCGCGGCGTCGAACAGAGCGGCGCCGTCTTCGGCGGACAGTGGCGGCAGGCCGGAGCGGGCCATCCTTCTGAGGTCGGTCTCGTCCAGGTGGCTGGTGCTGGTGCTTGCTGACTCCCACAGTCCCCAGGCGATGGAGACGGCGGGCAGCCCCTGGGCACGGCGGTGGTGGGCGAGCGCGTCGAGGAAGGAGTTGCCCGCGGCGTAGTTCGCCTGTCCCGCCGTGCCGAGGAGGCCGGCAAGGGACGAGTAGAGGACGAAGGCGTCAAGGCTGAGATCACGGGTGAGGTCGTGCAGATTCCAGGCCGCGTCGGTCTTGGGCCGCAGGACGGTGTCGAGCCGCTCGGGTGTGAGGGCGGGGAGGACCCCGTCGTCCACGACGCCCGCGGCGTGCACCACTGCGGTGAGCGGACGGTCGGCGGGGATGTCGGCCAGGACTCGGCCGAGGGCGTCCCGGTCGGAGGCGTCGCAGGACGCGAAAATGACCTCGGCGCCGGAACCGGTGAGTTCCGCGGCGAGTTCGGCGGTGCCCGGTGCCTGGATTCCGCGTCGGCCGAGCAGCAACAGATGCCGCGCGCCATGCCGTTGGACCAGGTGCCGGGCCAGCAGGCCGCCCAGAGCGCCGGTGGCACCGGTGATCAGGATCGTGCCGCGGTCCCAGCGCGGCACGCCCTCTTCGGCGTCGGCGGCTGCCGTGCGGGTCAAGCGCGGTGTCAGCAGTTGGCCGGCGCGCAGCGCCAGCTGGGTCTCTCCGGCGTCCAGCGCCGCCGCGACCGGCCCTGCGTCATGTCCCACGGCCTCGATGTCCACGAGAGCGAAACGGCCCGGGTTCTCCGCGACCGCCGAACGCACCAGGCCCCACACACCGGCGTGCACGAGGTCCGGAACGTCGTCGGCGTCCACCCCCACGGCCCGGCAGGTGACCACCACCAGCCGGGAGGCAGCGAACCGCTCGTCCTGCGACCAGGTCTGGACGGTCTCCAACAAAGCTTGCACCGCCGTGCGGGCGCGGGCCCCGGTCCTCTCGTCGATGGTGCCATCGGGCGACAGCGGCAACAGGACCGTGTCCGGTGCGGGATCGCCGTTCTCCACCGCGCGTACTAGTTCGCCAAGACCGGCGTATGAGTGAACCTCATCGTCGGTCGTGAAGGGTTGTATGCCGCCCAGGACCGCCCAGGTTCCGATGGCTCCCGTTGTCCCGTCGATGTGGCGCGGCGTCCACTCCACACGGAGCAGGCTTCCCCGTGAGCCCCGGCTGGATCCGGGCCGTGCGTCACGGGTGAGCGGTCGCAGATCCAGGTTCTCCACCGTGGCGACCGGAAGGCCTGCCGCGTCGGTGACGACCAGGCGCACGGTCTGTTCGTCCCTGGCCGTCAGCCGCACACGCAGCTCGGTGGCACCGGCGGCGTACACCCGTACACCGGACCAGGCGAACGGCAGCAGCGCGGGACCGTCCGCGCGGGCCACGCCTGGCAGCAGTGGGTGCAGCGCCGCGTCCAGCAGGGCGGGGTGCACGACGAACGAGGCCGCGTCCGCGCGCTCCTCATCGCTGAGCGATACCTCGGCGTAGAGGTCACCGTCCGCCCGCCAGACGCGCCGAAGCCCCCGAAAGGCGCTGCCGTAGCCGTAGCCGTTGTGGGCGAGCCGCTCGTAGAGGCCGTCCTGGACCTGGATTTCCTCCGCGCCGGCGGGCGGCCACACCGAGAGGCCGACGGGGACGTCCTCGTCCTCATCGGCGGGGGCGAGGATCCCGCTCGCGTGCAGGGTCCAGGCCGAACCGTCGTCGTCTGCGTCCGGTCGCGAGTACACGCCGACCGTGCGGTGACCCGAGCCGTCGGACTCGCCGACCACGACCTGGAGCCGTACGTCACCCCACTCCGGCACTGTCAGGGGAGTGGCGATCGTCAGGTCCTGCACGTAGTCGCAGCCCACCTGGTCTCCGGCGCGAAGCGCCAGATCGACGAAGCCCGTTGCCGGCAGCAGGACCTCGTCGAAGACCCGGTGGGCGGCGAGCCAGGGGTGGGAGCCCAAGGAAATACGCCCGGTGAACACCGTCTCATCGCGGTCGGCGACACCCAACGCCGTGCGGAGCAGGGGATGATCCGCGGTCACCAGCCCGAAAGCTGACGCGTCACGGGGAGCGGACGTGCCCTCCAGCCAGTACCGCGTCCGCTGGAAGGCGTACGTCGGCAGATCGATCCGCCGGGCGCCCGTTGCCTCGAAGACGGCGTCCCAGTCCAGGCCGACACCGCGGGCCCAGGCCTGCCCGACGGAGGTCCACATTCGTTGCGGACCGCCTTCGTCGCGGCGCAGTGAGCCGAGGACGGCGACCTCCGCACCGGCGGCCTCGGCGGTTTCCTGCACGGCGACCGTCAGCACGGGGTGGGCACTGGGCTCGATGAACGTTCCGAACCCGTCGTCCAGGAGCCTGCGCACCGCATCGTGCAACTCCACGGTCTGCCGCAGGTTGCGGTACCAGTAGGCGGCGTCGAGTTCCGGGCCATTCATCCACTCACCGGTGACGGTGGACAGGAAGGGGATTTTCGCCTCGTGGGGGCGTATCGCAGACAGCAGCTCGCTCAGTTCCTCCTCGACGAGCTGCACATGCGCGGAGTGCGAGGCGTAGTCGACGGGGATCCGCCTGGTCCGCACATCTTGGCGAGCCAGGGTTTCCAGGAGCTCTTCGAGCGGCGCGACCTCGCCCGACACGACTACCGAGGACGGGGCGTTGACGGCGGCGATCTGGAGGCCGTCCCCCCAGGGCGCGATGCGCTCGCGGACCTGTTCGGCGGTCAGGGCCACCGACGCCATGCCCCCCAATCCCGCCAGCACCCGCCCGATGGCCTGGCTGCGCAGCGTCACCACGCGGGCAGCGTCCTCCAGCGTGAGGATCCCGGCTGTGAAGGCCGCCGCGATCTCGCCCTGCGAGTGGCCGACCACCCCTTCCGGGCGTACGCCGTACGACTGCCACAGTGCGGCGAGGGACACCATCACGGCGAACAGGACGGGTTGGACGACGTCGACACGGTCCAGGGACGGGGCGCCGTCGGCGCGACGCAGGACCTCCTCAAGGGACCAGTCCACGAAGGGCGCGAACGCGTCTGCGCAGGCGGCTATCTGTTCGGCGAACACAGGGGAGGAGTCCAGGAGTCCCGCAGCCATGCCGGCCCACTGGGAGCCCTGCCCGGGAAACACGAACGCGGTCCTCGACGGTGCCGCGGCGCTGCCCTCGAGCAGCGCGGCCCCATGACCGCCGTCGGCGAGGACGCGCAGCTGCTCCAGCGCCTTCTGCCGGTGGGAAACCACGATCACGGCACGCCGGTCGAGTGCCGTCCGCGTGGTGGCCAATGAGTACGCCACGTCCAGTGATGTCTGCCCGGGGTTCTGCTCCAGGTGCTCCAGCAGTCGGCCCGCCTGCCCGGCCAGCGCCTGTCGTGTGGCCGCAGACAGCACCCATGGCACGACGGGTACCGCCGGCGGTGACCCGACGGCGGGGGACTCCTCGGCGGGCTGCTCCTGGATGTCCTCTTCCACGATGACATGGGCGTTCGTGCCCCCCAGGCCGAACGACGACACGCCCGCCCGCCGTGGTCGCGCTTCCACCGCGGCCCACTCACGGGCCTCGGTCAGCAGCCGCACCTCACCGGACTCCCAGTCCACCAGGGGGGTCGGAGTGTCTACGTGCAGAGTCCTCGGCAACACCCCGTGCCGCATCGCCTGCACCATCTTGATCACACCGCCGACCCCGGCGGCAGCCTGGGCGTGCCCGATGTTCGACTTCAACGACCCCAGATAGAGCGGCCGTTCAGCCGTGCGCTGGTGTCCGTACGTAGCCTGCAGGGACTGCACCTCGATCGGATCCCCCAACCGGGTACCGGTTCCGTGCGCCTCCACCGTGTCCACGTCCGAGGTCTTCAGCCCGGCGTTCGCCAGGGCCTGCCGGATCACGCGCTCCTGCGACGGACCGTTCGGTGCCGTCAGCCCGTTGGACGCCCCGTCCTGGTTCACGGCGCTGCCTCGCACCACCGCCAGCACCCGATGACCCGCCCGCCGCGCATCCGACAGCCGTTCCACGAGCAGCAGTCCTACGCCCTCCGACCAGGCGGTGCCGTCCGCCGAGGCGGCGAACGACTTGATCCGGCCGTCGGGCGCCAGACCGCGCTGACGGGAGAACTCCACGAAGCCGACCGGGGTGGACATCACCGCCGCACCGCCGGCCAGAGCGAGATCGCACTCGTCCTGACGCAGGGCGTTGACCGCGAGGTGCAGGGCCACGAGGGAGGAGGAGCAGGCCGTGTCGACACTCACGGCCGGCCCTTCCAGCCCGAAGGTGTAGGCGAGCCGGCCCGCCGCGATGCTGCCGGCGCTACCGCTGTAGAGGTAGCCTTCCAGGCCCTCCACCGGAAGATGCGGGCGAGAACCGTAGTCGGTGTACATCAACCCGGTGAAGACCCCGGTCCGGCTCCCCCGGTACACGGTGGGATCGAGCCCGGCGTACTCGAAGCTCTCCCAGGCGGTCTCCAGCAGCAGCCGCTGCTGGGCGTCGGAGGCGAGTGCCTCGCGCGGTGACATGCCGAAGAAGCCGGGGTCGAACCGGTCGGCGTCGTGGAGGAATCCTCCGTGGCGGGTGTAGGAGGTTCCCGGTTGGTCGGGGTCGGGATCGTAGAGCTTGTCCAGGTCCCAGCCGCGGTTGTCGGGGAACTCGCTGATGGCGTCGACTTCGTCGGAGACCAGCCGCCACAGGTCCTCGGGGGAGGCCACGCCGCCCGGGTAGCGGCAGGCCATGCCGATGATCGCAATCGGTTCCTGCACCCTCGCCTCGACCTCATGCAGGCGTCTGCGTGCGTCACGCGCGTCGGCGATGGCCCGCTTGAGGTACTCGCGGAGTTCTTTCTCGTCAGCCACGTGGGTCAGCTCCCAGGGATGAAGTACGTGCCCTGATGTGGGCGTGCGTGTGGTCGGGGTGGTTCCGGGGGAGGGACGAGCGGGTCCCCTTTGCCGTTCGTCGGTCGGGTCGATCGACAGCAACGAGCGGGTGCCTGTTGCCAGTTGTGGGTCGGGTTGGGCGGCGTGAGTGAGAGAGCGTCCGCTGCTCGTCAGCCGAGTTCGTCGACCAGGGCGAACAGGTCCTCGTCGCTGGCGGATTCGAGGTCGTCGCCGGGCCCGGCGGCACGGCTGGCCTCTCCGAGGAGGGCGAGGAGATCGCGCAGCCGCGTGGTGATCTCCTGCTGCGCTCTGAGGTCCGCAGCCACCGGGGGGATCATCGTCCTGAGCCGCTCAAGCTCGGCGATCACCGGTCCGGCGGGCGACAGCTCGTCCGCGAACCGCGTGTGCAGGTGCGCGGCGAGGGCTGCTGGGCTGGGGTGGTCGAAGACGAGGGTGGCGGGCAACCGCAGTCCGGTGGCGGTGGTGAGGCGGTTGCGCAGTTCGACGGCGGTGAGCGAGTCGAAGCCCAGGTCCTGGAAGCTCCGTCCGGTCTCGACGCCGTCGCTGCGGTGACCGAGGACCTCGGCGACGTGGATCCGCACCAGGTCCTGGAGAACGCGCTCACGGTCGGGGGAGGGCAGCCCCGCGAGCCGCTCGGCCAGTGACGGCCCAGCCCCCGGCCCCACGTCGCCGGATCGGGCGCTGCGCCGTGCGGGGCGCATCAGGCCCCGCAGGAGTGGATGGGCCTCGGCGCCGGAGTGCCGTAGCGCCGTGGTGTCGATGTGCGCGGCGGCCACCACGGGCTCCTCGGTGTCTCCCACGGCGTCGAAGAGGGCGATGCCGTCCTCGGTGGTCAGCGGCAGCAGGCCGGTGCGCGCGAGTCGCTGGAGGTCGTTGTCGTCGAGATGGCTGGTGCCAGTGCTGGTTTCCCGCCAGAGCCCCCAGGCGATGGAGCGGGCGGGGAGCCCCTGGGCACGGCGGTGGTGGGCGAGCGCGTCGAGGAAGGTGTTGGCGGCGGCGTAGTTGGCCTGCCCCGCTGTGCCGAGGAGACCAGCGAGGGAGGAGTAGAGGACGAAGGCGTCGAGGTCATGCCCGCTAGTGAGTTCGTGGAGGTTCCACGCGGCTTCGCTCTTGGGTCGCAGGACAGTTTCGAGGCGCTCGGGTGTGAGGGCGGAGAGGACTCCGTCGTCGACGACGCCGGCGGTGTGGACGACGGCCTTGAGGGGATGCTCGGCCGGGACGGCGGCGAGGACGCGGGCGAGGCTGTCGCGGTCGGCGGCGTCGCAGGCCGCGAAGGTGACATGGGCGCCGGCCGCGGTGAGTTCGGCGGTGAGTCGGGTGGCGCCGGGTGCCCGGTCGCCGCGTCGGCTGAGCAGAAGCAGGTGCCGGGCGCCGTGGCGCTCGACGAGATGGCGGGCCAGATGGCGGCCCAGGGTGCCGGTGGCACCGGTGATGAGGGTCGTGCCGTCTCCCCAGCGAGGCGTGTCCTGTTGCCCGGGGGCGGCGGTCGCGCGGGTCAGCTTCGGGCTCAGCAGTCGGCCCGCGCGCAGCACGAGCTGGGTCTCGCCGGTCGCCAGCGCCCCGGCGAGTGCCGCGGGGTCGTACGGGGTGCCGTCGGTGTCCAGGAGGGCGAAGCGCCCTGGCTCCTCCGTGGAGGCCGAACGCACCATGCCCCACACGCCGGCGTGCACGAGATCCGGCGTCTCCTCGCGGTTTACCGCCACGGCCCCCCGGGTGACCACCACCAGCCGGGAGCCGGCGAACCGTTCGTCGCGCGACCACTGTTGAGCCACCGCCAGGACCCGCCGCAGTGTGTGGCGGGCGGCTGCGGGGACCGTCTCGTCCCCGGTGTGCTGCGCCAGCGGCAGCAGCACCGTGCCGGGGACTCGGGCGCCGGCGTCGGCCGCCCTGGACAGTTCGGTGAGGTCTACGGCGGACACCGCGTGGCCGGCCGGGGCCACAGCCGTGTCGTCGCCGAGCACGGCCCATTCGCCGGTCCGGGCACCCGGGCCCGCAGTGGGCGCGTCGCTCCACTCGATTCGGAACAAGCCGTCCTGGGTGCCGCGGGCGACCTGGGCGAGGGTATCTCGAGACAGCGGTCGTAGGACCAGTGAGTCCACGGTGGCCACCATGGCGCCGGTGCCGTCCGTCGCGGTCAGGGAGGCCGCGGTGTCTCCCTGCCACGTCAGGCGCGCGCGCAGCAGCGACGCGTGCGCCGCGTGGAGTGTCACTCCCGACCAGGCGAATGGCAGGAACGGGCCACGGTCTGGGCCCGCGACGCCCGGCAGCAGGGCGTGCAGCGCCGCATCGAGCAGGGCGGGGTGTAGGAGAAAGGTTCCTGCGGCGGCACGTTGATCGTCGGGCAGGGCCACCTCCGCGAAGATTTCGCCGTCGGAGCGCCAGACGCGCCGCAGTCCGCGGAAGGCGGGTCCGTAGCGGTAACCGTGTTCCTCCAGACGGTCGTACACCCTGTCCAACGGCACCTCCCGGGCACCGGCCGGCGGCCACACCGGTGACTCGGCCACGGGTTGGGCGCCGACCGGCGCGAGTGTGCCCTCGGCGTGCTGGGTCCACGGCCGCCCTGGCTCGGAGTCCGGGCACGAGTGGACCGACACGGCGCGTTTCCCGGAGTCGTCGGCCGCACCGACCACCACCTGGAGCCGTATGCCGCCCAGCTCGGGCAGCGGCAGCGGAGCGGAGAGCATCAGCTCTTCGACGCGTCCGCAGCCGAGCTGGTCGGCGGCGCGCAGCACGATCTCCACCAGGCCGGTGCCCGGCACGACGACCGTGCCGGACACGGCGTGGTCGGTCAGCCAGCTGTGTGTCGCTCGCGACAGGCGGCCGGTGAACACGGTCTCGTCGCGGCCGGCCATACTCAACGCCGCTCCGAGCAGCGGGTGGTCGGCGGGTGAGAGACCGAGTCCGAAAGCGTCGGCAGTCACCGGTGCGTTCATCAGCCAGTGCCGCGAGCGCTGGAACGCGTATGTCGGCAGTTGCACAGTCCGGCCACGCGGGAACAGTTCGGCCCGGTCGAGCGGGTGACCCCGCAAGTACGCCAGCACCAGCGCGGTGGTCACCGTCTCGCTCTCCGGCCGGCCGACGCGCAGCACGGGGGTCAGGGAGGCGGCCGGTGTCATCAGGCAGTCCTGGACCAGGGCCGTCAGCACCCCGTCGGGACCGATCTCCAGGTAGTCGGTGACCCCCTCCCGCTCCAGAAAGGCGACACCGTCGGCGAACCGGACGGTCCCACGGATGTGGCGCGCCCAGTAGTCCGGCGAGCACAGCTGTTCCGGGGTGGCGCGGACGCCGGTCACGTTGGAGACGACGGGTACGCGAGGGGCGTGGAAGGTCAGGTCTGCCACCTCGTCGAGGAACTCGCCAAGGATCTTGTCCATGTGCGGGGAGTGGAACGCGTGGGAGACTTTCAGGCGCCGGCTCTTGCGGCCCAGGGAGCGCCAGTGGGCGGCGACCTGCTCGACGGCCTTCTCGTCACCTGAGATGACGGTGGCCCCGGGGGTGTTGACGGCCGCTATCACGACCGCGTCGTCCAAGCCGGTCAGGGAGTCACGAACCTCCTGTTCGGCGGCTTGGAGGGCGGCCATCGCCCCGCCTTCGCCGACGGCCTGCATCAGCCTGCCGCGCGCGGCCACCAGACGGCACGCATCCGCCAGGTCCAGCACCCCGGCCAGGTGGGCGGCTGTGACCTCACCGATGGAATGGCCGAGCAAATGGTCGGGGACCAGGCCATGGTGTTCGACCAGTCGGTGGAGGGCGACCTGGATCGCGAAGAGCGCGGCCTGGGTGTAGGCGGTCCGGTCCAATAGGACCGCCTCCTCGGTGTTCTCCGAGGCGAAGAGCACTTGCTTCAACGGCCGGTCGAGCAGGGGGTCGAGATGAGCGCACACCTCGTCCAGGGCCCGCGCGAAGACAGGCGACGCGGTGTACAGCTCACGGCCGGCGCCGAGTCGCTGGCTGCCCTGGCCGGAGTAGAGAAACGCGATCTTGCCGCGCGGGGCCGGGTCCGCCCGCACCACCGTGGGCGGGTCGCCGCCCTCGGCCAGGGCGGCGAGGGAGCCCAGCAGGCCGTCGAGGTCGGAGCCGACGACGGCCGCCCGGTGCCGCAGTGATGCGCGCGTGGTGGCCAGGGAGAACGCCACATCGGCGAGACGCGGTCCGGGGCGCTCGGTCAGCTGGGCGTGCAGCCGCCGGGCCTGGGCGCGCAGCGCCGCCTCGTCCGCTCCCGACACGATCCACGCCACCGCGGTACCGGTGCCCGATGCCTCGCCGGGTTCGGGCTCGGCGATGGGGACGGGGCCCTGCTCGATGACGACATGCGCGTTGGTGCCGCTGACACCGAACGCCGAGATGCCGACGCATCGAGGTCGGCCGTCGGGTTTGGGCCACGGCCGGGCCTCGGTCAGTAGCCGGACGGCCCCGGCCGACCAGTCGACGTGCGGGGTGGGCTCGTCGACGTGGAGGGTCTTCGGAAGGACGCCGTGCCACATGGCCTCGACGCTCTTGATGACGCCGGCGATGCCCGACGCGGCCTGTGTATGGCCGATGTTGGACTTCAGTGAGCCGAGCCACAGAGGCCGGTCCGCGGGGCGGTCCCGTCCGTACGTGGCGAGCAGCGCGCCCGCCTCTATCGGGTCGCCGAGCGAGGTACCGGTGCCGTGCGCCTCCACGGCGTCCACATCGGCGGACCGCAGGCCTGCGTTGGCCAGGGCCTGCCGGATCACCCGTTCCTGGGAGGGGCCGTTCGGAGCGGACAGTCCGTTGCTCGCCCCGTCCTGGTTGACGGCCGATCCGCGCAGGACGGCCAGGACCCGGTTGCCCTGTCGCCGGGCGTCCGACAGCCGCTGCAGCAGGATCAGACCAACACCCTCCGACCAGGCGGTGCCGTTCGCGGATGCTGCGAACGGCCGGCACCGCCCGTCGGCCGCCAGACCGCGCTGCCGGGAGAACTCCACAAAAGTGGAAGGGCCGGGCATCACCGTGGCGCCGCCGGCGAGCGCGAGGTCGCACTCGCCCTGCCGCAGGGCGCCGGCCGCCATGTGCAGGGCGACCAGAGAGGAGGAGCACGCAGTGTCGACGGTGACGGCGGGCCCTTCCAGGCCCAGGGTGTACGCGATACGACCGGAGGCCACACTGCTCAAATTGCCGGTCAACAGGAAACCCTCGAACTCCTGCGGGGCGTCGGCGACGCGGGTGGCGTAGTCGTCGTGCATGACGCCCGCGAACACGCCCGTACGACTGCCCTTGAGGGCCGTCGGGTCGAGCCCGGCGTTCTCGAAGGTCTCCCAGGCGGTTTCCAGCAGCAGCCGCTGTTGTGGGTCCGTGGCCGTGGCCTCGCGCGGTGACATGCCGAAGAAGCCGGGGTCGAACTGGTCGGCGTCGTGGAGGAATCCTCCGTGGCGGGTGTAGGAGGTTCCCGGTTGGTCGGGGTCGGGATCGTAGAGCTTGTCCAGGTCCCAGCCGCGGTTGTCGGGGAACTCGCTGATGGCGTCGACTTCGTCGGAGACCAGCCGCCACAGGTCCTCGGGGGAGGCCACGCCGCCCGGGTAGCGGCAGGCCATGCCGACGATCGCGACCGGCTCCTGCGGATCGGCCGTGGGCACGGTGACAGGGGCGGGTTCGGTGGTGTCGCCGAGCAATATCCGGATCACTTGCTCCGCCACCGCCCGCGGAGTGGGATGGTCGAAGAGGACTGTTGGGGGCAGCCGCAGACCCGTGACCTCGCACAGCCGATTACGGATCCGCAGTGCTCCCGCGGAGTCGACGCCCATGGACCGGAACGCCTCGTCGGCGCCGGTGACCGTGATGGATGGCGCCAGTTCCGCGGCCACGGAGTCTGTCACCAGTCGTACGGCCTCGGTGAGCCGCTCCGCCGGGCCGTACCCCAGCAGCCGATCGAGGGGGCCGGCCACGCCCGCCGTGTCGTCCCCGTCGGCCGCGACCGAGGCCAGCGGGTAGGAGGGGAGGGTGACGCGGCGGGCGCCCGGCAGGATGGTATTCCAGTCGGGGGCAACACCGTTCAGATGGGCCGTCGCCAGAGCCGTCAGATGGCGGTCGAGTCCGGCGTCGTCACGGCGCATCGTCTCCAGGACGACCACGTCCTCACCGATGTGCGCGGCGGTCTCTTCCACGGAGAGGGTCAGGACCGGATGCGGACTGATCTCCACGAACACACGGTGACCCTCGCTGAGCAGCGTCTCGGTGACGTCTTGAAAACGGGCGGGCTCCCGCAGACTGGTGAACCAGTGCTCGGCGTCCAGATTCCCGGTGTCAAGAGGACGGGGCGTGGTCGATGTGTAGACCGGGATCTCCGTGGCACGAGGCCGGACCGCAGCCGCTTCCCGCACCAGGTACTCGTGGATGGGCTCCATGTATGGCGAGTGCCCGGCGATGTTGATGGGCAGTAGCCGGGCACGCACGCCCTGGGCACGCAGCCGGTCCAACATGGTGGCGCCGGCTTCGCCGGACCCGGCCACGACCGTCGCGTTCGGACCGTTGACGACAGCGACGTGCAGGTCCAGACCCCACTCGGCGATCAGTTCGGCCGTCCGCCCAGCGGGCAGGGACACGGCGACCATGTCGCCCTGCCCCTGGAGGCGGGCCAACGCCTTGCTGACCGCGCAGACCAACCGGGCGCCATCCGACAGGGACAGGCCGCCCGCAGCGGTCACAGCCGCGATCTCGCCGAAACTGTGTCCCACGACGGCGGCCGGCGTGACGCCGTTCGACCGCCACAGTTCCGCCAGCGAGACCATGACGGCGAACAGGGCGGGCTGGATCACTTCCACACGGTCCAGCGAGACCGCGCCCGACAGTACCTCGTTGGGGTCGAATCCGGCGAAGGGCCGCAACGCGTCTGCGCACTCGGCCAGCTTCTCCCGGAAGACCGGTGCCGTCGCGGCCAGTTCAGCGCCCATGCCGAGCCACTGGGCGCCCTGGCCGGGGAAGACGAAGACAGCGCTGCCCGGTCCGGACTCACCGTGCACCATGCTGTCGCCCGACGTTCCTGCGGCAAGGGCCCGCAGTGCGCCGATGGCCGAGTTCCTGTCCCGCGCCGTGATCAGATGGCGGTGCGGCCAGACGGTACAAGCGGTGGCCAGGGTGAACGCGGTGTCGCGCAGGGAGACCTCGGGACGGCGCCGCAGATGCTCGGCCAGCTCACCCGCGCGGGACCTCAGTGCGCTCACGCTGTGGCCGGAGAGCAGCAGCGGTACCCCCGAGTCGGGGGAGTGAGGTGCTGACGCGCTTGTACGCAAGCGCGGGGAGAGTGCCCGCAGCCACGCCGACCGTTTCCCGGCGGCCAGGGGAACCGGCCCGTAGTTTTCGGCCGACGGCGTCCCCAAGACAAGTGCGACAGCGTGGGACTTGCCGTCGGTTCTGTCGTACGAGACCACCATCGCCGGGCGTTCGCCGCGCAGGCACTTCTCGGCGCTGTCGAACGGAGTTGCAGTTTTCGGCGAGCGGATCTCCAGGGCAGAGACCGGGTCCCCGGCCGTCTGGTACTCCGCGTCCGGCTCGGCGAACACCACCACCCGGCGGGAGGACGACGGCACTACTCCGGAGTCCTCGACGGCCCTCCAGACGACAGACAGGACCGGATCGGACTCCTGGCCGTGCGCGATTCCGACGACAACCATCTGATCAGTGCCCTGTGCCACGAAACAGCAACTCCCTGTGGGGCCGGAGGTCCGCCGAAGCGGCTTTCTCCCTCTGTCATGGGGTAGATCGCTTGATAGTTAATCAACCGACCTCCGAGAATTACCCCCCTAATCACCCCTAGAGTCGGTCTTGGCACCGCTAAAATTACATAATCGACCGATTGCCTACCCGTGCTCGGGTTCCCCGCAATACACTGAGGCGTTGCATGGGCCTGGAGAGCCGCTGGGCGGATTCATCGGGCGCCATGCCATCGTGGCCGGGACTGGGAAGAAGACGAAGAAACCAGCGATTGGAAAGACGATGCCAGTATTTGACCCCCTGCCTGAAGCTCCTGCCGTAGACCGACTTCCCCTGCATTTCTGGAACAGGCCGGACTTCACAGTCGTACCCTGGCCCGAGGACACTTGGAAGATAGGCTACAACTCGTATACTTGGCTGCTTGAGGGTAACGGTGAACGTGCGGTTCTGAAAGCCGTACCCAAGGAACAGCAGATCAAATTCGAATCCGGCCTGCGTGCAGCGGAAATGTCGGAGCGGGCGGGTATTCCGTCTGGTGCTCCCCGTCCGGCCCTTGACGGCAAGATCGTCGTCGAGCACGGCGACTGGTGCTGGGCTCTGCTCGAATATGTCGCCGGTCGGCCCACAGACCCCGAGAATCCCGCAGAGCTGGCACAGGCGGGCCGGACTCTCGGCCGCATCCACGCCGCTCTGCGCGACGTCCCCCCGCTGCCGCAGACGATGGCGTGGAATCAGATGGACTGGGCGCTCGCGGATCAACCCTTCCTGGATGGACTCGACTGGATTCAGAAAGCCATCCGCGAAGGTTTTGACGCCACGCCGAAAACACTGTCGGACGGGATAATACATTGCGATCCACGGCTGACTGAGTTCCGCTTCGACGGCGACCGGGTGGGTCTCCTCGACTGGGGCGAGGTGATGCACGCTCCTCATGTGTTCGACCTTGCCGCGACACTGAGTTTCCTGGAGGAGGAAACAGACTGGGAGCCCTATGTATCCGGCTACCTGGAGACATCTCCCGGACCAGTGGACGACCTGATTTATCTGCCCATCATGCTCAAGACAAGGGCCGCTCTGGAGGGGTGGGTCTATGCGCGACGGAAGTACTACGGGATCGACCTGGGACAGGTCGCCGAGCACACCAACGCCAGCCTGATCGAGCGTTCCCGGGAGAACATCCTCGCGGCCGAAGCCCTGCCCAAGGACTTCTACATGCCCTGACGCCGGTTGGGCGATCGGGCGGCGCCGGCCGGAGGTTCTCACGGGGTCGGCCGGAGCGGGCAGCGCGCCCCAGGGCGATTGCATGATCGAGATCGGTCTGGGTCCGTCACGTGGGATCGAGAACTCCGATGGTGGGTTGTGCAGAGAAGCCATGGCACGGGGCAGGGTCCCGGTACGGACCTTGGAGTCGCCCTTTCGGAAGGCCGAATGGCTAGTGCTGTGGCCGCATAGGTTCACCGAGTTGAGTGCGCTCAGTCGAGCCGCGCCGCCTTTCACACCCACGACGTCCGGCGGGGCAGACCGTCCAGGTCCCCGCGTCCGGTGCACCACAGCAGTACTCGGACGGGCTCGCCGGGCGGGGCGTCGGGGAACAGCCGGTCGAGCACGCCCGCGCACAGCGGTGCCGGCGGCAGCCAGTCCACGCCCGGTCCGCGGGTGATGTCGTGGGTGTGCAGCAGGACCTCGGCGACGCCCATCGCCGCGAACTCTGTCGGGTCGTACGGGCCCCAGTGCCAGGCCCGCAAGGACCGGTCGGCGGTCGCGAGCGCGCTGCCGAGTAGCCCGCTGCAGGCGGCGGCCACCTGCAGCACCTCGGCAGGCGAGGCGGTAGGTCCCACGCGCAGATCGAAGGGGAGGTAGGCGTCGGCCGGGTTCGCGGCGAGCTGACCCGCGTAGGCCAGCAGGTCGTGGCCGATGTGCGCGGCCGTCTGCCGGCAGCTCCACTCCAGCGGGCCGGCCGGAACCGTCCAGTCCTCGCCCATGCGAGGCCCCAGTACCTCCAGCATCTCCGCCACGGCGGCCTGAACGTTTTGGTGGTCCATGTGGAGCTCCTCGCAAGGCAGGTTGTGGTGCGGCTGTGCTGTTCGTTCGTTCAGGCCGCGGCGGCGATGGGTCTGCCGCCCCAGCGGATGCCCTTCTCGCTGCGGATCCGGGCACGTTCCTTGCGCTGGGCCGCGAGGAGGTCCGGGTGGCGGGCGTTGGTGTTGCGCCAGCGCAGGTAGGCATGCAGGGACCGAGTCTGGATGGTGTGGTTGCGGTGGTGGGAGTTGGCGACGGTGAACTGCCGCAGCGGTCCGAAGTTGGCCTCGATCGGGGTGAAGCACAGCTCGACCCGGTTCTTCTTCGCCCAGCACCGGATCTGCTCGCCCTTGTGGGCGGACAGGTTGTCCGGGATCACGTAGATCGGGGCGCCGTCCGGGCGGGCGGTCCGGATCGACTTCAGCGCGGCCAGCGTCTTCGCGGTGCCCTTCTTCCTGCGGTTGACGCCCCACAGGGTGCCGTCGCCGACCGAGTATCAGCCGTGAAAATAGCGCACTCCGTGGGTGCGGTGGTAGGTCGCGGGGTGCCGCTCGGGCCGGCCCTGCTGGGCCCAGCACGATCCGGCGGTGGGCCGGATGCCGAGCGGCCCGAACTCGTCGAACGCGAAGACACGGTACGGGAAGCGCGCCAGCACCTCCTCGATGCGGTCCAGCTTGGCGTCGCGCTCGGGGTCAGGCGACTCCTTCCACGTATTGGTGCGCTGGAAGGTGACGCCCCGGCGGGCGAGCAGGCACCGTAACGCCTCCCGGCCGATCCGGATCACGCGGCCGTGCACTTTCCGCAGGTAGGCGGCGAGTTTGCGGATGGACCAGCGGGTGAAGGGCTGCCCCAGCTTGGTCGGGCGGGTGGTGGGATGACGAAGTCCTCGTCGTCAGTGCTGAGCAGGCGGGGACGGCCTCCCGCCCACCGAGGGTCCAGGCAGCCCAGGAGGATCTCTTTGAAGCGGTGGATCACATCCCGGACAGTGTCCTCGTCGGCCTGCACCAGCTGCGCGATCACCGGCACCCGGTTGCCGCCAGCCGAAGCCAGCAGCACCATCGCGCGCCGGTACCGCACCGAACTGGTGCTTCCCCGGCGCACGATCTGCTGCAGCTTCTGACCTTCCTGGTCGGTCAGTCTGCGCACACGGACAGGCTCAGCCACCACACATGCCCGAGCGGGATGCGCCGCCACGGAAGTAGCTTCCTGACCTGGGCGTACAGACCCGGATGGTTCTTCTCCTCAACCGTGTAGGGCGTCGGCAATCAGTGAGCTTCTTCAGCGTTGCCGCTCCAGCGCGAGAGCGGGCGCCGGGTCTGCTGAAGGTCCTGCGCGAGGTCGATGCGGCCTTCGTCCTCCTGGACGGCACACTTGCCGAGCGCGACCGGGTCGGCGCTCCGTCCGCCCTACGCGAGGAGCTGAAGCCGCTCTCGAATTCGCGACTGCTCCGCCGGTGCGCAGAACTGGCCGACACCCGCGAGGGCAACCCTGCAGCCGACACGGCGGTCTTCACACTGCGGCTGCTGGCACAGCGCGTCGTGCAGCTTCGACACGAAGCCACCGGGCTCGAAAGGCGGATGGCCATAGCGATCCGGGCGACCGCGCCCAGCCTGCTGGAGCAGTGTCAGCGCTCACGGAATGTTCCCGTCGGGGTGTGATCCGCTCACGGAATGTTCCCGCGGGCCGCTCGTCGGTTCCCGGTAGTGCGCTCGTGA
>NZ_JBEYVP010000038.1:43543-111186 GCF_040644035.1 Streptomyces sp. NPDC047042 | reverse complement strand
GTACTGCGCCACCGCGCGCCCCGCCGGTCTGCCCAGGTGGTGGCGGGCGTACTCGCGGGCCAGGCGGCGGGCGCGCATCGAGCCGGATCCCCCCGGAACGGGATGGGACGGGTAGGGGCGGCGGGGGCGAAAAAACACCCCCACCCCCCACACCCCCCTACCCCCGAGGCACCCCCGAAGACCCCCGAACCATCAACTCCCCCCGAGCCGTAGCGATCCCCCCAGGCGGCGGCTCCTCCCGCCCCATAGCGATCCGCCCCGCCCGAGCCCCCGCCTCCGACAACGGCAACCGCACCGTAGTCAGCGAAGGCACCGCATCCACACTGAACGGCAGATCGTCGAACCCGGCAACGGACACATCGTCCGGGATCCGCCGCCCCGACTCCCGCAGCGCCGCGCACGCCCCGATCGCGACGGAGTCGTTCGCGGCGACGACGGCCGTCAGCGACGGGTCCCGGCGGAACAGCTCCAGCGTGGCCTCGTACCCGGACCGCCGGTCGTACCGTCCGTGGACGGTCCACCGGGGATCCTCCTCGATGCCGTGGAGCGCCAGCGCCGCCCGGTGACCCTCCAGCCGGTGCCGCGTCGTGGTCCGTTCCTCCGGGCCCGCGATGTACCCGAGCCGCCGATGCCCAAGCCCGATCAGGTGTTCGGTCAATTCCTGTCCGCCCCCGCGGTTGTCGAAGGTCAGGGCGATCGCCGAGGTGTCCGGCGCCGGCGGACGCCCGCACAGCACCACCCTCGTACCCGCGTCCGCGAGCCGCCGCAGCTTCGCCGAGACGGCCGCGAGGTGCGGCTCGTTCTCCACCGCGCCCCCGGTCAGTACGACCGCCGCCGCCCGCTGCCGCTGCAGCAGGGTGAGGTACGTCAGCTCGCGCTCCGGCGAGCCCCCCGTGTTGCACACGACCGCCAGCCGTTCGCCGCCCGCGCGTCCGCCCGGGCCCGAGACCTCCGACTGGATGGCGCTCGCCATGATCCCGAAGAAGGGGTCGGCGATGTCGTTGACGAGGATCCCGACGAGGTCGGACGTGGCCGCGGCGAGCGCGCTCGCGGGCCCGTTGAGCACGTAGTCCAGTTCGTCCACGGCTCGCAGTACCCGCTCGCGGGTCGATGCGGCCACGGGATAGTTCCCGTTCAGTACGCGCGACACCGTCGCGGGCGAGACCTGCGCGCGGGCTGCCACGTCCGCCAGGGTCACCGTCATCTCGTCGTCCTCCGGTCGCGCAGCATGTAGTCCTCCGCGTAGGCGTCCATCGTGTGGGCGTCCATCGCGTTGTCGTCCATCGTGTAGGCGTCCATCGCGTGGGTGTCCCTCGCGCGGTCCCCCATCGCGTGGCCGTCCATCGCATGGTCGTCTATCACGTTGTCGCCCATCGCATGGCCGCCCATCGCATGGCCGCCCATCGCGTGGCCGCCCATCGCGTGGCGGTCCATCGCGTGGCGGTCCATCGCGTGGCCGTCCATGGCGTGGCCGCCCATCGCGTGGCCGTCCAACGCATAGCCGTCATACGCATGGTCGTCCATCACGTTGTCGTCTATCGAGGTGCTGTAAGTTGTCGTATTTTGCGTCTTCAGGTCCATACCGATGCAGACCCTATGACCTTTCCCCCTCGTTGTTCGCCCCCTCGAACAATTCGGCGCCTCTGTGCTCTTGTCCAGACCGCTGCACAGAGGCTAGCTTCTTCCTAGATAGAAAGCGCTTGCTGTGACGCTTGCCAGTGGGGCTGCCGGGGGCGGCTCTCCAACCGGGCGTACGCGGCGCGACACCGCGTACCCCGCCCCCTGTGGCACCTACGAAGGGAATGACGTGACACGCAAGACGGTGCGTATCGCCATGAACGGCGTGACCGGGCGCATGGGCTACCGCCAGCACCTGGTCCGCTCGATCCTCGCGCTGCGCGAGCAGGGCGGCCTCGACCTCGGCGACGGCACCGTGCTGTGGCCGGAACCGATCCTGGTGGGCCGCCGCGAGCACGCGCTGAAGGTGCTCGCCGAGCAGCACGGCCTGGACCCGCAGAACGTCTCCACGGACGTCGACGCGGTCCTCGCCGATCCGACCGTCGACATCTACTTCGACGCGCAGGTCACCTCGGCCCGCGAGGAGTCGATCAGGAAGGCGATCGCGGCGGGCAAGCACATCTACACGGAGAAGCCCACCGCCACCGGCCTCGAGGGCGCCTTGGAGCTGGCCCGTCTCGCGAACGCGGCCGGTGTGCGCCACGGCGTCGTCCAGGACAAGCTGTTCCTGCCGGGCCTGCTGAAGCTCAAGCGTCTCATCGACGGCGGTTTCTTCGGCCGCATCCTCTCCATCCGGGGCGAGTTCGGCTACTGGGTCTTCGAGGGCGACTGGCAGGAGGCCCAGCGCCCGAGCTGGAACTACCGTGCCGAGGACGGCGGTGGCATCGTTGTCGACATGTTCCCGCACTGGGAGTACGTGCTCCACGAGCTGTTCGGCCGCGTGAAGTCCGTCCAGGCCCTCACCGCCACCCACATCCCGCAGCGCTGGGACGAGAACGGCAAGCCGTACGACGCCACGGCCGACGACGCCGCCTACGGCATCTTCGAGCTCGAGGGCGGCGCGATCGCCCAGTTCAACTCCTCCTGGACGGTACGGGTCAACCGTGACGAGCTGGTCGAGTTCCAGGTCGACGGCACGGAGGGCTCGGCGGTCGCCGGTCTGCGCAACTGCCGTGTCCAGCACCGCAGTTCGACGCCCAAGCCGGTCTGGAACCCGGACATCCCGGCGACCTACTCCTTCCGCGACCAGTGGCAGGAGATCCCGGACAACACCGAGTTCGACAACGGCTTCAAGGCCCAGTGGGAGCTGTTCCTCAAGCACGTCTACGCCGACGCGCCCTACCAGTGGGACCTGCTGGCCGGCGCCCGCGGTGTCCAGCTCGCCGAACTGGGCCTGAAGTCCTCGGCCGAGGGCGTCCGCCTCGACGTGCCGGAGATCTCGCTGTGACCATCCAACTCCCGGACGCCACAGGCGTGTTGCGGGCCTACGAGCCTCGCGCCACCCCCCTCGCCGTCACCGCGGGCACCCCCTTCACCTCCCGTACGGTCTACTCGGCGGCCCACGTCGTCGCCGACCCGTACGCCGACGTGTCCCCGGACTCGCCGGCCGCCGTCGACTGGGACGCGACCCTCGCCTTCCGCCGCCACCTCTGGTCACATGGCCTCGGCGTGGCGGAGGCCATGGACACCGCCCAGCGCGGCATGGGCCTGGACTGGGCGGGCGCCGCGGAACTCATCCGCAGGTCGGCCGCCGAGGCCAAGTCGGTCGGCGGCCTCATCGCCTGCGGCGTCGGCACCGACCAACTGACCGACCCCGGCGCCTCGTTGGCGGACATCCGCAAGGCGTACGAGGAGCAGCTCGCCCTCGTCGAGGAGTCGGGCGCCCGGACGATCCTGATGGCGTCCCGGGCGCTGGCAGCGGCGGCCACGGGCCCCGAGGACTACCTCGACCTCTACGGCCATCTGCTGCGCCAGGCCACCGAGCCGGTGATTCTGCACTGGCTCGGCCCGATGTTCGACCCGGCGCTCGAGGGCTACTGGGGCTCGAGCGATCTCGACGCGGCGACCGACACCTTCCTCGACGTCATCGCCGCGCACCCCGACAAGGTCGACGGCATCAAGGTGTCCCTCCTCGACGCCCAGCGCGAGATCGACATCCGCCGCCGCCTCCCGCAGGGCGTGCGCTGCTACACGGGCGACGACTTCAACTACCCCGAGCTGATCGCGGGCGACGAGCAGGGGTTCAGTCACGCCCTCCTCGGCATCTTCGACCCGCTGGGCCCGCTGGCGGCACAGGCGGTACGCGTCCTCGACACCGGAGACACGGCCGGCTTCCGTGAACTCCTCGACCCCACGGTCGAGTTGTCCCGCCACCTCTTCCAGACGCCGACCCGCTTCTACAAGACGGGCGTGGTCTTCCTGGCCTGGCTGGCCGGCCACCAGTCGCACTTCACCATGGTCGGCGGCCTCCAGTCGGCCCGTTCCCTCCCGCACTTCGCCCGCGCCTACCAACTCGCCGACGGACTGGGCCTGTTCCCGGACCCGAAGCTGGCCGAGGAGCGGATGAAGAACCTGCTGTCCCTGTACGGAGTGGCCCAGTGAGCGGCGACCTGTCCCGTTTCTCCATCAACCAGATGACCGTCAAGCAGCTCTCCCTGCCCGAACTGGCCGACGCCTGCCTCGAGTTGGGCGTCCCCGGGGTGGGCCTGTGGCGGGCGCCGGTGCAGGAGTACGGCGTCGAGGCGACGGCGAAGCTGCTCCGCGACGCTGGCCTCGCCGTCACCACCCTGTGCCGGGGCGGCTTCTTCACCGCCATCGACCCGGCCGAACGCGCGGAGGCCCTGGCCGACAACCGCAGGGCGATCGACGAGGCGGCCACGCTCGGCACGGACACCCTGGTCCTGGTCTCGGGCGGCCTCCCGGCCGGCTCGAAGGACCTGCACGGCGCCCGGGAGCGCATCGCCGACGCGCTCGCCGAACTGGGCCCGTACGCCGAGAGCCACGGCGTCCGCCTGGCCATCGAGCCGCTGCACCCCATGTACGCGTCCGACCGCTGCGTGGTCTCGACGCTCGCCCAGGCCCTCGACCTCGCGGAGCGCTTCCCCGCCCAGCAGGTCGGCGTCACGGTGGACACGTACCACATCTGGTGGGACGACAACGCGCCCGCGCAGATCGCCCGCGCCGGCGCCGGTGGCCGTATCCACACCTTCCAACTCGCCGACTGGACAACGCCGTTGCCCGAGGGAGTCCTCAACGGCCGCGGTCAGATCGGCGACGGCTCGATCGACATGCGCGAGTGGAAGGCGTACGTCGAGGCCGCCGGTTACACCGGACCCATCGAGGTCGAGCTGTTCAACGACGGCCTGTGGGCCCGCGACGGACGCGAGGTGCTCGCGGAGACCGCGGCACGGTTCGTGGAGCACGCGGCGTAACGGCACGGTCCTCCGCGTCGTACGGCCGTCCACGGGGGTACGGCCGTACTACGCGCAGGCACGGCCATCCGTGCGGGCGTGACCGTCCGCGCCCGGTGGAGCAATGGCACCGGGCGCGGACAGTTGTCGCGGAATCCTCACGCGATCCTCACGCACGGATCTCGATTCCGTGCGAGCGGTCGTCGGTGAGGATCTCCATCAGGGCGCGGTGTTCGGTGCGCAGCCGGTCCACCTTCCCGGTCACCTTGTTGCGCACCTCCAGCTCACAGCTGGTGATCTTGGTGTTGAGGCAGTGCTTGATGCCGCCGGGCGGGTTGTAGTAATTGAGCCCGACGAACTGCTCCCGAGCCGCCAGAAACCGCCCGTTGACGGTCACGGTTTCGTCGCCCGTGCTGAAGTCCCAGTGGAAGTAACCGAATTGGGCCTTCGCCGTCAACGCCCGCCGCATCGACACGAGTTGGTACTCGCGATCGTCGTGGCGCAGGACGAGGAAGGTGGCCATCGGTGTCCGTACCGGCCCGATCTTCGCGCGGGCGGTGACGATCTCCAGGAAGCTGTCCGGGGCGTCGTCGAACCCGGCGACCTGCCCGAACGCGTAGTAATCGGTGTGCTGGCTCCCCCAGTTGTGGTTCTGGCTGCCCGTCCAGCCGTCCACCTCGACCGTCTCGCCGTCGACCGTGAGCGAGCCGTCGAAGCGGGCCAGCGGCATCCCGACCAGGCTCTTGGCCTTGGGGAAGCCACCGGCGTACATCTTCTGCGGCAGCAGGAACAGCGGCGGTTCGGTGCCCTCGTAGGCCAGGTCCCAGCCGACAGCGCCGTTGGGGCCGTTCGCCTCGCCCTTGAGGCGGCCCGGTTCCAGCACCCGGTCGCCGACCCGCGCGCCGAACGCCCCGCGCCGGAAGTCGCATTCGGCGATCGGATACTCCTCCTTGGCGACCACGTGCCGGCCGGTCACCCCGTCGAAGTACACCGCCCACAGCTCACCGATGGCCGCCTCCGGCATCCCGGCCGGACTGAAGACGGTGTAGCGGATCCAGAAGGCGCGCGGCTCGGTCGGATGGTTCCCGCGCTGGTAGAAGCTCTCGTAGTGGCCCTGAGGCCGGGCCGGGTCGTACTGGACCGTGTTGAGCGGCAGGGTGTGCGGATCGTCCTGGCGCGTCACCATCAGAGGCTCCAAATGCGTTGCTGTGGACGGGAGTCGGGCGTGTGGGGTTGTCAGGAGTGGTGTCGTGGGCGGCGGTCGTGCAGGGTCATCACCATGCCGTAGCGGGGGCGCAGGGTGATCGTGGCGTGGTCGACGACCCGGTGGGACGGGACATGCCGGAACTCGTAGCGTTGCAGCAGCGCGGCGAGCAGGAGATGTGCCTCCATGAGGGCGAAGTGCTTGCCGATGCACAGATGCGGCCCCGCGCCGAAGGGCAGATAGGCGAACCGATGCCGTTTCGCCCGCCCGGCTCCCTGCTGGACGCGCAACCGGTCGGGGGCGAATCGATCGGGGTCGAAACGATCGGGGTCGAAGCGTTCGGCGTCGGGCCAGTGGGCCGGATGGCGGTGGATGTTGTGCAGGTTGACCAGGACACGTGAGCCCTCCGGTACGAGGTGTCCGCCCAACTCGACGTCTTTCAGGGTCAGTCGGGGCACGATCGGCGCCGACGGGTACATCCGCAGCGACTCCTCGAAGACCCGCAGTGTGTACGGCATGGCGGCCAGGTCCTCGACGGTGGGCAGCCGTCCGCCGAGGGCGCCGTCGACCTCGCGCTGCACCGCAGCCAGGACGTCACGGTGGCGGGAGAGGAGGTAGAAGGTCCAGCTGAGGGTGACGGCGGTCGTCTCGTGGCCGGCGGCGAAGGTAGTGATCACCTCGTCGCGCAGCTGGCGGTCGTCCATGCCCAGTCCGGTGTCCTCGTCCCGGGCGTCGAGCAGCATGTCCAGCAGATCACCGCGCCGGACGCGCCCGAGCTCTCCCGCCGCTGCCCCTGCCGTCGCCGCCGCTGCCGCCTCGGCCCGGCGTTCGCGGATGATACGGCCGATCAGGGCGTCGATGCCGTCCATGACCTCCCGGAACCGCCGGTTGCGCGGGGTCGGCCAGTGCGTGGGCGGGCTGAACGGGTTCTGGAGCCGGTCGAACGCGAAGTTGATCGCCACGTCCACGGCGTCCGGCCCGAGTTCACCGAGCCCCTCGGTGATGTCGGTGCTGAACATGCACCGGCTGACGATGTCGAGCGTCACCCGCATCAACTCGGTGTGCAGGTCGACGGCGTCCCCGGTGCGGTAGGTGACCGCCATGTGGGTCAGCTGGTCCTCGACCGAGCCGGCCATCGTACGGAACATGGAGGTGAGGGCCTGTTTGCCGTAGATCGGCTGCATCATGCGCCGGTTGGTGAGCCAGCTCTCGTGGTCGTCGCCGGTCAGCAGGCCCTCGCCGAGCACCAGGCGCAGCGGGTTGTCGGGCCCGAGCTTGCCGTAGGCGGCGCTGTCGGTCAGCACCTCGCCGGCCAGCTCCGGGCTGGACACCCCGTGCACGGAGACGGGCCCGAGCCGGTAGCGGACGAGGTCGCCGCCCTCCCGCCAGCCCGCGCGCATCGCGGCGAGGATGTCCCGCCGGAAGTCGAGCACGCTGCCGAGCACGGGCAGCCCCGGCACCTCGGGAGCCATCCGGCTGCTCACCGGGGTGCTCATTTGCTGCCGAGGGCGCAGACCCAGCCGAGGGAACGGCGGGGCTCGGCGACGAACCGGGTGTCCTTGAACCCGGCGACATCGAGCATCGCCACGAGTTCGGCACCTGACAGGATGCGCAGCCCGTCCCGCTCGGACCGCTCGGTGAAGCGCCGCCCGAACAGCCGTTGGGTGAGCGTCGGTACGGTGGCCGCCTCCCGGCTCATCTCCAAGGTGACCGCCAACTGGCCGCCAGGCTTGAGGACTCGGTACGCCTCGGCGAGTCCGCGCAGCGGATCGGGCCAGAAGTAGAACGTCTCGACGGCACTGACACGGTCGAACACGCCATCCCCATAAGGCAGTTGACCAACATCGCCCTGCCGGATGGCGACCCGCCCCCGGCCGACGGCGTCGGCGTTGCGCCGCACCGCCTGGCGGACCATGGTGGGGGAGTGGTCGAGTCCCGCGACGAAGCCCAACTCGGCGCGCCGGGCGAGCAGTTCGACGGCCATGCCGCTGCCGCAGCCGAGGTCGAGCACATGATGGGTGCGGCGGACATCGAGATGTTCCGCCGACCACTGGGTGAGCCCCCGATGCTGCACGGTCATCAGATGCCCGACCAGGGCACCCGGTGCACCCGCCGGGCGCCGGAAGTTGTCCTGCAGCAGCTGGTAGGGACCTCTGGTCAGGGTGTTCGTGCCGGGCATGGGCTCCCCCTCGATTCTCGCTCGTCCCTCTCGGTCTCCACCAGGTTTTACGATCCCTCGCGCCGACGTCCCTCGTACGGATTCGCGCCGAATTGGGGCAGGTGTCGTCTTTCGCGGTTCACGCCGTTTTCCGTACCCCGCGATCGAGCCGCTCGAGATACCGACGCAGTACCACCCGCCCCACACCACCGAGCGGGAGCGTGGGAGCGGCCGACCGATGCCACGGCAGGGAGGGGCCGCCCGCGCCTTCCCAGCCACCCTCCCAACCACCCGCCAACTGCCGTGCCACATAGGCCCCGTGGGCGATGGACAGGGCCAGCCCATGACCACCGCACCCCCCGATGAACCACATCCCCGGCGCGTCGGCGACCGGCCCCACCACGGGCATGTCGTCGAGGGTCACACCGATCCGGCCGGTCCACCGATGCGTGACGCGGATGTCGGCAAGAAGCGGATGCAGGCCGCGTACGCGCTCGACGAGCCACCCCCAGGTCGCGAGTCGGGCCCTGTCGTCCCGCCGCGCCCTCGCGGTGCCCACCACCCCCGGCAGCGAGGCCCGCCCACCTCCGACCACCAACCGCCCGTCGGGCGTCAGCCGAAAATACGGTGCCAGCCGAGCCGCATCGACCACCGAGGCCCCCGACCCCTCCCCGAGCACCTCACGCGCCGCGGGCTTCAACGGCTCGGTGGCGATGGCGTGCACCTCCAGCGGGGCGACCGTGCCCACCGGGAGGCCAAGGGCACCGGCGCCGCCGTTGACGGCGAACACCCCGGCGCCGGTACGGAGTTCACCGCGCGGAAAGAGCAGCCGGGTACCGCCGCTACCGCTACCGCTACCGCTACCGGTGCCGGACCGGCCGACGACCGGTGAACGCCCGTACAACCGGGCACCGACCGCCGCGCAGGCCCGCGCGAGGGCGGCGGTGAGCTGGGCGGGGTCGAGGGTGGCCGCCCGCCGGTACAGCAGCCCCGCCTGACAGGGCACGTCGACGCGCTCACGCACCCCGGCCGCCGACAGGGACGGTACGTCCAGGCCGAGGGCACGACAGGCCGCCGCCTGTCCGGAGAGCCGGGCCAGCCCCTCCGGTGAGCGGGCCACGACCAGCTGCTCGCCGGTGCGCACGGGAACGTCCAGGGCACGGCACAGCTCCAGGGCACTGGCCACCGCGTCCTCGCTGGCCAGGTGCATACGACGGGCAGCGTCCGGGCCGTGGCGGCGGATCGCGCGGTCGACGGGCGGACCTGCCCGGGGCCCCAGGAGTCCCGTGCCGTGGCCGCTGGCTCCCGCCCCCGGATGCCCGGCGTCGACGACGGCGACATCGGCGCCGGGTGCGTACCGCAGCAGGTGGTAGGCGGTGGACAGGCCGGCCAGTCCACCGCCGACGACGGTGAAATCGGCGCTCACCAGGCCTCGTACGGAGGGGAGTTGGCGATCATCGGGAGGCCAGCCGCGCCACGGCGGAGCCACGGATAGGTCGTACGAGTCGCCGTGCGACTGCCGCTCACCCACGAAACGCATGGCCCCCCTGCCCATGGAAGCCCCGGTCGTACCAGAGCAGTGGGCGCCCGGTGCCGGTGTGGGCGGCGAGCACCTCGCCGACGACCAGATGGTGGTCGCCGTACGCCCGTATGTCGGTCACCGCGCACACGGACCAGGCGAGGGCGTCGGTGCGGACGGGCACGTCATGGACGTACGCGGCCTGCTCCTCGCCGAAACGCTCGGTGGCGGAGGCGAGCGGGTCGGCGCAGCGCTCGGCCCAGGGGCGGTGCCGTTCGTCGAGAACGTGGAGGGCGAAGGAGCCGTGGGCGCGGAGGGCGGCGAGGGTACGGGAGCCGTTGGCCAGACACAGGGACATCAGCGCCGGCGCCGCCGAGACGGCCGCCGCCGAGGACACGGTGGCGCACACCGGCGGCCCGGCGGCACCCCGGGTGCTCACGACGCACACGCCGGACGCCAACTTGGCGTACATGTCCAGGCATTGGGCGACACCGGGCCGGGTGGCGAGGGACGACACCGGTTCAGCCATGCCGGGCGGCGGTGAGGTTCAGCGGGGCCATGGGGACCACCCGGCCCATGAGCCCTTCGAGGATGCGCAGGATGTTGTCCCGCAACGTGCTCTCGGCGACCGGGTCGAGGATCTCCGCGAGGGAAGGGATGCCGAGATCGAATTCGGACCGAAAGGTGACGAGAGTGACAGATCCCTCTCCCTCCTCCTCCCGCTCCTCGCACGCCCAGGAGCCGCGGAACACCTCGAAGTCGCCCTTGATCTGCTCGAACTCGACGGTCAGCGTCTCGGGGACGAACCGGTCGAGCTCGCTCCACCGCATCATCCCGTTGCGGAAGATGACACTCCAGTCCGACCGCAGCGACCCGTCGGCTTCCGGCGGATGTACCACGACCTCGTTCACCTTGTCGGTCAGCTCGGGGTAGCGGCGGAAGTCGCAGATCAGGTCGTACGCCTGACGGGCCGTGCGTTCCTCGGCGACCACCTGGACGATTACTTCACGCATGTGCGGTGTACTCCTTTTCCGATGTCTGCTTTTCCGATGTCTGCCGGGATGTCAGAAAGCGTTGGTTTCCCGCCCGAGCCGCCACAACGCGCCCGGCCGGACTCGTTTTCCCTGGAAGGCGATGTACTCGGGCAGCACGACATGTGGAGCCCATTTCTCCTTGTATTCGAGCTGGGCGGCGGCGGGATAGACCCGCTCACCGTGCTGAGAGAGAAAACGCAGGACACGCGCCACGGTTCCACTGGCGCCGGGAACTTCGAGAGCGGGATCGAGCCCGACGAAGGGCGTGAACCCGAAGTGCAGCCATTTGTCACCCTCCCCGGTCATCCGCTCGATCGCCGTCGAGTTGATGAGTTCCATCGTGCCGGGTGGGGCGTCGGTGCGACGCCGACTGAGATCGTGCAGCCACCCCGGACGACAGCCGAAGGCGGGGGAGTAGCAGACGTACCCCACCATGCGCCCGTCGACGGAACCGCAGAAAACACGCTGATGCTTCTGCTCGGGCCCGCCCCGCTCCCCGACGAGAAAGCGAAGCTCTTTCGTGTGCTTCCCTTTCCCACGCAGCCACTCACGATCAATGAGATCGAGCTCACCCGAGCCACCCGAAGCACCCGAAGCACCCGAAGCGCCTGCGGGGTCGACCTCGGCGACCTCGACCCCCGCCCGCCGAGCCCGGGAGATCTTGTTGCGCAGCCGCACGAACGGCGACCCGCGCAACGTGAACCGCGCCAGATCGACGGCGTACGAGGCCCCGATCTGATTCACGGTGAACCCGCGAGACGCGTACAACTGCGCATCAGCAGCCTGCAGTTGTACGGCGATGACGCGCCGTTTCGTAACTGCGGCCCGCTCGAGAAAGGCATCCAGCAGCCCGGCACGGTCGCCGTCGGAGGCGAACGGACCGCCGAGCTGGAGGAGGTGCCGCCCCGCCGGCCGAAAGGCGCAGACGCCGTCATGACGTTCGTCGAGAAAGAACTCGTTGCCGCTGTTGAGGGCGAGAAAGGCACTGGGATTGTCGGCGTGGGCGGACACCAGCTCAAACGCGGACGGCATCGCGCTCCTCCCCCTCGTAGCCCCGCTGGAATGCAGCGAAGGCCGGATGGGCGGCGGGTTCGAAGGACACCCCAAAGGGTTTGAGAGAGTTCCCGAAGAGGGCCCGGTCGCCCATGAGGTGAATAGGCAGCGCGAGCAGCGCCCATTCGAGCCCGACCAGCCAGCTCCACAACCCCGCGAAGGCAGCCCAGGTGACCAGCGAGTGCATGAGGTTGTAGGCGACGTAGTAACCGCGCCCGATGCGCCCGTCAGGACTCCGCCGAAACGCGATGGCCCCCGGTATGTACCCGACGAGATCGATGACGAGAAAAAGAGAAGCGAAAAGCCACCAGCGGATCTCGGAAAGATGAGTCAGAGCGGCAACACCGGAAAAACCGAGCGCGACCGCCCATTCAAGCCGAACGAGTCGGGCCGTGATTCTGGTGTCGAAGAGATTCCTGGCATCCACAAAGGCCCCCGTACGCCCGGAGCGAGACAATGAGCGGGACATTCTCAACTGTCTTACGGCTGGGGGCGGAGCGTCCCTCGGTCTATGCTGTGAACTGCGGCAACCCCGTGATCGTTTGCATCGGAGGGCATGTGCGACGTGGCGAGGTCTGGTGGGTCCAGTTCGACGAGCGGAGGTTGGTCGTACTGCTGTCAGGAGACGACGCGTCCGGGTTCCAGGTGATGCAGGTCGTCGCTCCGGCGGGCCTCGACATCAGCGGTCTGGGCATCGAAGTGACGGTCGGCGCCGCTGAAGGGCTGCCGTTCGAAGGCGTGCTGCGGCTCGCGTTCCGGCGTCCAGGCTTCACCCCGTGCACGTGGCTGACGACCGTGTCCCGGGACGACCTGATGGAGAGGGCGGCCGTCCTGTCGTCCAGCAAGCTCAGCGAGATCGACGATGCCCTCCGACTCGCTGAACATGCACAGGAGCAAACCCCGGCAACGACAGCGAAGCTCAGCGAGATGAGGGCCGCCCTCCGGCGCGGTGAACTCGGGTAGACGGAGACCTCAGACGGCGACGCCACTGTCCTTGACCGCCCCGACGAACGCCGCCCAGCCCCCCACCGAGAACACCAACGCGGGACCGGCGACAGCCTTGCTGTCCCGGACGGGCACAACGGCGTGGCCACGGGCGACCTCAAGGCACTCGCCCTGACTGCCGCCGCTGTAACTGGACTTGAACCACCCGGTGAGGGCGGACGAGTCGGAGACGGTGTGTTCAGTTCAAATGACCGGTGAGGAAGCCTTCGACGTAGGCCACCGGTGCGGAGTCCTCGAAGCCCATGAGTGTGAGGTAGCTCTCCGTGAGTGCGTGTGCCCAGCCCGCCCAGCTCCAGCAGTGACTCCGCGACGGGGACGGCCATCTGCGTGTCGTCAGTGGTCTCGCCGGGGTCCCAGCCACCGCCTCCGCACATCTCGCCACCAGCGCCAGGCGACGGAAACCGCGCGGAGAACGCTCCATGGGGACCGAACTCGAAAGGGCCACCCAGGGCGTCACCCACCGCTGAGCCGACGATCGCGCCGACGGCTCGCTGAATCCGCTGCATTGGCGGAGGCTATCTGTGCCGCGCCGACGGCCACGCGGCCCTGTTCGGGCTGCCGGTGGGAACCACGTGTCGCCGGCCGCCGAAGCAATGGCACCTCGCAAGCAGGCTGGAGCTGTACGCCCGCTGCCGAGCCGGCGTCCGGACGCCCGAAAAGACGCACGCACCGGCGGCCCCACCCATGTGAGGATGCTGGGCATGTCGGTTCGTGCGCTGAGTTTCGGAGTAGTGGCGGAAGCATACGAACGGTTCCGGCCGGGGTATCCCGGCGAGCTGTTCGACATGGTGACGGCCTACGCGGGCCGTACGGTTCGGACCGCCCTCGAGATCGGCGCCGGGACCGGCAAGGCGACCCGTCTGTTCGCTCAGCGGGGGGTCATGGTCACCGCTACCGAGCCTGACGCCTCCATGCTCGCCGAGTTGCGCAAGCACGTGCCGACGGACGTCAGGACGGTGCAAGCCGCGTTCGAGGACCTGCCACCGAATGGTGAGCGTGAGCGGTACGGGCTGGTCTACGCGGCAGCGGCGCTGCACTGGACGAACCCGGAGGGCCGGTGGTCCCGCGTGGCCGAACTGCTGGAGCCGGGTGGAGTGTTCGCCTCGTGCGGCGGGCCGTTCCGGCTGGCCGACCCTGCTGTGGAGGACGCCGTTCGCGCGGCGCGAGCACCGTTCCTGGAGAGCGACGAGATACCGTCCCCGGACGGGACGCCTCCGGACCACGACATGCAGTGGCCGGGTACGGAGCTGCAACGGTCCGAGTGGTTCACCGACGTCCAGCAGTCCGTGATCGAACGGCGCGTGACGGTGAGCGCTCGCGACTACGTCGGTCATCTCTCCACTGTCTCTGCCTATCTCGTCCTGTCAGCCCCGGAGCGGGACCAGGTGTTCCGGCAGATCGCGCGGGTACTGCCGGACACGGTCGACATGACCGCCGACATCACCGTCCATCTCGCGCGTCGACGCCGCGAAGACTGATCCGGGCCCCCTCTCATAGGAAAGAATCAGCGAAGTTCACCCAGCCCCAGCCCCAGCCCCAGCCCGAGCTACGGAGCCCCACCCATGTCACTCGCCCGCGTCCACAACTTCACCATCTCGCTCGACGGCTTCGGCACCGGCGAGGGCCAGTCCCTCGACGCGCCGTTCGGTCACGCCGGTGAGCGGCTGCACCAGTGGATGTTCACCACCCGGTTCTGGCACGAGATGACCGGCTCACCCGGCGGGACCGGTGGCGTCGACGACGCCTTCGCCCAGCAGTTCGCCCCCGGGATCGGTGCCGAGATCATGGGCGCCGGCAAGTTCGGCCCGCCCGGCTGGCACAAGGACCCGGAGTGGAAAGGCTGGTGGGGTCCCAACCCGCCCTTCCACACCCCCACCTTCATCCTCACCCACCACCCGCGCCCCTCGATCGAGATGGAGGGCGGTACGACGTTCCACTTCCTGGACACGTCACCCGCCCAGGCGCTCGAGACGGCCCGCGATGCGGCGGGCGGCCAGGATGTGCGCATCGGCGGCGGCCCCACCGTGGTCCGTGACTTCCTCGCCGCCGGACTGATCGACCACCTGCACACCGTGGTCGTCCCGGTCCTGCTCGGCCGGGGAGTACGCCTCTGGGACGGCCTGGAGGACCTCGAGAAGGACTACCAGGTCGAGGCCACCTCCTCACCCACCGGAGTCACACACGTGACCTTCACCCGCACGGCCGGCTGAACCGGCCCAGGCCCCGGAGAAGAAGACCACCTCAGAAAAAGACCCCGCACCGCAGCAGCACATTCGCGTACGGCCGAGCCTCCCCCGTCCGTACGACCAGCCGTGCCCCCGCCGACAGCTTCTTGAGCCGCTCGTGCGTGACGAGCGTGAGGTCGGGGCCGGGAAAGCGCCCCTCCAGCAGCTTCGCCGCCCCCGGATTCGCCTCCCGTACCTCCGTCGCCGCCGTCGCGCCCTCCACCACCAGCTCGGCCAGCAACCCGTCGAGGACCTCCGCGAAGGACGGCACCCCGGCCCGGAAGGCAAGGTCGACGACGCGCGGCCCGGCCGGGATCGGCATCCCGGCGTCGCACACCAGCACCCCGTCACCGTGGCCCAACTCGGCGAGCGCGCCCGCGAGATGACGGTTCAGGATTCCGCCCCGCTTCACAGCGCGTCGACCTCCTCTGCCGTCGGGAACGACTCCTGGGCGCCCGCGCGCGTCACCGCAGCGGCGCCCACCCGGGCCGCGTACGCCGCCGCCTCGGCCAACGACTCGCCCGCGCCCAGCCGCCAGGCCAGCGCGGCGGTGAACGCGTCGCCCGCCCCCGTCGTGTCCACGGCGTCCACCGGTACCGACGGCACCCGCACCCGCTCCCCGGCCCGTACGGCGATCAGCGCGCCCTCCGCGCCCAGCGTGATGACGACCGAGCGCGGCCCCAGCGCCAGCAGCGTCTTCGCCCAGTCCTCCGGCGAGTCGCCCAGCTCGGCGTCCGCACCGGCGATGACCCGGGCCTCGTGCTCGTTCACGATCAACGGGTCGCAGGCCGCCAGCACTTCACGCGGCAAGGGGCGCGGCGGCGACGGGTTCAGGACGAACCGGCCCTCGGGAGACAGGTTCCGTACGACCTCCACGACCGACTCGAGCGGAATCTCCAGCTGCGCCGAAACCACCCGGGCCGCCTGGAACAGGCTCCCGGCGGCCCGGACGTCCCCGGGGACCAGCCGTGCGTTGGCACCCGGTGACACCACGATGCTGTTGTCGCCGGACGGGTCCACCGTGATCAGCGCGACCCCCGTGGGCGCCCCGCCGACCAGGACACCCACCGTGTCGACGCCGGCGTCCCGCATCGAGTCGAGCAGCAGACGGCCGTGGTCGTCGTTGCCGACCCGGGCGAGGAGGGCCGTACGCGCCCCCAACCGGGCGGCGGCGACCGCCTGGTTGGCTCCCTTGCCCCCCGGGTGGACGACCAGGTCGGACCCGAGCACCGTCTCACCGGCTGCGGGCCGCCGCTCGACCACGGTGACCAGGTCGGCGTTGGCCGAACCCACGACCAGCAGGTCGTAGTCGTACATGAACAGTCTCCCCATACACATCAGTTGTACCGGCTGACGGTCGGTCAGTCGGCCAAACGCCCAGTTCGGTCAAACGCCCAGTTCGGTCGGTCGGCCGGTCCGGCAGCGGACAGGCCGGGCGGCCTCGACAAGAGGCACCGCCCGGCCGTTCCCGCTCTCCCCGCCACCCCTGTCGGGGGCGGCGGGCTCAGCCGCCGAACGCCGCCACGTTCTCCTTCGTGACCACCTTCACCGGCACCATCACCGCCTTCTCGACATCCTTCTTCTCGGCAACTCGCAGCGCGTTCTGCACCGCGATCCTCCCGAGCTCCTTCGGCTGCTGGGCGACCGACGCGTACAGCGAGCCGTCCGCGACCGCCTTCAGCCCGTCGGGTGTGCCGTCGAAGCCGATGACCTGCACCGACTTGCCGGCCTTGCTGCCGAGCGCCTTGATCGCGCCGAGCGCCATCTCGTCGTTCTCGGCGAAGACACCGGTGATGCCGGGGTTGGCCTGGAGGAGGTTGGTCATGACGTCGAGGCCCTTGGTGCGGTCCCAGTCGGCGGGCTGCTTGGCGACGACCTTGATGCCCGGGTAGGCCTTCAGCCCCTCGGTGAAGCCGGCCCCGCGCTCACGGCTGGCGGAAGTGCCCGCCTGGCCCTGGAGGACGATGATCTCGCCCTCGCCGCCCAGCTTCTCGGCGAGCGCCTTCGCGGCCAGCTTGCCGCCGGCCGTGTTGTCGGAGGCGACGAGCGTGGCGGTGTCGGCGTTGTTGACCGACCGGTCGACCGCGACGAGCGGGATACCGGACTTGTTCACGGCCCGTGCGGCCGGACCCGTGGCGTCCGAGTCCACCGGGTTGACGATGATCGCCCCGAGGCCCGAACTGGTGAAGTTCTGCAGCTGGTTGGCCTGCTGGGAGGCATCGTTCTGGGCGTCCGTGACGGTCAGGTCCACGCCCAGCTTCTTGGCCTCGGCCTGCGCACCGGCCCGGATCTGCACAAAGAAGGGGTTGTTGAGCGTAGACAGCGACAGGCCCACCTTCTGACTCGTCGCGGACGACGAGCCGCTGTGCAGCAGCGAGGTCGCACCCACGACGGCCGTCGCGACCACCGCTGCGAGGACGTACGTCAGGGCCTGCTTGCGCCGGTCGCCGCCCCCGGCCGCCCCGGCGGGCGCCGCCGTCGCCCCGCTCTTCCTGCGCACCGTGTCGAGCAGCACCGCCAGCGCGATCACCACACCGATGACGACCTGCTGCCAGAACGCGGACACGGAGAGCAGGTTGAGGCCGTTCCTGAGCACGGCCAGGATCAGCGCGCCGATCAGAGTCCCGGACGCCTTACCGGTACCGCCCGCCAGCGAGGCGCCACCGATGACCACCGCCGCGATGGCGTCCAGCTCGTACCCCTGCGCGGCCTGCGGCTGCGCCGAGGACAGGCGCGACGCGAGGACGATGCCGGCCGCCGCGGCGAACAGCCCGGACAGCGCGTAGATCGCGAGCTTCTGCCGCTTCACCCGCAACCCGGAGAGCCGGGCCGCCTCCTCGTTGCCGCCGATCGCGTACATGGAGCGGCCCAGGTACGTACGGCCGAGCACGAACGCGGTGATCAGCCCCATGGCCACCATCACCAGCACGGGCACCGGCAGCCAGCCGCCCAGCGTGTCACCGAGGTGCGAGACCGAGTCGGGGAACGCGATCGGCGAACCCTGCGAGATCACCAGGGACAGACCGCGCCCCACCGACAGCATGGCGAGCGTCGCGATGAACGGCGGCAGCTTCCCGTACGAGATCAGGAAGCCGTTGACCAGGCCGCACGCGATGCCGGTGAGGACGGCCAGGACGACCGCTATCGCGACCGGTACGCCCTCCGAAGTCGCCGCCCAGGCAAGGACGGTGGCCGACAGGGCGGCGACCGATCCGACCGACAGGTCGATGCCCGCCGAGACGATCACGAAGGTGACGCCGAAGGCGAGAACGGCCGTCACGGCCGCCTGGACGCCCACGTTGAGCAGGTTGTCGGTCGTCAGGAAGTCGCCGGACAGCGCCGACATCGCGATGACGAGGACGATGAGCGCGGTGAGCGCCCCGTTGTCGAGCAGGACGCGGCGCAGGCCGCTCGTGGCGCCACTCGCGCCCGTCGTGCTCTTGAGCGTGTCAGTGGCCACGAGAGCCCTCCACAGCAGTAGTTCCAGTAGTTCCAACGGAGGTGGGTGCGCTGACGGCGAGTGCCATCACGGAGTCCTGGGTGGCCTCGGCGGCCGTGAGTTCACCGGCGATCCGGCCCTGGGCCATCACTAGCACCCGGTCGCTCATGCCGAGCACCTCGGGCAGATCGCTGGAGATCATCAGCACGGCGGCGCCGGCGGCCGTCAGTTCGTTGATCAGCTGGTAGATCTCGACCTTCGCGCCGACGTCGATCCCGCGCGTCGGCTCGTCGAGGATCAGCACCCTGGTGTTCGCGAGCAGCCACTTGCCGATGACGACCTTCTGCTGGTTGCCCCCGGAGAGGGTGCGCACATGCTGGCCGAGCCCGGCCATCCGTACGCCCAGCTGCTCGGCGACCTTCGCGGCGGCGGCCCGCTGCCCCTTGAGGTCGACCAGGCCGCCCCTGGTCGCGGCCCGCAGGGTGACCAGGCCGAGGTTCTCCTCCACGGAGGCGTCGAGCACCAGCCCCTGCCCCTTGCGGTCCTCGGGCACGAGCCCGATCCCGGCGGCCATGGCGGCCCCGACATCGCTTCCGCGCACGGCGGCGCCCGCCACGGACACGGACCCCTGGTCGTAGGGATCGGCGCCGAACACGGCGCGCGCGACCTCCGTACGCCCGGCCCCCACCAGCCCCGCGATGCCGACGACCTCACCGGCCCGCACCTCGAAGCCCACGTCGTGGAAGACACCGTCCCGGGTGAGCCCCTCGACCTTGAGCAGAGCGGCGCCCGTCTCGGGGGCCTCCCTCGGGTACTGCTGTTCGATCGACCGTCCGACCATCAGCCGTACGAGCTCGTCGGCGGGCGTGTCGGCGGGCACCTGTCCGACGCTCCTGCCGTCCCGGATCACCGTCACCCGGTCGCCCAGGGCGGCGATCTCCTCCAGGTGATGGGTGATGAACACGATCCCGACGCCGTCCTCGCGCAGCCTGCGCACGATCGCGAACAGCTTTTCGACCTCCTCGGAGGTGAGCACGGCGGTCGGCTCGTCCATGATCAGGACCCGTGCGTTCAGGCTCAGCGCCTTCGCGATCTCGACCATCTGGAGCCGCGCGATACCGAGTTCACGCACACGCGCGCGTGGAGACACGTTCACACCGACGCGCTCCAGGAGGACGGCGGCCTCGGCCTCCATCCGCTTGCGGTCGATCACCCCGTAGCGACGCGGCTGCCGCCCCAGGAAGATGTTCTCGGCGACCGTCAGATCGGGTACCAGGTTGAACTCCTGGTAGATGGTGGCGATCCCGAGCCGCTCGGAATCCTGCGCCCCGTGGATACGGGTCTCCTCGCCGTCGACGAGGACTCGGCCGGCGTCGGGGCGGTAGGCGCCGGAGAGCATCTTGATGAGGGTGCTCTTGCCCGCGCCGTTCTCCCCGAGCAGTACGTGCACCTCGCCCCGGCGCAGCTCGAAGTCGACGCCGTCGAGCGCGACCACACCGGGGAAGGACTTCCGTATGCCTTCGATGCGCAGCAACTCGTCCTGGTTGCTCACGACTGGCTCCTGTTCGTCACGGGGGGCTGTACGGGCTGTACAGAGGGAGTCGCGGGGGCGGCCGGCTCACCGCAGGACCGCCGTACGACGAGACGCGCGGCCAGCGTCACGGACTGCGGGGGCCGTCCCTCGATCAGGTCGACCAGCGCCCGGACGGCGGCCCGCCCCAGCTCGCCGGTCGGCTGCGCTATGGCCGTGACCGGCGGATCGGTGTGCACGAACCAGGGGATGTCGTCGAAGGCCGCGAGCGCGATGTCCCGCGGAACACGCATCCCACGCGCGCGTACGGCGTCCAAAGCGCCCAGCGCCATCAGGTTGTCGGCGGCGAAGACGACCTCGGGCGGCTCGGCCAGGTCGAGGAAGGCGTCCGTCACCCGGCGCCCGCTCTCGGCCTGGAAGTCGCCCTGCCCGATGTAGGCGTCGGGCAGCGGCAGCCCGTACTCGGCCAGGGCCTCCCGGAAGGCCTCGACGCGCTCGCTGCCGGTGGTGGTGGCCGCCGGGCCCGCGATGATCGCGAGCCGCCGGTGACCGAGCCCGTACAGGTGGGAGACGAGATCCCGGACCGCCGAGCGCCCGTCCGCCCGTACGACCGGCACGTCCACGCCCGGGATCCAGCGGTCCACGAAGACCATCGGGGTGCCCCCGCGCGCGGTGTCGAGCATCAACGGGGAGCCGCCGTCGGTGGGGGAGACGAGGAGGCCGTCGATACGGCGGTCGAGCAGCGTCCGTACGTGGTGGTCCTGGAGGTCGGGGCGTTCGTCGGCGTTGCCGATGATCACGCTGTAGCCGAGGGCGCGCGCCTCCTCCTCGACCGAGCGGGCCAGGGTCGCGAAGTAGGGGTTCAGCACATCACTGATGACCAGGCCGAGGGTGCGGGTCTGATCGGTGCGCAGGGAACGGGCGAGGGTGTTCGGGCGGTAGCCCAGCGTCTCGACGGCGGCCAGCACGCGCGTGCGTGCGTCCTCGCTGACCGACGGATGGTCGTTCAGGACCCGCGACACCGTGGCGACGGACACGCCCGCCTCGGCGGCGACGTCCTTGATGCTCGCCATCGCCGGACCACCTCCTTGTGGTTCCGCAGCCGCGTGGAATCGATTACACGGCTGTCTGGAGACCGATGGAATCGATTACAAACAAATAAATCAAGCCCCTGGCCGATTCTCGATACCGGATCGTGACGCGGGGTGCTCCCGGCTCGGCCATGGAGACCCGGGTGGTTTGTCCACAGGCCCCGGCCGACTGTCGGTGCCGGGCGGTAGCGTCGGATCATGTCGAATCAGGCGGGCGGTCCGAAGCAGGCGGGGCGGGGGGAACGGCAACTGGCCGTCCTCGAAGGCGTCCTGGAGCGGATCACGTACGCCAACGAGGACAACGGGTACACGGTCGCCCGGGTCGACACCGGCCGCGGCGGCGGCGACCTCCTCACCGTCGTGGGCGCGCTGCTCGGCGCCCAGGTCGGCGAGTCGCTGCGCATGGAGGGCCGCTGGGGCTCCCACCAGCAGTACGGCAAGCAGTTCACCGTCGAGAACTACACGACCGTCCTGCCCGCCACCGTCCAGGGCATCCGCCGCTACCTCGGCTCCGGCCTGGTCAAGGGCATCGGACCGGTCTTCGCCGACCGGATCACCCAACACTTCGGCCTGGACACCCTCCGGATCATCGAGGAGGAGCCCAAGCGGCTCATCGAGGTGCCCGGTCTCGGCCCCAAGCGCACCGGGAAGATCGCCGACGCCTGGGAGGAGCAGAAGGCGATCAAGGAGGTCATGCTCTTCCTCCAGACCGTCGAGGTCTCCACCTCCATCGCCGTGCGCATCTACAAGAAGTACGGCGACGCCTCGATCTCCGTCGTCAAGAACCAGCCCTACCGCCTCGCGTCCGACGTCTGGGGCATCGGCTTCCTCACCGCCGACAAGATCGCCCAGTCCGTCGGCATCCCGCACGACAGCCCCGAGCGCGTCAAGGCGGGCCTCCAGTACGCCCTTTCGCAGGCCACCGACCAGGGCAACTGCTACCTCCCCGAGGAACGGCTGATCGCGGACGCGGTCAAACTCCTCCAGGTCGACACGGGCCTTGTCATCGAGTGCCTCGCCGAACTCGCGGCGCCCCCGGAGGAGGAGGGCGAGGACCCCGGAGTCGTACGGGAGAAGGTCCCCGGCCCGGACGGGGACTCGGAGCCCGTCACGGCCGTCTACCTGGTCCCTTTCCACCGCGCCGAACTCTCCCTCTCCGCCCAGCTGTTGCGCCTTCTGCGCACCGGTGAGGACCGGATGCCCGTCTTCCACGACGTGGCCTGGGACAAGGCGCTGGCCTGGCTCCGGGGCCGTACGGGGGCCGAGCTCGCCCCCGAGCAGGAGGCGGCCGTCCGGCTCGCGCTGACGCAGAAGGTCGCCGTCCTCACCGGCGGACCGGGCTGCGGCAAGTCCTTCACGGTCCGCTCGATCGTGGAGCTGGCCCGCGCCAAGAAGGCCAAGGTCGTCCTCGCCGCCCCGACGGGCCGCGCCGCCAAACGCCTCGCCGAACTCACCGGCGCCGAGGCGTCCACCGTCCACCGCCTCCTCGAACTGAAACCCGGCGGCGACGCGGCCTACGACAGGGACCGCCCGCTCGACGCCGACCTGGTGGTGGTCGACGAGGCCTCGATGCTGGACCTGCTGCTCGCCAACAAGCTGGTGAAGGCGGTGGCCCCGGGGGCACATCTGCTGTTCGTCGGGGACGTGGACCAACTCCCCAGTGTCGGCGCGGGGGAGGTCCTGCGGGACCTGCTCGCCGAGGGCAGCCCGGTCCCCGCGGTCCGGCTCACCAAGGTCTTCCGGCAGGCCCAGCAGTCGGGCGTCGTGACGAACGCGCACCGGATCAACTCCGGGCAGCATCCGCTCACCGACGGCATGAAGGACTTCTTCCTCTTCGTCGAGGACGACACGGAGGAGGCCGGCCGGCTCACCGTCGATGTGGCTGCACGACGAATTCCGGCCAAGTTCGGCCTCGACCCCCGACGGGACGTCCAGGTGCTCGCCCCGATGCACCGGGGCCCGGCGGGCGCCGGCAACCTCAACGGGCTGCTCCAGCAGGCGATCACCCCGGGACGCCCCGGCCTCCCCGAGAAGCGGTTCGGCGGCCGGGTCTTCCGGATCGGCGACAAAGTCACCCAGATCCGCAACAACTACGACAAGGGCGAGAACGGCGTCTTCAACGGCACCGTCGGCGTCGTCACCGCCCTCGACGAGGTCGAACAGCGCCTCACCGTACTGACGGACGAGGACGAGGAGGTGCCGTACGACTTCGATGAGCTGGACGAACTCGCCCACGCGTACGCCGTGACCATCCACCGCTCCCAGGGCAGCGAGTACCCGGCGGTGGTCATCCCGGTCACCACGGGCGCGTGGATGATGCTCCAGCGCAACCTTTTGTATACGGCCGTCACGCGCGCGAAGAAGCTGGTGGTGCTGGTCGGTTCCCGCAAGGCGATAGGCCAGGCGGTCCGCACGGTGTCGGCCGGACGGCGCTGCACCGCACTGGACTTCAGGCTGAAGTCCTCACCGAAGTCATAGCCGTTACGGGCCGAAGTCGCGACGATCGCCAAAAATGATCGATCAAATGAGTCACAAAGGTCACAGAGCACTTCCGGAACCAGGTCGAAGGGGGGCAGGATGAGTTAGTTGGCGGCACTGAGTGCCGCCAATAGGCCCAATGGTCGACCCCGAGTGCACTCTCCTGCGCCAAATGGGGGATGGTAGAGACAGTCAGGGCACCTCGAAGAAGAGGCACAACGTCGGTGAGGGATGACGTGAGCGAGCACACCAACAACGCTGTAGTACTGCGGTTCGGCGACGGCGAGTACACCTACCCGGTGATCGACAGCACCGTCGGCGACAAGGGCTTCGACATCGGGAAGCTCCGCGCTCAGACCGGTCTGGTGACGCTGGACAGCGGCTACGGCAACACCGCCGCCTATAAATCCGCGATCACCTACCTCGACGGTGAGGAGGGCATCCTCCGGTACCGCGGGTACCCCATCGAGCAGCTCGCCGAGCGGTCCACCTTCCTCGAGGTGGCGTTCCTGCTGATCAACGGTGAGCTTCCGACCGTCGACGAGCTCTCCGTGTTCAAGAACGAGATCACGCAGCACACCCTGCTGCACGAGGACGTCAAGAACTTCTACCGCGGCTTCCCGCGCGACGCGCACCCGATGGCCATGCTGTCGTCGGTCGTCTCCGCGCTGTCGACGTTCTACCAGGACAGCCACAACCCGTTCGACGAGAAGCAGCGCAACCTCTCGACGATCCGGCTGCTCGCCAAGCTTCCGACCATCGCCGCGTACGCGTACAAGAAGTCGATCGGTCACCCCTTCGTCTACCCGCGCAACGACCTCGGTTACGTCGAGAACTTCCTGCGCATGACGTTCTCGGTGCCGGCGCAGGAGTACGACCTCGACCCGGTCGTCGTCTCCGCCCTCGACAAGCTGCTGATCCTGCACGCCGACCACGAGCAGAACTGTTCGACGTCGACGGTCCGCCTGGTCGGCTCCTCCCAGGCCAACATGTTCGCGTCGATCTCGGCGGGCATCTCCGCGCTCTGGGGCCCGCTGCACGGCGGCGCCAACCAGTCCGTGCTGGAGATGCTCACGGGCATCCAGGCCAACGGCGGCGACGTCGACTCCTTCATCCGCAAGGTGAAGAACAAGGAGGACGGCGTCCGCCTGATGGGCTTCGGCCACCGGGTGTACAAGTCCTTCGACCCGCGCGCGAAGATCATCAAGGCCGCCGCGCACGACGTCCTCTCGGCCCTCGGCAAGTCCGACGAGCTGCTGGACATCGCGCTGAAGCTGGAGGAGCACGCGCTCTCCGACGACTACTTCGTCTCGCGCAACCTCTACCCGAACGTCGACTTCTACACGGGCCTCATCTACCGCGCGATGGGCTTCCCGACGGAGATGTTCACGGTCCTGTTCGCCCTCGGCCGCCTCCCGGGCTGGATCGCCCAGTGGCACGAGATGATCAAGGAGCCCGGCTCCCGCATCGGGCGCCCGCGCCAGATCTACACGGGAGTGGTGGAACGGGACTTCGTCCCGGTCGAACAGCGCTAGTCGCTCCGCGAGGGGTGCGGTAGTTGGGCTGCGGGTCCGTTGTGGCTGGTCGCGCAGTTCCCCGCGCCCCTCAGGGGCGCGGGGCCGCATCGCTCTCGCGGCCCCACCGCAGAACGCGACCAGCCCCCACCGGCCCTGCTTTTAGGGGCGCGGGGAACTGCGCGACCAACCCCCACCGCCCCGCAGCCGAGGCCGCAGGCGGGGCGGGTTTTTAGGGGCGCGGGGAACTGCGCGACCAGCCCCCACCGGCCGTGGTTCTAGGGGCGCGGGGAACTGCGCGATCCGCCCCCACCGGCCGACAGCCGACAACGCACCAGCAGGACCCCGCAAAAGCGGAAGGCGCCCTGTCGACGGTCCCCCCACGGGCCGGCGTACAGGGCGCCTTCCCATGTCCCGGTGCGGATTCCCCCCACGGGATCCGGCCGGGCGTTTCGGAGGACAGCGCCTGAATTCGCTATCACTGGTGTGCAGGCTGC
Organism: Streptomyces sp. NPDC047042; assembly: GCF_040644035.1. Taxonomy (NCBI): domain Bacteria; kingdom Bacillati; phylum Actinomycetota; class Actinomycetes; order Kitasatosporales; family Streptomycetaceae; genus Streptomyces; species Streptomyces sp. NPDC047042. Next base: position 85,510 of record NZ_JBEYVP010000038.1, on the reverse strand, counting down.
CGGGGCAACCGTTGTTGTGCCTACCGTCATAGTGACGGCTGTTGAGCAAAACGAGCAAAACTCGCCGTACTCATGCTGTGTGCGGTCTGCCGGGACGCGCACGCTGGGGTGGGCCGCTCAAGCTTCCCGGTGTACGTGTCCCGGCAACGCATTTCCGAGGACGTCCCCCAAGACATCCTCAGACGTCAGCCTGCGCCCCCCAAGACGCTGGTCTGACATCGCCAACTTAGACCTTCGAAGCCCTTCGATGGTTACCTTCACAGCAGTGTGATCTGCGTCTCTCGCAGCGTCCTCGGATACGTCGGATCCCGGTTGTCGCGACCGGGGCCCAAGCGTAAGGATGATGCGGGAGCCTTGTGAAGAGCTTATGTGAGGCTGTCGCCGGACTCCATAGGGGCTAGGGCACCGACTTGTGCGTACTGCCGGTAACTTCGGCAGGTCCGCGGCCGATCTCAGCGGAACGTGCGCAGTCGGAGGCTGTTCGTAACCACGAACAGCGAGGAGAAGGCCATCGCCGCCCCCGCGATCATCGGATTGAGCAGTCCGGCGGCGGCCAGCGGCAGCGCGGCCACGTTGTAGCCGAAGGCCCACACCAGGTTGCCCTTGATGGTCGAGAGCGTCTTCCGTGCCAGCCGGATGGCGTCGGCGGCCACCCGCAGGTCCCCGCGCACCAGCGTGAGATCGCTCGCCTCGATCGCCGCGTCCGTGCCCGTGCCCATCGCCAGGCCCAGATCGGCGGTGGCCAGCGCCGCCGCGTCGTTGACCCCGTCGCCGACCATCGCGACGGTCCGCCCCTCGTCCCGAAGTCGCCGTACGACGTCGACCTTCTCCTCGGGCAGGACCTCCGCGAACACCTGGTCGATACCGACCGACTTCGCCACCGCCTCCGCGACAGCCCGGTTGTCCCCGGTCAGCAGCACCGGCGTGAGCCCGAGCGAGCGCAGCTCGCGCACGGCCTCGGCGCTGGTCTCCTTGACCGCGTCGGCGACGGTGAGGACACCGCGCGCCTGCCCGTCCCAGGCGACCACGACGGCCGTACGTCCGCTGCTCTCGGCCTCCGCCTTCGCGCGGGCCAGCGACGCCGGGAGCGGCCCCGACAGCCCGTCCACGAGCCGTCCGACGGCCACCTCGTGCCCGTCCACCCGCCCGCGTACGCCCCTGCCGGGCACGTTCTCGAAGGCCTCGGCCGCCGGCAGCTCCCCGACCCGTTCCTCCGCCCCGGCGGCGATCGCCCGTGCGACCGGATGCTCGGAGGCGTGTTCGAGGGCGCCCGCGAGCCGCAGCACCTGCCCCTCGTCCTCGCCCTCGGCGACGTACACCTCCTGGAGGGTCATCCGGCCGGTGGTGACCGTGCCCGTCTTGTCCAGGACGATCGTGTCGACGCGGCGCGTGGACTCCAGGACCTCCGGGCCCTTGATGAGGATGCCGAGCTGCGCCCCGCGCCCGGTGCCGACCATCAGCGCGGTCGGCGTGGCGAGGCCCAGCGCGCACGGGCACGCGATGATCAGGACGGCGACGGCGGCGGTGAACGCGGCGGCCGTGTCACCCGTGACGCCGAGCCAGACCCCGAACGTACCGAGCGCGAGCAGCAGCACCACCGGTACGAAGATCGCGGAGATCCGGTCGGCCAGCCGCTGCACCTCGGCCTTGCCGTTCTGCGCGTCCTCCACCAGCCGGGCCATCCGCGCGAGCTGGGTGTCCGTACCGACCCGGGTGGCCTCGACGACCAGCCGGCCCCCGGCGTTCACGGTCGCGCCCGTGACGGTGTCCCCCGCGCCCACGTCGACCGGCACGGACTCGCCGGTCAGCATCGACGCGTCGACCGCCGAGACACCCTCGACGACCGTACCGTCCGTGGCGATCTTCTCCCCGGGCCGTACGACGAACCGGTCCCCGATCGCCAACTCGCTCACCGGGACGCGCACTTCACGCCCGCCGCGCAGCACGGAGACGTCCTTCGCCCCCAGTTCCATCAGGGCCCGCAGCGCCGCGCCCGAGCGCCGCTTGGCGCGGGCCTCGAGGTAACGCCCGAGCAGGATGAACGCGATGACCCCGGCGGCGACCTCGAGATAGATCTGCGAGGTGCCGCCGCCGCGGGAGGCGGTGAACGAGAAGCTCTCCCGTATCCCCATGCCGTCCATGCCGTCCATGCCGTCCATCCCCGGGATGGCGGGCTTGCCCGCGTCGCCCCAGAACAGCGCCCACAGGGACCAGCCGTACGCGGCGAGCGTGCCGACCGACACCAGGGTGTCCATGGTGGCCGCGCCGTGGCGGGCGTTGGTGAACGCGGCCCGGTGGAACGGCAGTCCGCCCCAGACGACGACCGGTGAGGCGAGCGTCAGCGCGAGCCAGTGCCAGTTGTCGAACTGGAGTGCGGGAATCATGGACATCAGGACGACGGGTACGGCGAGCAGCACGGTGACGACGAGCCGCTGCCGCAGACCGGCCAGCTCGGGGTCGTCGTCCCGCTCGTCCGTGGGCGCCTCCGCCTCCGTCACCGCCGGCGGGGGCGGCTCCTCGGCCGTGTACCCCGTCTTCACGACGGTGGCGATGAGGTCGTCGACCCCGACCCCCTCGCCGTACGAGACCTTCGCCTTCTCCGTCGCGTAGTTGACCGTGGCGAAGACGCCGTCCATGCGGTTGAGCTTCTTCTCGACGCGGGCCGCGCAGCTGGCACACGTCATCCCGCCGATGGTCAGCTCGACCTCGTGGGGCGTGGCTATCGGGGTCTTCTCGGTGCTGGTACTGGTGCTGGTCATGGTCACCGCGTCCCTACGGGTCAGACCCGGCCGGCGAGCTCGAAGCCCGCCTCGTCCACCGCGGCGCGGACGGCGGCCTCGTCGAGCGGGGTCTCGGACACCACGGTGACCTCGCCGGTGGCGGCGACGGCCTTCACCGAGGTGACCCCGGCGAGCTCGGAGATCTCGGCCGAGACCGAGCCCTCGCAGTGCCCGCAGCTCATGCCGGTCACCTGGTAGACGGCGGTGACGGAACCGGGGGTGTCGGTCTGGGCGGTCATGTCGTTGCTCCTCTTCGAGGTGTGGCTCACGAGCCTTGTGAGTCTCACCCTACTATACCCCTAGGGGGTACCTGCCTCGCGACAGTGGCAAGATCTCCGGTACGACGGACGGCGACGGACGACGACGGCGACGTGAAGGTGAGGACGAGGGCGTATGCGCGCGGTGGTGTTCGAGCGGTACGGGGAGCCGGCCGAGGTACGGGAGGTGCCGGACCCGGTGCCCGCGCCGCACGGCGTCGTGGTGCGCGTCGAGGCCACCGGGCTGTGCCGCAGCGACTGGCACGGCTGGATGGGCCACGACCCCGACATCGAGCTGCCGCACGTGCCCGGCCATGAACTCGCCGGGGTCGTCGAGGCGGTCGGCGCGGGTGTGAGCGGCTGGCGGTCCGGGGACCGGGTGACAGTCCCCTTCGTGTGCGCGTGCGGGAGCTGCCCGTCCTGCGCGGCCGGGAATCAGCAGGTGTGCGAACGGCAGACGCAGCCGGGCTTCACGCACTGGGGTTCGTTCGCGGAGTTCGTGGCGCTGGACCACGCCGACGTTAACCTCGTCGCCGTACCGGAGGGGATGTCCTTCGGGACGGCGGCCTCGCTGGGCTGCCGGTTCGCGACGGCGTACCGGGCGGTCGTGCAGCAGGGCCGGGTGGCGGCGGGGGAGTGGGTCGCCGTGCACGGGTGCGGGGGTGTGGGCCTGTCCGCGGTGATGATCGCGGCGGCCGCCGGCGCCAGGGTCGTCGCGGTCGACGTGTCACCCGGAGCACTGGAACTGGCGCGGAAGTTCGGCGCGGTGGAGTGCGTGAACGCGGCCACGACCGACGACACGGCGGCGGCCGTACGTGAACTGACCGGCGGCGGCGCCCAGTTGTCGCTGGACGCGCTCGGCTCACCGGTGACCTGCGCGGCGTCGGTGAACGGCCTGCGCCGCAGAGGCCGCCATGTCCAGGTGGGCCTGCTCCCGTCAACGACGGGCACAACACCGGTCCCGATGGCCCGCGCGATCGGCCTGGAACTGGAACTCCTGGGCAGCCACGGCATGGCGGCCCACACCTACCCGCCGATGCTGGAACTGGTACGCGCGGGCGTACTACGACCGGACCTGCTGGTCACATCCACCATCCCACTCCCCGAAGCCCCGACCGCCCTGGCGCAGATGAACACGACCCCGGGCACGGGCGTGACGGTCATCGAGCCGTGGCGCTGACGCCGATCCCGGCCGCCCACTCGTGGTCGAGGATCGCCATCAGCACCTCGTCGGCCCACTCGCCGTCCCGCAACTGGACCTCCCGGCGGGTCCCTTCCACCACGAAGCCGACCTTCTCGTAGACGCGCAGGGCCCGGTGGTTGTGGGCCCAGGCCGCCAACTCGATGCGGTGCAGCCCGAGTTGCTCGAAGCCGTACGCCACGATGAGCCGGGTCGCTTCAGTGCCGAGGCCGCGGCCACGGCCCTTCGGGCCCAGCAGGGTACGGAAGTTGCAGCTGCGGGTGGCCGGATCCCACTCGTTCAGCACGACCTCGCCCACGAGTTCACCGGTAACACGGTCGGTGACGGCGAGGTCGAGGCGGTCGGTCTGGGCCGACCGCGAGCCGTACCAGGAACGCAGGCGCTCGAGGGTGATCTCGCTGGTCGGATCGAAGGTGAAGCGGATCACCTCGGGGTCCTCGACGATCTCGGCGATCGCCTCGGCGTCGGTCTCGGTGAACGGCCGCAGTACGGCCTTGTCCCCGGTGAGGACGGGCTTGACGGAGAAGTCCACAGGAGCGGTGTTCATGTGGCGCACTGTGCCCCACTCGAGAGCGGGGCACAGGTGAATATTCGTCAGCCGTTGGCTGTCAGTCGTCTCTTCGGCCCCGGTTGCCCGGCCGGGAGGCGACCCAGGCCCGGACCGTGTCCGCGTACCAGTAGGGCTTGCCGCTCTCCACGTGGTCGGGCGCCGGCAGCAGACCGTGTTTGCGGTACGAGCGCACGGTGTCCGGCTGGACGCGGATGTGTGCGGCGATCTCTTTGTACGACCAGAGCCGTCGGTCGGTCATCGGTGCACCTCCCTGCGCGCGCGTCACGGGGGCGGCCAGGGTCGGCCGTCGGGGGAACCGGACGCTGCGCTTGGCGATCACAAAGCCATTGCCCGTTGAACGACCTGTCGTGACCCTGAGTCAGCGCCTGTTGACACGCCGCAACCGACAACCCGCGTACACGCAACATGCGTGACGCAAGCAACACTTTTGTGACCCAAACGCCACAAAGGCGCACGAGGGCGCATCGCCGGTAGGGGGTGCGGGGGAGCGCGGAACGCGCCCCCGCACCAGGGGCGCGGGGAACTGCGCGACAAGCCCCCACCGAACCCGCAGACAGCCAAACCGCCCAACCTGCGGAGCTACGCCCCGCAGGACCGCAAGAACGCCCGAGTCCGCTGAGCGATAGGCAGCGGCTTGTCCGGCTCGCACGGATACATGTCCTGCTCGACAATCGCGAACAGATCAACATCCAGCTTCTGCGCGGCAGCCAGCACCGGCCCCAACTCCGGCACACCGGACGGCGGTTCACACATCACCCCACGCGCCACCGCCGGCCCGAACGGAACCTCGTTCGCCCGTACGTCCGCGAGGATCTCGGGGTCGACCTGCTTGAGGTGCAGATAGCCGATCCGCTCACCGTAGGTCTCGATCAGCTTGACGCTGTCGCCGCCGCAGTAGGCGTAGTGACCCGTGTCGAGGCACAGCGACACGAGCGACGAGTCCGTACCGTCCAGGAAGCGTGTGACGTTCGCCTCGCTGTCGATGTGGGTGTCGGCGTGCGGGTGGACGACGATCTGGAGGCCGTACCGCTCCCGCACCTCGTGTCCGAGCCGCTCGGTCAGCGTGGTCAGGTTGCGCCACTGCTCGGGCGTCAGGGTGTCCGGCTCGAGCACCACGCCGGTCTTGTCGTCCCGCCAGAAGGACGGGATGACCACCAGGTGGGACGCGCCCATGGCCTGGGCCAGCACCGCGTTGTCCGCGACGTGCGCCCAGGTCTTCTCCCAGACGGATTCGCCGTGGTGAAGCCCGGTGAACACCGTGCCGGCGGACACCTTCAGGCCGCGCTTGGCGGTCTCCTCGGTGAGGACGGCGGGGTCGGTCGGCAGGTACCCGTACGGGCCCAGCTCGATCCACTCGTACCCGGACTGCGAGACCTCGTCGAGGAAGCGCTGCCAGGGAACCTGCTGCGGGTCGTCCGGGAACCACACGCCCCAGGAGTCGGGCGCCGAGCCGACCCGGATGCGCGACAAAGCGGAACCCGAAGGGGAGGAAGGGGACGTAGTCATGAGCGTCAGCTTCAGCCGACGCCCGGACGCGTGTCAAGGTCTGGTCCGAATGTCCGGACAAAGTATTGACAGGGCTCAGTGAGGCGGGCTAGACCTGAGGGCGAGCCGCTGCGCCGATCGGCGCGCCGACCCATGTGCGAGCCGCGCGAGCCGCGTCAGCCGAAGAAACGCGAAGGGAAGTCGATGGCGTACGACCTGATCACCATGGGGCGGATCGGAGTGGACCTCTATCCACTGCAGACCGGTGTGCCGCTCGCCCAGGTGACGTCCTTCGGAAAGTTCCTCGGCGGCTCGGCGACCAACGTCGCGGTCGCCGCGTCCCGCCTCGGGCGGAGCACCGCCGTGATCACGCGGACCGGTGACGACGCCTTCGGGCGCTATCTGCACGACGCCCTGCGCGACTTCGGCGTGGACGACCGCTGGGTCACCTCGGTCGCCGGCCTCAACACCCCGGTCACCTTCTGCGAGGTGTTCCCGCCGGACGACTTCCCCCTGTACTTCTACCGGCAGCCCAAGGCGCCGGATCTTGAGATCGACGCCCACGAACTGGACCTGGACGCGGTCCGCGAGGCGCGGATCTTCTGGGTCACGGGCACCGGCCTGAGCGAGGAGCCCAGTCGCACGGCGACCCTGGCCGCCCTCGCCCACCGCGCCAAGTCCGGTACGACGGTCTTCGACCTCGACTGGCGCCCCATGTTCTGGAAGGACCCGGAGTCGGCGCGCCCCTTCTACACGGAGGCCCTGCGCCACACCACGGTCGCCGTCGGCAACCTCGACGAGGTGGAGGTGGCGACCGGCGTACGCGAGCCGCACGCCGCCGCCCGCGCCCTTCTGGACGCCGGAGTCGAACTGGCGGTCGTCAAGCAGGGTCCGAAGGGCGTCCTCGCCGTCAACAGCAAGGGCGAGAGCGCCGAGGTGCCCCCGCTCCCGGTGAACGTCCTCAACGGCCTCGGCGCCGGTGACGCCTTCGGCGGCTCCCTCTGCCACGGCCTGCTCGAAGGCTGGGACCTGGAGCGCATCATGCGGCACGCCAACGCGGCCGGCGCGATCGTCGCGTCCCGCCTCGAGTGCTCGTCGGCGATGCCCACCCCGGCCGAGGTCGAGGCGGCGCTCGCGGCGGGAGCGGTGCGATGACCTCCACGACGACCTCCACCGAGTCCATCGACAACGGCACAAGCGCAGACGCAGTCACCAGCCCAGGCACGGGCACCGGCATAGGTGCCGGCCCCCTCGCCCCGGTGGACATCGCCGCCCTCGCCACCACCCGAGCCCGGCACCCCGAGGCCATCGCGGAAGCCGCCGCCCGGCGCACGCGCCGCCCCCTCCTCGGGGACTCCGGTCGGCTGATGATCGTCGCCGCCGACCACCCGGCCCGCGGCGCCCTCGGGGTCGGCAACCGCAAGCTGGCCATGGCCAACCGCGCCGACCTGCTCGAACGCCTGTGCCTTGCCCTGTCCCGCCCCGGCGTCGACGGTGTCCTCGCGACCGCCGACATCCTGGACGACCTGCTCCTCCTCGGCGCCCTGGACGGCAAGGTCGTCATGGGGTCGATGAACCGAGGCGGCCTCTCCGGCGCCGGCTTCGAACTCGACGACCGCTTCACCGGCCACCGCCCCGAGGACATGGTCCGCCTCGGGTTCGACGCCGGGAAGCTGCTCGTGCGCATCGACTACGACGACCCGGGCTCCCTCAACACCCTGGAGTCCACGGCCCACGCGATCGACGCGATGGCCGAGCGGCAACTCCCGCTCTTCGTCGAGCCGTTCATCAGCAAGCGCGGGCCCGACGGCAAGGTCCGCAACGACCTGTCCGCCGAGGCGGTCACCAAGTCGATCGCCATCGCGTCGGGCCTGGGCGGCAGTTCGGCGTACACCTGGCTGAAGCTGCCCGTCACCGAGAACCCGGACGACATGGCCGAGGTCATGCAGACCTCCACCCTGCCCGCCGTGCTGCTCGGCGGCGAGGTCGGGGACGACCAGGAGGGCGCGTACGAGAAGTGGCGCGGCGCGCTCCAACTCCCCACCGTCCAGGGCCTGGTGGTCGGCCGCTCGCTGCTGTACCCGGCGGACGGCGATGTGTCCGCGGCCGTGGACACCGCCGTCGGACTGCTGTGAGGCGCGCGATGACCAAGGTGCGCGAGGCCTGTACCGTGCGGGCGACGTACGACAGGCAAAACTACTGCGGGCAGTACGGCACGGCGCACGACGAGTTCCAACTCCTGGGCGGGGAAAGCGTGTTCGCGTCGGTCACCGACCGCGCCTCGCACGCGTCCCGCGCCGCCCGGGCACTGATCGCCTCCGGCGCGGGAGGCCGCTTCGCCCTGGCAGGAGCGAGGTGCGGGCGACGACTCCCCGCTCGCTACGGCCCCGCGCCGGAGGTCCACTTGACCCACGTACACCGGACGGGGGAACACCGATGACCCCGCCGGTCTCCGCCTCCACCACGAGACTCACGGTCGCGCAGGCCCTCGTACGCTTCCTGGCCGCCCAGTACAGCGAGCGGGACGGCGTCCGCCGTCGCCTGATCGAGGCCACCTGGGGCATCTTCGGCCATGGGAACGTCGCCGGGCTCGGCCAGGCGCTCGTCGAGTACGCGGACGACATGCCGTTCCACCAGGGCCGCAACGAACAGTCCATGGTGCACGCGGCAGTCGGCTTCGCCCGTCAGTCCAACCGCCTCTCCACCCACGCCGTGACGACGTCGATCGGCCCGGGCGCGACCAACCTCGTCACCGGTGCCGCGCTCGCCACGATCAACCATCTCCCGGTCCTGCTCCTCCCCGGCGACATCTTCGCGACGCGCCCGGCGGACCCGGTCCTCCAGCAGCTCGAAGTCCCGTACGCCGGTGATGTGTCCGTCAACGACTGTCTGCGCCCGGTGTCGAGGTACTTCGACCGGGTCACGCGCCCCGAGGCGCTGATCCCGGCGGCGCTGCAGGCGATGCGGGTGCTCACCGACCCCGTCGAGACCGGTGCCGTAACTCTCGCTCTCCCGCAGGACGTTCAGGCCGAGGCGTACGACTGGCCGGACGAGTTCTTCGCCGAGCGCGTGTGGCACGTACGCCGCCCGGTCGCCGACCCCGCCGAACTGACGGAAGCGGTACGGCTGATCCGTACCGCCCGCCGGCCCCTGATCGTCGCGGGCGGCGGAGTCCACCACAGCCGGGCCGAGGAGGCGCTGGCCGAGTTCGCCTCGGCGACCGGCATCCCCGTCGCCTCCACCCAGGCCGGCAAGGGCTCCCTGCGCCACGACCACCCCCAGGACGTGGGCGGCATCGGCCACACGGGAACGGCGACGGCCGACGAACTCGCGCGCCTCGCAGACCTGGTGATCGGCGTCGGCACCCGCTATACGGACTTCACCACGGCCTCGAACACCCTGTTCGCGGCGCCGGACGTCCGCTTCCTGAACCTCAACATCGCCCCGTACGACGGCCACAAGCTGTCCGCCTCCCCGCTGATCGCGGACGCCCGCAGCGCCCTGCGGCAGCTGACGGAGGCACTGGCGCTCCACGGCCACCGGGTCCCGGACACCTACGCGTCCGAATACACCGAGGACAAGGAACGCTGGGAACAGCGCGTCGACGCCGCCTACGAGGCCGAGGAACCGGACGTACGTCCGACACAGCCGCAGGTGCTGGGCGCACTGGACGCGATCGCCGACGAGTCGGACGTCATCATCAACGCGGCGGGTTCGCTCCCCGGCGACCTGCACAAGCTGTGGCGCGCCCGGTCGTACGACCAGTACCACCTCGAATACGGCTATTCCTGCATGGGATACGAGATACCGGCCGCGATCGGTGTGAAACTGGCGGCGCCCGAGCGTCCCGTATGGGCGCTGGTGGGCGACGGCACGTATCTGATGATGCCGACGGAGATCGTGACGGCCGTACAGGAGGGGATCGCGATCAAGCTCCTCCTGATCCAGAACCACGGCTACGCGTCCATCGGCGGTCTGTCGGAGTCGGTGGGCGGCGAGCGCTTCGGCACCGCCTACCGCTACCAGGCGGACGACGGTACGTACACGGGTGCTCCGCTGCCCGTGGACCTGGCCGCCAACGTGGCGAGCCTGGGCATGCGCGTCCTGCGCGCGAAGACGGTACGGGAGCTGCGGGCCGCGCTCGCCGAGGCCCGTGCCGCCGACACTCCCACTTGTGTCTACGTCGAGACGGAAACGGCAGACACAGTGTCGGGCGCGCCTCCGGCGCAGGCCTGGTGGGATGTTCCTGTGGCCGAGACCGCGACCCGCCCGTCTGCGGTCAAGGCCCGTGAGCTGTACGAACGGCACGTCTCTACCCGACGCCGCCATCTGTGAAGGAGAAACTGGGCATGACGAAGATCGTCAACCACTGGATCGGCGGCAAGACCGTCGAGGGCGCGTCGGGCACGTACGGGCCGGTCACCGACCCCGCGACCGGCGCGGTCACCACCAACGTCGCCTTCGCGACCGTCGACGAGGTCGACGCCGCTGTGGCGGCCGCCAAGGACGCGTACGCGACCTGGGGCAAGTCCTCGCTCGCGAAGAGGAGCACCATCCTCTTCAAGTTCCGCGCGCTGCTGGACGCCAACCGCGACGCGATCGCCGAGCTGATCACGGCCGAGCACGGCAAGGTGCACAGCGACGCGCTGGGCGAGGTCGCCCGAGGCCTGGAGATCGTCGAGCTGGCGTGTGGCATCACCGTGCAGCTGAAGGGCGAGCTGTCGACGGAGGTGGCGAGCCGCGTGGACGTCTCCTCCATCCGCCAGCCGCTCGGCGTCGTAGCGGGCATCACGCCGTTCAACTTCCCGGCGATGGTGCCGATGTGGATGTTCCCCATCGCCATCGCGTGCGGCAACACCTTCGTGCTGAAGCCGTCCGAGAAGGACCCGTCGGCCGCGATGAAGCTCGCCGAACTGCTGGCCGAGGCGGGCCTGCCCGACGGCGTCTTCAACGTCGTCCACGGCGACAAGGTGGCCGTCGACCGCCTCCTGGAGCACCCGGACGTCAAGGCCGTCTCCTTCGTCGGCTCGACCCCGATCGCCCGCTACATCCACACCACGGCCTCGGCGAACGGCAAGCGCGTCCAGGCGCTCGGCGGCGCCAAGAACCACATGCTGGTCCTCCCGGACGCGGACCTGGACGCGGCGGCCGACGCCGCAGTCTCCGCCGCCTACGGCTCGGCGGGCGAGCGCTGCATGGCGATCTCGGCGGTCGTGGCGGTGGGCGCGATCGGCGACGAGCTCGTGGAGAAGATCCGCGAGCGCGCCGAGAAGATCAAGATCGGCCCCGGCAACGACCCCACCTCCGAGATGGGCCCGCTGATCACCGCCGCACACCGCGACAAGGTGGCCTCGTACGTCACCGGCGCGGCGGCGGAAGGCTCCGAGGTGATCCTCGACGGCAGCGGCTTCACGGTCGATGGCTTCGAGGACGGCCACTGGATCGGCATCTCCCTCCTCGACAAGGTCCCGACGACGGCCAAGGCCTACCAGGACGAGATCTTCGGCCCGGTCCTGACGGTCCTGCGCGTGGACACGTACGAGGAGGGCCTGGCCCTCATCAACGCCTCCCCCTTCGGCAACGGCACCGCGATCTTCACCCGCGACGGCGGCGCCGCCCGCCGCTTCCAGCTCGAGGTCGAGGCCGGCATGGTCGGCGTCAACGTCCCGATCCCGGTCCCGGTGGGCTACCACTCCTTCGGCGGCTGGAAGGACTCCCTCTTCGGAGACCACCACATCTACGGCAACGACGGCACCCACTTCTACACCCGGGGCAAGGTCGTCACGACCCGCTGGCCGGACCCGGCGGACGGCCCGTCAGCAGTGGACCTGGGCTTCCCGCGCAACCACTGAGCAACCCGCAGAAATGCCCGCTGACCGGGATTTTCCTGGTCGGTGGGCAGCTGCGTTCCGGGGCAGGCGGTCACCTGTAGATCTTGCCGGGCTCGGCCTTGGCCGGAGCGAGGAGCTGGGTGACGGTCACGAAGGTGTAGCCCTGCTCGCTGAGCGCCTTCAGGATGGCGGGCATGGCGGGCACGGTGCCTTTGTGCAGCGGGTGGAGCAGGATGATTCCGTCGCGGCCGGCGCCATCGAGGACGCGCTGGGTGATCAGCGCGGAGTCATCCGTCTCGTAGTCCTTCGCAGTCACCGTCCACAGGACCTGCGCCAAGCCCAGCTCCTTGGCGATCTTGGATACGCGGTCGTCGGTGGCACCCCCGGGCGGACGCATCAGCGTCGGCTTACTGCCGGTGAGGTCGGTGATCGCCCGTTCCGTGCGCTCCAGCTCGACTCGGATCCGCGCATCGGAGACATCCTTCAGCACGGGGTGCGTCCAGGTGTGGTTCCCGATCTCATGACCGTCCACGGCGATCCGCCGCACCACGTCCGGGAACTTGTGGATGCGCCGGCCCTCGAGAAAGAACGTCGACGGCGCCTTGTACTCCTTCAAAAGGTCCAGCAGCCGGAGGACGGGTTCACCCGGGTTGCCGTCGAAGGTGAGCGCGATGCACTTCGCCTTCTCACAGTCCACCTGCCCCGACGGGACGCCTGCTCCGGACGCGGCCCGGTCGCGTTCCGCGCGCGGGGAAAGCGTCTCCATCCTGTACGCCTGGATGACCATGACGACGGTCACCATCACAGCCACCGGCACGAGCAGGGTCAGGAGTATGAGCAGGCGAGTCCGTCTCTTCAGGAATTTCACAGCCGAGGAGAGGATCTTCAGTGCCGGAGGGGTTGCCTGGCCGCCTCGATTGTGAGGCGGCACACGTGAGATCCCCAAGGGCCCGTTCGTACCACGGCTGGAGTACGTCGGCCCCCTGCCGTACGCCCGCAGGATGGCGGGAGGTTCCGACCGGTGGTTGGCCCGGATGTCAGTGGTGGCCCGTACCGTTGACGCATGGATCTTCGAATGCCCGGACTGCGGGGAGCGCGGCCCCGGCGGCCACGACGGCTGATCGCCGTCGTGGCCGCCGCCGTCGTCCTCCTCGCCGGCGCCGGTACGTGGACGGCCGTCGCCTCGGACGACGCGCCCGCGGTGCACCGCGCCGACCGGGTCATGGATGTCGGAGGCGGGGTGCGTATCGACACCTCGTACTTCACGGCGGGGCCGGACACGTCCCGCCGCCCCGCCGTCCTGCTCGCGCACGGCTTCGGCGGCAGCAAGGACGACATGCGCGCCCAGGCCCAGGACCTCGCCCGCGACGGCTACGCGGTACTGACCTGGTCCGCCCGGGGCTTCGGCCGCTCGACCGGGAAGATCGGGCTGAACGACCCGAAGGCCGAGGTCGCCGACGTCTCGAAGCTGATCGACTGGCTCGCGAAGCGCCCCGAGGTCCAGCTCGACAAGAGCGGCGACCCGCGCGTGGGCATGGCCGGCGGAAGCTACGGCGGCGCCATCTCCCTGCTCGCCGCCGGGTACGACGACCGGGTCGACGCCATCGCGCCCGCCATCACCTACTGGAACCTCGCGGACGCCCTCTTCCCGAACGGCGTCTTCAAGAAGCAGTGGGCCGGCATCTTCATCAACACCGGCGGCGGCTGCGAGAAGTTCGAGGCCACGCTCTGCCGGATGTACGACCGGGTCGCCGAGGCCGGCAAACCGGACGCGGCGGCCACCGAACTCCTCACCGAACGCTCGCCCTCCGCCGTCGGCGACCGCATCAAGGTCCCCACTCTGCTGATCCAGGGCCAGACCGACTCTCTCTTTCCCCTCGGCCAGGCCGACGCCGCCGCGAAGGCGATCCGCGCCAATGGCGCCCCCGTGGACGTCGACTGGATCGCGGGCGGCCATGATGGCGGCGACCTGGAGACCAGCCGCGTCGAGTCCCGGGTCACCTCCTGGTTCGACCGGTATCTGAAGGGCGACAAGGGCACCGACACCGGCCCCGCCTTCCGCGTCACCCGCACCGGGGGCATCGACTCCACCGACGGCGCGGCGACCCTGCGCGGCGCCACCTCGGCCACGTACCCGGGCCTGGAGAGTGGACAGCGCGCGTACCCCCTGACCGGCAAGGAACAGACGTTCGACAACCCCGCCGGCGCGGCACCCCCCTCCGTCTCCTCCCTGCCCGGCCTCGGCGCGGCGGGCGGCCTCTCCCAGCTCTCCTCTCTCGGAGTCGGCCTCTCCCTCGACTTCCCCGGCCAGAACGCCCGCTTCGAATCGGCGCCCGTCACCGACGACGTACGCATCACCGGTTCCCCCACGGTCACCGTCCACGTCAAGTCGACCAGCGAGGACGCCGTCCTCTTCGCCAAGGTGTACGACGTCTCCGCAGGCGGCAGGCAGCAGGTGCTGCCCGGCCAGCTCGTCACCCCCCTCCGGGTCGAGGGCGCCAAGCAGGGCAAGGACGTCACGATCACCCTCCCGGCCATCGACCACGAGGTCGAACAGGGCCACCGCCTGCGCCTGGTCCTCGCCTCCACGGACCTCGGCTACGCATCACCGGCCGCCCCCGCCACGTACACCGTCTCCGTAAAGAGCGACCTGAGGATCCCCACCGCCCCCGGCGTCACCACGGCCTCGGCCGGGCTGCCCGCCTGGGTGTGGTGGCTGCCCCTCGCGGGCGCCGCGATCGCCCTCGCCCTGCTCCTCTCGGGGCGTCGGCGTACGGCGGCACCCTCCGCCCCGGACCCCGACCTCGCCGAAGTCCCCCTCCAGATCACCGACTTGAGCAAGCGGTACGCCAAGTCGGCGGACCGGTACGCCGTACGGGACCTGTCGTTCCGCGTCGAGAAGGGCCAGGTCCTCGGACTCCTCGGCCCCAACGGCGCCGGCAAGACCACCACCCTGCGCATGCTGATGGGCCTCATCAAGCCGGACGGCGGCGAGATCCGCGTCTTCGGGCACGCCATCCGCCCCGGCGCCCCCGTCCTCTCCCGCGTCGGCGCCTTCGTCGAGGGCGCCGGCTTCCTCCCGCACCTCTCCGGCCGCGAGAACCTGGAGCTGTACTGGCAGGCCACCGGCCGCCCGGTCGAGGACGCCCACATGGAGGAGGCCCTGGAGATCGCGGGCCTCGGCGACGCCCTCGCGCGCGCTGTCCGCACGTACTCCCAGGGCATGCGCCAGCGCCTCGCCATCGCCCAGGCCATGCTCGGCCTGCCCGACCTCCTCATCCTCGACGAACCGACCAACGGCCTCGACCCGCCCCAGATCCGCGAGATGCGCGAGGTGATGATCCGGTACGCGGAGGCCGGCCGCACGGTCATCGTCTCCAGCCATCTGCTGGCCGAGGTCGAGCAGTCCTGCACCCACCTCGTCGTCATGGACCGCGGCAAGCTGGTCCAGGCGGGCCCGGTCAGCGAGATCATCGGCTCCGGCGACACCCTGCTCGTCGGCACCGCCGGCCCCGTGGAGGAGCCGGTCGTCGAGAAGGTCGCCGCCCTGCCGGGCATCGTCTCCGCCGTACGGACCGACGACGGCCTCCTGGTCCGCCTCGCCCCCGAGGACGGCAGCGCCCAGCGCCTGGTCGTCGAACTCGTCCGCCTCGAAGTACCCGTGGAGTCCGTGGGCCCCCACCGCCGCCTCGAGGACGCCTTCCTCACCCTGATCGGAGGCTCCGCATGAGCACGACGAACACGCCGAGCGCGCTCGTGGAGCGGGCCGAGACAGCCGACGGCTACCGAGCCCGGCGGACGCTCCCCCTGCGCGTCGAGCTGGTCCGCCAGCTCAAGCGCCGCCGTACGCTCGTCATGGGCGGCATCCTCGCCGCGCTGCCGTTCATCCTCGTCGCCGCGTTCGCGATCGGCGGCGAGCCCGGCGGCCGCAACGGCCAGGTCACCCTGATGGACACGGCCACCGCGTCCGGCGCCAACTTCGTCGCCGTCAACCTCTTCGTCTCCGCGGGCTTCCTGCTCGTCATCCCCGTGGCCCTGTTCTGCGGGGACACGGTCGCCTCGGAGGCGAGCTGGTCCTCCCTGCGCTATCTGCTCGCGGCCCCCGTGCCACGCGCCCGCCTCCTGTGGTCCAAGCTCGCCGTCGCCCTCGGCATGAGCCTCGGCGCGATGATCCTGCTGCCGGTGGTGGCGCTCGCGGTCGGCACGGCGGCCTATGGCTGGGGACCGCTGGAGATCCCCACCGGCGGCTCGCTCGCCGCGGGCACGGCGGCGCAGCGCCTCGTGGTGGTCGTGGGATACCTGTTCGTGTCCCAACTGGTCACCGCAGGGCTGGCGTTCTGGCTGTCGACGAAGACGGACGCACCCCTGGGGGCGGTCGGCGGTGCGGTCGGCCTGACCATCGTGGGCAACGTCCTGGACGCCGTGACGGCTCTCGGCGACTGGCGCGACTTCCTGCCGGCGCACTGGCAGTTCGCCTGGGCCGACGCCATCCAGCCCCGCCCGGAGTGGGGCGGCATGATCCAGGGCACAGCCGTGTCGATAACGTACGCCCTCATCCTGTTCGCCCTGGCCTTCCGGGGTTTCGCCCGCAAGGACGTCGTCTCCTAGGTCACCGGAGGATCACCTACCGGTCTCGACGGCCGCCTCTCGTGGCCACTTCGAGATTCATCCGCAACACCCCGTACCGCACATTCCGGCCCCCTCCGCCGTCACAGTCACAGGAGTTGGCGTCGCCAGACGTCAACGGACGGAGGGGGCACGGAAGATGGAGCGAACCCGGATCCACCGAACACGACGACGCCTGCGCGGCACCCTGGTCGCACTCACGGCAGCGAGCGGTCTCCTGCTCGCAGGATGCAGCGGCGACAGCGGTGACAGCAGCGGGAGCAGCAAGGCGGACGGCCTGCAGAACTCAGGCGGCGGCTCGGGTTACGCACCCGGCCCCGCACCCGCGCCCGCGCCCGCCGACGGCGACGGCTCCGGCGAACAACGGGACGGCAACCGGAGCGAAGGCGAACAGGACGACACGGAAGGCGAGTTCGCCCCGTCCCCCGACTACCTCTCCACCTTCGCCCTGGACGTGGACACCGCCTCGTACGGCTACGCGCGCCGCACCCTCGCCGACGGCCACCGCCCGGACCCCTCGACGGTCCGCCCGGAGGAGTTCGTCAACAGCTTCCGTCAGGACTACGAACGCCCCGACGGCAACGGCTTCTCGGTCACCGTCGACGGCGCCCGCACCGACCGCGAGAACTGGTCCCTGGTCCGCGTGGGCCTCGCCACCCGCACCGCCGAACAGAAGGGCGAACGCCCACCGGCCGCCCTCACCTTCGTCATCGACATCTCGGGCTCCATGGCCGAACCCGGCCGCCTCGACCTCGCCAAGGACTCCCTCGGCGTGATGACCGACCGACTGCGCGACGACGACTCGGTGGCGATCGTCACCTTCAGCGACGAGGCCGAGACCGTCCTGCCGATGACCCGCCTCGACGACCACCGCGACCGCGTCCACCATGCCATCGACGCCCTGGAACCCACCGAGTCGACCAACCTCGGCGCAGGCGTACGCACCGGCTACGCCACCGCCGTCGAAGGCCTGCGCGAGGGCGCCACCAACCGGGTAGTCCTGGTCTCGGACGCGCTGGCCAACACGGGCGACACCGACGCCGACTCGATCCTCGACCGCATCTCCGACGCCCGCCGCGAACACGGCATCACCCTCTTCGGCGTCGGCGTCGGCAGCGACTACGGCGACGCCCTGATGGAGAACCTCGCCGACAAGGGCGACGGCAACACCACCTACGTCTCGAACGAGACCGACGCCCGCAAGGTGTTCTGCGAGCAGCTCCCGCGCAACCTCGACCTCACGGCCCGTGACGCGAAGGCCCAGGTCGCCTTCGACCCGGAGACCGTCGCCGAGTTCCGCCTGATCGGCTACGACAACCGCCGGGTGGCCGACGACGACTTCCGCAACGACCGGGTGGACGGGGGAGAGGTGGGCCCCGGCCACACGGTCACCGCCCTGTACGCGGTCCGCACCAAACAGTCCACCTCGGGCCACCTGGCAACGGCGACGGTCCGCTGGCTGGACCCCGAAACCCGCGAACCACACGAGGAATCAGGCCAGTTGGAGTCAAGCGCGGTGGCCAAGCCACTCTGGGACGCTGCACCCCGCCTCCAGGTAACCGCAGTGGCCGCCTACTTCGCCGACGCCCTACGCAGGGGCGACAGTGACTGGACCAACTTGCCGGGCGCCCCCACCCTCAACGAACTGGCCAACAAGGCAGAAGACCTGGCCGACACCACAGAGGACAAGGCAGTAACCCAACTGGCAGAGGCAATAACCCAGGCAAGCAGCTACAACGACTGACGGCCACATCGAAACCGACGCTGCGATCAACAGGGGCTGTTTTAGGGGCGCGGGGAACTGCGCGACCAGCCCCCACCGCCCCGCACCCAACAAACGCGCGACCCATTGAACTTCCGCTACGCGCCGGTAATTTGACTAGGGATCAGTAGCACGACCAGGCCACCCGGGAGCGAGGCGTCATGGGCGTACACAAGGATCTGAAGCAGGCAAAGCGTCGCACCGATCTGGCGGCCCGCCACCAAATCAAGCTGATCCGCGACGAGCACACCGGCACTGTCCGCGAGGCCCGCGCCGCGTCCCTGGCGCCGAGCCCCACCACGGGCAGCATCGCGGACCTGCCCTACACCAACGCGGCCGAGGCCCCCGACGCCGTGATCCTGCGCCGCCGCGCGGACGACGGCACCTGGAGCCCGGTCACCGCGTCCGCGTTCGCCGCCGAAGTCACCGCCGTCGCCAAGGGGTTGATGGCGGCCGGCCTCGAACAGGGCGGCCGGGTCGCCGTGATGTCCCGTACCCGCTACGAGTGGACGGTCCTGGACTTCGCGATCTGGGCGGCCGGCGGCCAGACCGTCCCCGTCTACGCGACCTCGTCGGCGGCCCAAGTCGACTGGATAGTAAGGGACTCGGGGGTCCACCTGGTGGTCACGGAAACGCCGGACAACACGGCCACCGTCACCGCCGGCACGGCCGCCCACCCACAACCCCCGCGCGTCCTCACCCTGGATGACAACGCGATAGTCGAACTCATCGACCTGGGCCGGGAGTTGGTGGACGAGGAGGTGACCAAGCGGCGCGCCACCCTCACCCCCGAGACCACCGCGACGATCTGCTACACCTCGGGCACCACCGGACAGCCGAAGGGCTGCGTCCTCACCCACGCCAACCTGCACGCCGAGGCCGCGAACGTCGTAGAGCTGCTGCACCCGATCTTCAAGGAGGTCACCGGTCAGACCGCCTCGACCCTCCTCTTCCTGCCCCTCGCCCACATCATGGGCCGGGCCCTTCAGATCGGCTGTCTGATGGCCCGTATCGAGATCGGCCACTTCCCCAGCATCAAGCCCGACGAACTCCGCCCGGTACTCAAGGAGTTCAGGCCGACCTTCCTGGTCGGCGTCCCGTACCTCTTCGAGCGGATCCACGCCGCCGGCCGCGCGACCGCCGAGAAGATGGGCCGCGCCGCCTCCTTCGACCGCGCCCACCGCATCGGCGTCCGCTTCGCCGAGGCCTACCTCGAGAAGTTCCTCGCCACCGGCGCCCCAGGCGCGAGCGCCGCCAAGGGCCCCGGCCCCGCCCTCTACGCCGCCTGGGCGCTGTACGACCTGCTCGTGTACCGCCGTATCCGCAACGAACTGGGCGGGCGCATGCGGTACGCGATCAGCGGCGGCTCCCCGCTCGACCGCGACCTCAGCCTCTTCTTCTACGCCGCCGGAATCATCGTCTACGAGGGCTACGGCCTGACCGAGACGACCTCCGCCGCCACCATCGTCCCGCCGCTGGCCCCGCGCCCCGGCACGGTCGGCCTGCCCGTCCCCGGCACCGCCGTCCGGATCGCCGACGACGGGGAGGTCCTCCTCAAGGGCGCGGTCGTCTTCGGCGGCTACTGGAACAACCCGGAGGCGACCGACGCGGTACTGACCGACGACTGGTTCGCGACCGGCGACCTCGGCGCCCTCGACGACGACGGCTACCTCACCATCACCGGCCGCAAGAAGGACATCATCGTCACGTCCGGCGGCAAGAACGTGGCCCCGGCCGTCCTGGAGGACCGGCTGCGCAGCCGGGCGCCGATCGGCCAGTGCATGGTCGTCGGCGACAACCGCCCCTTCGTCGCCGCCCTGATCACCCTCGCCCCCGATTCCGTCGCCCACTGGCTGTCGGTCCGGGGGATGCCGGCCGACACCCCGATGTCCGATGTGATCCGGGACCCCCGGATGCGTGCCGACGTCCAGCGGGCCGTGGACCATGCCAACGCGGCGGTCTCCCGGGCCGAGTCGATCCGCGCCTTCACCCTGGTCGAGGGCGAGTTCACCGAGGACAACGGCCAGCTGACCCCGTCCCTCAAGGTCAAGCGGCACGCGGTGACGGCGGCGTACGGCGAGGAGATCGAGGCGATCTACCGCACGTGACATGCGAAACGGCGGGTCACCGGAGGAACCGGTGACCCGCCGTCGCGGTACGTCAGAGTGTGGCTCAGCCGTTGCCGACGCCGTTGCCCGCGAGGACCGAGATGTCGTCCAGGATGTGCGACAGCGGCTCGTCGCCCTTCGCCTGGGTGCTGTTCTCGACACACTGCTGGTTCTGCGGGGAGGACAGGACGTTGATGTCCTGGACGTTGATCGGGACAGCGCCGACAAGGCCCTGCACGTTCAGCTTGGCGGGCAGGCCCACACACGGCTTGTTCAGTGAACCCTGGACCAGCGAGAGCTGCGGGCTCATGTCGCCGAACGTGGCCGAGTTGCCGAACTCCTGCGAGGCGTGGTTGCCGCTGAACGACGTGGTGCCGCTGTCGTCACCGATGGCAAGCGCCTGGGGGGCAGCCGCAGCCGCGATACCGGCGACGGAGGCGGCGACAGCCGCAGTTGCCCACAGCTTCTTCATGTGTTCATTCCCTTCGAAAAGCACTCCGGTGAGGAGCTGCGTGATCGTCAACGGTGTCGCCCCGGCCGGGGTTGCGCTGAATGCCCCGTTCGGCCCAGTGGTTGAGGTGTACGAGCGCAGAATTACGGGCATCCCAGCCGGTTACCGCGCACCGGCACGTCCTTCCCGAACACCGGCGGGTCGCCGGGCTTGGGGTCCGACCCCGCCGCGATCAGCGGCCGGTCCTCGCCCACCTTGGTGAACATCGCCTTGGCCTTCTTGGCGTCCCAGCGCAGAGTCGAACCGATGCCCGTCTTCGGCGGGTTGAACCCGGCGATCGGTACGGTGGCGAACTCCGTCCGCGTGACCGGCACCTTGCTCAGCGCCGAGGCGAGAGAGACCAGCGCCTTCACGCCGTCCTTCCCGAAGCCCTGCTGGACCTTGGCCGGACCGAGCAGTGTCCTGGCCACCCGGCCCATGGCCACCGGGTCGCCGAGCACCTTCTGGGCGGTCAGCTGCTCGAGCGCCGAGACCAGGAACCGCTGCTGCCGCTGGATCCGCCCGAGGTCGGCGCTGGTGTCGACATGCCGTGAGCGGACGTACTGCAGGGACTGCCCGCCCTTGAGCAGATGCCGCCCCGGCGCCAGGTTCAGCTTGGTCTTGGAGTCCTTGAGCCGCCGCTTCGTGCACACCTCGACCCCGCCGACCTGGTCGACGGCGTCGATGAACCGCCGGAAGTCGAGCTGGAGGTACTGCTCGACACTCACCCCGGTCACCGCCTCCACCGTCCGCTCGACAAGCGCCGCACCGCCCTCCGCGTACGCGCCGTTGAGCTTCGCGGCGTGCGCCGGGCGCAGCTTCGCGGACGGGGTGGGTCTGTACGCCGGAATGGTGGCGAGGGAGTCGCGCGGCAGGCCGATCACGCTGACGCGGTCGCGCTTGGCGGACACATGGACGAGCATCATCACGTCCGCGCAGTTGCAGGGAATGCCGCCCGCGTGGAACTTGCGGCGCTCCTTCTCGGTGATGGTGCTGCGGCCGTCCGTGCCCAGCAGCAGGATGTCGGTGCCCTTGGTGGGTGCGGAGCCGCCCGTGGGTCTCAGCGGCGGCTCCTGGGGCACGCCGCAGCCGATCGCGGTCGTCGCGCACAGCAGCACGATCCCGCTCAGCCGGGCAAGGCGGGAATACCGGAACAAAGGGTGTCTCGTCGTCACCCGACGCAACGTAGGCCAGCGGGCCGCCGAGAATTCGGCGGCCCGCTGGTGAAGGCTCGAAGAGAGCCCGGACGTACGACCGGCTCAGCTTGGCCGGTGGTGCTGCGAAGCGGTCAGTGGTTGCCCGCGCCGTTGCCCGCGAGGACCGAGATGTCGTCCAGGATGTGCGACAGCGGCTCGTCGCCCTTGGCCTGGGTGGAGTTCTCGACACACTGCTGGTTCTGCGGGGAGGACAGGACGTTGATGTCCTGGACGTTGATCGGGACAGCGCCGAGCAGGCCCTGCACGTTCCCCTTGACCGGCAGGCCGATGCACGGCTTGTTCAGCGAGCCCTGGATGAGGGCCATCTGCGGGCTCATGTCGCCGTACGTGGCCGAGTTGCCGAACGACTGGTGCGCGCCGTTGCCGCTGAACGAGGTGGTGCCGTGGTCGTTGCCGATGGCCATGGCGGGGGAGGCGACTCCTGCGACGGAGGCGGCGACCGCGGCGGATGCCAGAACCTTCTTGATCACTTGTCAGTCCTTATTTCTGTCGAAACCCCGTCCACCGGAGCGCACTGGTCAACTGCCCCCGGGCCCGGTTGGTTGCTCCTCTTCACTCCGATGGCCCAGTGAAAAGGGCGACCGCGGTGTGGGTGGAAGTCCGGCGAATCCGTGAATTCCGCGGGGGTCGGCAACCTGATCGGGTGAAGTGTCGCAACCAAACTCCACAGAGCTGGTTGATGCGGTGGCAGGAGCGTGCGTCTTGGTGATGCACCCAGGAAAGGAACTCAAATGCTGAAGAAGGCAATGGCCGCCGCGGCTGTCGCTGCGTCCGTCGTTGGTGTCGCGTCGCCGGCCATGGCCATTGGGGACGACAACGGCACCACATCGTTCAGCGGCAACGGTGCCCACTCGGCGTTCGGCAACTCGATCACCAAGGGGAACATGAGCCCGCAGGCCACCCTGGTCCAGGGCTCCCTCAACAAGCTCTGCGTCGGCCTGCCGGTCAAGGGGAACGTGCAGTCCATCCTCGGCGCTGTCCCGATCGACGTCCAGGACATCAACGTCCTGTCCTCCCCGCAGAACCAGCAGTGCGCCGAGAACAGCACCCAGGCCAAGGGCGACGAGCCGCTGTCGCACATCCTGGACGACATCTCGGTCCTCGCGGGCAACGGCGTCGGCAACGGCTGACCGTACGAGCAGCTCGGACAGCCCCCGCACCCACGGTGCGGGGGCTGCTCGGGTTTTCTGTGTCCCCGATTGTCTTCCCCCTTATGGGTGATCTGTGTTTCCGGTCGATTCGGGGCGTTCGAGTGAATTACCCGTAGGGCCGCGTTCCGTAGTTTCTTCGGCTGTCTATTCCTCGTTTTACAACTGCCGGTCATGGTGCGAGCCGTTCATGTTGCGCTCGCTCGGCCTTCGGCCGATACAGGGCATGACCGCAGAGAAGGGAAACTTCATGAAGAAGAGCGTTGCTGTCATCGCCGGCGCGATCATGGCGCTCGGAATGGCCGCCCCGGCCTTCGCGGACGCCGAGGCCGAGGGCGTCGCCGTCGGCTCCCCGGGTGTGCTCTCCGGCAACGTCGTCCAGGTTCCCGTCCACATTCCGATCAACGTGTGCGGTAACTCGATCAACGTCATCGCGCTGCTGAACCCGGCGTTCGGCAACACCTGCGTCAACGACTGAGGTAGTCGCACCAGCCGTTCGGCGGGTGTCTGGGCCGGTCTTGGAGACCTTCAGGTGCCAAGGCCGGCTTTTTCTCACCTCCACGATTAGAAAGATAATCGGAATGCGACGACAGACTCTGAGCAGGGGGATAGTCGTGGCGGCCGCCGCGACGAGTCTCCTGTCCCTGTACGGCATCAGCGCCCTCGCGGACGCGGCCGGAGCCACCAGGAGCTCGCCGGGCGCGGTATCGGCCGCCACAGCGCACGCACCGGCGCACGCGCCGGGCCCAAAGGGAACCCCGCACGACGACCCCGGCCATGGCCATGAGCACGGCCACGGCCAAGGCAACGACCACGAAGGCAACAACGGCTACGGCGACGAGGGCAACAACGGCTACGGCTACGGCGACGAGGGCAACAGCGGTTACGGCGACTCGGACCCCCCTGGCGCCGGCTACGGGGACACCCCGCCGACGAAGCCGCCGACGAAGCCTCCGACGAAGCCGCCGACCAAGCCGCCGACGAAGCCCCCGACCAAGCCTCCGACTAAGCCCCCGACCAAGCCTCCGACGAAGCCGCCGACCAAGCCTCCGACGAAGCCCCCGACCAAGCCTCCGACCAAGCCTCCGACGAAGCCGCCGACCAAGCCGCCAACCAAGCCCCCGACCAAGCCCCCCACCAAGCCGCCGACCAAGCCCCCCACCAAGCCCCCCACCAAGCCGCCGACCAAGCCTCCGACTAAGCCTCCGACTAAGCCCCCGACCAAGCCGCCGACGAAGCCTCCGACTAAGCCCCCGACCAAGCCCCCGACCAAGCCGCCGACGAAGCCGCCGACCAAGCCTCCGACCAAGCCTCCGACGAAGCCGCCAACCAAGCCTCCGACGAAGCCGCCAACCAAGCCCCCGACGAAGCCGCCCACGAAGCCTCCGACGAAGCCGCCAACCAAGCCTCCGACGAAGCCGCCAACCAAGCCCCCGACGAAGCCGCCCACGAAGCCCCCGACGAAGCCCCCGACGAAACCCCCCACCAAACCCCCGACAACGACCGCGCCCCCGCCCATCCACCCGCCCGTCCACCCGCCCGCGAAGCCGCCGCATCTGCCGTCGACCGGTAGTAGCGAGGAGTTGTTCGCGGCCTCTGCTGTCAGCGTGGTGATGATCGCCGGTGGCGTCGTCCTGTACCGGCGTGGTCGCCGCGGGCAGCCCGGCGCCCACGAGTGAGGCACGGGTAGCGCTCCAAGGAAACGAGCCACGCGCCCCGCAAGGGGCGCGTGGCTCGTTCCTCAGGGGCGCGGGGAACTGCGCGACCAGCCCCCACCGGCCCGCAGCGAACAAACCGCCAACTCAGCGAAGCGCCCCCGCTTCGCGCCGCCTGGGCGCAGGCACCACCACCGCCTCGCCGCCCGCTCTCGCCCCCGCCCGCAGCCGACGCCGTACGCCCCGCACGAGCGTCTCCGCCGTGAACGTCGCGCCGTGCACGAAGCGCATCGCCGGGCCGAAGCCGGACGCCGTCACCAGTCCGGCCAGGAACAGGCCGGGGTACGTGGACTCGAAGTGCCGTCCGACCGCAGGCGAACCGTCCCCCAACGCGCCCAGACGACTGCCGAGTTGGGGGTCGAGGAGACTCAGGCGGTCACAGGTCGCCCTGAACCCCGTCGCCGCGATGACGTGCTCGGTCTCCAGGGAGCGCCGCTCGCCGACCCGGGTGACCGTGTCCAGCCGTACGCGTACGCCTCCATTGCCGCCACCACCTCCCCCCAACTCCCGTGCATCGGTGACCTCTTGGCCCAGAAGCACCTCCACCGCCGGTTCCACGCGGTCGCGTACCCACCAGGCGCCCGCCGGGCCCAGGGCGGTGGCGGCGATCCGGGCGCGGGTCGGTTCCGGGAGGCGGTGGAAGAGGCCGGGGCGTTCCGAGTAGAACCAGTTGCGCCAGCCGCAGCCCAGACCGCTGTGCGGGGCGCGGGCCGAGCGCCACCAGGGACGCTCCCACGGCGGCGGCACGTCGTTCCAGTTCAGCTGCTCCGCGCGGGCCAACACCCGCACCGCGCTGCCCTGTTCGGCGAGCAGGGCAGCCGTTTCCAGGGCTGCCTGGCCGCCGCCGATCACCGTGACGTCCTTGCCGCGGAAACGGTCGAGGTCGCCGTGGTGGCTGCTGTGCGAGACCAGGTCGGGGCCGAGGCCGCGCAGCGCGGCGGGGATCTCGACGAAGGGGAGCACACCGACGGCCAGGGCGACGGTCCGGGCGCGTACCGTCTCGCCGTCCTCCGTCACCGCCTCGAAGCCCCCGGCGACGGGCGTCACCCGCGTCACCATGCGCTCGTCGACCTCGGGCACGGCGTTGCGGGCGAACCACTGGCCGTAGGAGGCGAACATCTCCAGCGGGATCGGCCTGCCGTGCCGGGCCTCGACACCCTGGCCCGCGCAGTACGTGTCCAGGCGCCAGCGGCCGTCGGGGTCGGACAGGTTCGACGCCCAGGGTTCCGACTTGAGGTACATGCCCTTGGGCATGTGGTCGCGCCAGGAGGCCATGGGCCGGCCCAGGACGCGCAGCCGGAGCCCGGCGCCGGCGGCGTGGGAGGCGATGGACAGGCCGTAGGGGCCCGCGCCCACCACCAGCAGGTCGTACATCAGCAGCTGTTCGCTTTCTCGTCGTCGGTGAGTGAGTTGTCGATCTCGGGCGGGAGGGATCCCGTCGCCTGCCGCACCACGCGCGCCTGGGCACCGGCCTGTTCGACCCGCTCGGTCCGTTCGGTCCGTTCGGTCCGTTCGGCCCGTTCGCTCCGTTCGGGCCGTACGCACATTCGGCGCAGCCGGGTCGGCAGGCGGCGGGCGGCGTGCCGGGCCCACAGGGCCCACATCGTCCAGCCGGGAACGAGGTCGTCGGGGGCGTGCCAGGCCAGTTCGCGGCCGGCCGGCGCCGGGCGCAGTGCGCTGAGCGGTGCGTAGTTCTCGACCACGAACGCCCGCCCGGGCCGGTGCGCCCCCTCCGGCAGCGGACGGTGGGTCAGGTCGAGGTGCTGGGCGCGTACGACATCCAGCCCGGCGGTGTCGGTGAAGAGCCGGAACTGGGCGCCGGGGCGCGGGTTGAAGTCGAGCAGGTGGTAGGCGCCGGTGGTGGCGCAGCGGCGGAAGTCGAGGTCGAAGATCCCCCGGTAGCCCAGTTCGCCGACGAGGAGTTCGGCGAGCGCGCGCACCGGCGCGTTGGGCGTCCAGTGGCCCACGGCGGTGAGTCCGGCGCCGCGCGGCCAGGCGTGGAGTTTGCGGCCGGGGCCGCCGCCGCGCACGGTCCCGGTGCGGTCGGCGTACCCGTGGCAGAACCAGTCGAGGTCGGGTCCGGGCGGCAGGAACGCCTGGAGGAGCAGCCGGCTGCCCGCCTCCTCCGTGCGCAGGAACAGCTCCCTGGCCTGGCGCGCCGAGCGTACGACGACCGTGCTGCGCAGGTCGCTGTTCGTCGGGAGCAGCCAGGGCCGGCTCCATTTCGCCACCGTCGGCAGGCCCAGTCGCCAGGCCGCGGCGGCGGCCTCGGTCGCGCTGTCCGGGATCAGGGTCAGCGGGTGCGGGATGCCCACGGTCGCGCAGACGGCGGCCAGTTCGGCCTTGTCGGCCACCCGTTCGGCCAGCGCGCCGGGCTGCTGAGGCAGCAGATAGGCGGGCGCCAGCTCGGCCCGGGCCCCGGCCACGGCGACGGCGCTCGCGTCGTCCAGCGGGATCAGTACGGCGGGCCGCGCGACCTGGGCGGCAACCCGCAGCAGGGCGCGGGCGATGTCGGCGGGGGCGGCGCCCGGCAGCGGTGGCGGATGGAGTTGGCGTACGAACCGGGATCTGCGTACGGGACTTCCGGCGACGTCGGCGACCAGGTGGACGTCGACGCCCGCCCGGCCGAGTGAGCGTACGGCGCCCAGGGTTCCGTGGTGAAAGGGATTTCGGTCGGTCCGCACGAGGACGGCGGGGACGCGGGTGTCGAGCAGTGACGCGGACATGTGTTTTTCGGGTTTCCTTCGGGTCGGTTCACTCGTGCGGGCGAGTGTTAATACTCGAAAGTCCTAAGCGCGGTGGCGGTATTCATACTCATATGACTGAGTGTCAGTAGGTGGAAAAGCAGGACGACAACAGGCAGTGCGACAACAGGCAGTGCGAGAACAAGCAGTGTGAGAACAGGGAGTACGCGCGTGGAGGAAGGAGCAGGCATGGCCCCACACAGGCGACGGGCCCGCACCGGACGGCTGGCGTTCCTGGCGGCGGCGGTCGCCGCGTCGGCCGTCCTGGCGACGGGGCCGGGACACGCCGTGGGCGCGGGGGTGGCCGATCCTCCCGTGCCCGTACCGGACGCGGTCACCCAGCCGACACCACCGCTCACCGGGGTCGTGGCGCCGGTCGCGCCCGTGACCCCCGAACCCCCGGTCGCTCCCGAACCCCCCAGCCCGGAGCCACCGGAACCTCCGGAGCCCCCGGAGCCGCCACAGACGCCCAAGCTGCCGGCCTTCGGCGCGTACGTCGACTACGACGGCGCCCGGGGCACGGCCAGGATCGCCGAGCTCAGCCGCTGGCTGGGCGACGCCGATCTCAAGGTCGGGCACACCTACCTGCCGGGTGACCGGTGGAGCAACATCGAGGGCCTGCCCGGGTTCCTCGACGTGTGGGCGGACTGGCGGCGGGCCGAGGAGGACCGGCTGTTCGTCCTCAACGTGCCCATGGCGGAGCGCAACGAGGAGGGGCTCTCCGACCGCCGGGTCCAGGTGCAGCTCAGGCGCGGTGCGGCCGGTCTCTACGATCACCACTTCCGTGCCCTGGCAGAGCGGCTGGTCGCGCTGAACATCCCGGACACGGTCATCGTGCTCGGCTGGGAGATGAACGGCATCACGTACACCCATCGCTGCGGGCCGGACCCGGAGGCCTGGAAGAGATACTGGAACAGGATCGTCACCACCATGCGGTCGGTGCCGGGCCAGAAATTCCGGTTCGATTTCAATCCGACCCGGGGCAAGGACGCCATTCCGTGGCCGCAGTGCTATCCGGGGGACGACACGGTCGACATCATCGGGATGGACGCCTATGACCAGCCCCGGGGACTGTCATTCGACGAGCAGGTGAGCGAGCCCTACGGACTTCAGGCGCATGTGGATTTCGCCAAGGCGCACGGAAAGCCCATTTCCTATCCGGAATGGGGACTGTTCCGCAACGGCGACAACCCGGAGTACATGCGGCGCATGCTCGCGTGGATGGACGAGCACAAGCCGCTGTACAACACGCTGACCGACTACTGTCCGCACGGCGTGTGGCAGTGCGGCAGCAACCCGAAGGCGTCCGAGGTGTACCGCCAGATCCTGACGGGCCGTAAGGACACCGAGCCGACCGTGCCGACGCCGGTGCCCCCGGTCCCGACACCCGTCCCGACGCCCGAACCGCCCAAGCCCACGGACCCGGTCACCCCGCCGGTGCCGCTGCCCCCGCCCAACTGCTCGCCGCTGGATCTGGGCGACTGGGTGGAGTACTGGATGGGCGGGAAGCTGTGTCTGCGCTTCGACTGGTGGTCGCGCAACCGGTGATCGCCCGGTGGCGGCGGGTCGCTCACGATCCGCCGCCACCGTCACCGTCACCGTTGCCGCCACCGCCACCGCCACCGCCACCGCCACCGCCACCGCCACCGCCACCGCCACCGCCACCGCCACCGCCACCACTACCGTTGCCGTTGCCGCCGCCGCTGCCGCGTTCGCGCAGCCGGCGCAGGAGTTCCTTGCCCCGGCTGCGCACGGCGACATCGCACACGACCGCCGACATCAGCGGCGCGGTCAACCGCCGGGCCAGCAAAAGCCGTTGGTTGACGACGGGTTCGGGGCGCCAGTGGTGCTTGTACGGCTCGTCACCGCGCAGCAGGCTCAGCGTGCCGTGCCCGCCCGTCCCCGTGTGCTGGGCGCAGGCGTCGAGCAGCATCACGGCGACGTCCGCCTTCCGTTTGCGCAGGCCCGGATGGGCGCCGTACAGATAACCGCCCGCGAGGCGGCCCGACAGCAGCGTCAGATCGACGGCCACCACGCTGTCGTCGAGTCGGAACTCGGTGACCACGGCGTCCCCCGAGCGCACCATCGGACCCACCGACCTGGCGAGGTGTTCACGGAACCGGGGCTGGAGGTGTTCCGACGTCACCTTCCGCCCCTGCCACTGGAGTTGGTGCAGCTCGAGCAGCCGGACCAGGGCCGTGTCGACCTCGTCGGGGCGGACCACGCGCCGTTCGACGCCGAGCGCGGTCAGCTTGCGCAGCTTGGCGCGCACCCGCTGCGCCTTCGAGGAGGGGAGACGGGAGACCAGCCCGTCCATCGACACGGCGGGGAGTTCCAGACACACGGAGTCCCTGACCTGCCGGCGCGGGCCACGCCAGCGCTCGTACACGCGTTCCGCCGCACCGCCCGGCCGGACCTCGCGCAGGTCGATCAGGGCGGTGCGGGCGGCCTCGGCGAGCCCCTCGGCGAGCGCGTCGGCGGCCTCGTCGGCCATGGCGTCGTCGAGGAGGACGTCACCGTAGTCGGAGATCGCACCGCCGAGCGGCACCAGGGCGGGCAGTGGGCGGTGTACGCGCATCAGCGGGGCGGCGGCGAGGAGTTCGCCCTCCGGATCGCGGACCACGACGATCCGCAGCCGGCCCGCGACGCCGTACGACAGCCACCATGAGTGCAGCCAAGCATGGCTCTGGAACGGAGTCGCCGCGCCGCACCGCCGGTACAACCGGCCCCAGGCCGGGGCGAGTTCGGCGAACTCGGCTTCGTCGCTGACGACTTCGGTGCGCAGGGCGCCCGTGGTCGTGACCGTCACAGCTGTCCATGGACGTCGGCGGCCGTGGCCGGGGCCGGTACGGAGGCGGCGGGTGCCGATTCCTCCGTACGCCGCCGGGGCCGCACCAGCAGCACCAGGCCGCCGAGCAGCCCGCCGGCGCTCGCGCCGACCAGCCCGGTCACCGTGGGCGGGGCCGACGACGGCTCGGCGGGCTTGACCGCGCGCGAGAACTGGAGGAGCTCCACGTGGGTGGAGTCCTGGGTGTCGTTGGCGTGCCGGGTGAGGGAGCGGGCCACGGCGTTGGCCATGTCGGCGGCGAGGTCGCGGCGCGTGGAGGTGGCCGAGACGGCGACCATGGGCGCGTCCGGCGAGGTGGCTGTCTGCACGCTGGACCGCAGTGTCGACACCGGTACGCCCGCCCACACCTGGGCGTCCCCGAGCACCGCGACCTGCGTGGCGACCCGCCCGTACGCCTGCGCGAAACCGAGCGCTGATGCCGGGTCGGACTTCTCGGTCGGGACGGCGACGACATAGCTCGTGGCCGTGTAGGTGGGCGGCTTGAAGGTGCCGTACGCGCCGCCGAGGAGGCCGCCGAGTACGGCGCCGGCCGCGAGGAGGGTCCATGGGGGGAGGGTGCGGGTGCGGGCGGTGGGGCGAGGGTTTCTGGCGTTCTCGGTCATGAGGATGGGGCTCCCTGGGATGACGGGGACGGAGACGGGGAGGGTGTCGTGGAGAGGGTGGTGGAGGGGGTGGAGAGGGCCGCCGTGTACACGTCCATGAGCTGGGCGGCGCTGCGCGTGATGTCGTAGTGGTGGGCGGCGGCGGGGGGTGTGCGGTCCTGCGGGCCCAGCGCGCGGGCCTCGGCGAGGGCGCGCGCGAAGGAGTCCGCGCCGCCGGGGACGCGTCGGGCGCCCTCGGCGGTCTCCGGGGGGAGGTCCTCGACGGCCGGGCAGGAGACGTACCGGACGGGCAGCCCGGCGGCCAGCGCCTCCACGACCGCGAGGCCGAAGGCCTCCTCCGGGGACGGGGAGGCGAGCAGGTCCATCGCGGAGGTGAGGGAGGGCAGGTCGGGGCCCGGGGTGCCGTCCGCGACGTAGGGCCGCTCGCCGGTGAACAGCACCCGGTCGGCCACGCCCGCCTCGCTCGCGGTGCGCCGCAGGACCTGCTCCTCGGGTCCGCCTCCGACCAGCAAAAGCCAGTAGTCGTCGGGGAGTTGGGCCAGAGCGTCGATGAGGTCGACGAAGCGCTTGCCCGGCGCGAGCCGGCCGATGCCGCCGACGACGTACGCCCCCTCGGGCAGCCCGAGCCGCTCGCGGGTGCGGCGGCGGGCGTCCGGGTCGAAGCGGAAGCGGGCCAGGTCGATGCCGTTGGGGACGACCTCGATGCGGGGCGCGGGCACTCCCCAGCGGCACAGCCGGTCGGCGACCGTGGGGGACACGGCGACGGTGGTGCGGCCGAGCCGTTCACCGGCGAGATACAGCGCGCGGACCCCGGTGGTCAGCCGCCGCCCCTCCATCTGCGAGTCGCCCAGGGAGTGCTCGGTGGCGACGATCGCCCGAACGCCCGCGAGCCGCGCGGCGATCCTGCCGTACACGCAGGCCCGGTAGAGGTGGGTGTGCACGAGGTCGTAGCGGCCGGCGCGGATGACGTTGACCAGCCGGGGCAGGGCGGCGAGATCCCGGTTGCCGGCCATGCCGAGGTGCACGACCCGGACGCCGTCGGCGATCAGACCGTCGGCGACCGAGCCCGGGTTGGTGAGCGTCACGACATCGCAGTCGACCGGCAAGTGCCGCAGCAGCAGCCGGAGTTGCTGCTCGGCGCCACCGACCCCGAGGCCGGTGATGATGTGCAGGGCCTTCATCGCCGTCACACCCCCTGGACCGGCCGGCGCCGCAGCCGGTGCAGCCGGTACTTGAGATGCAGGCGTACGGCGGTGTCGTCCTCGCCGATGTGCACCCGGGGCAGGACATGGACGCCGTTCAGCTGTCCGGGGTCGATCGCGCAGCCGTAGCCGTAGCCGGCCGCCCGCACGGCGTCGGCGGCCCGCTGGTCGACGGTTCCGTACGGGTAGCAGAACCCGTCGACCGGAGCACCGCTCAACTCCGAGAGCAGTGCTCTGCTTCCGGCGACCTCGGCGCGCAGCAGCTCGTCGTCCGCCTTCGTCAGGTCCACGTGCGTCAGCCCGTGCGACCCGATCTCGATCCCGGCCGCGGCGACGGCACGGATGCCGTCCGCGGTGAGCAGCGGCCTGCGCGGCCCCAGCGGATCCCAGGCGTTCTCCCCGCCGAGCCGCCCCGGCAGCACGAACAGGGTCGCCCCGCAGCCCCAACGCTCCAACAGAGGAAGGGCGTTGGTGAGGAAGTCGGCGTACCCGTCGTCGAAGGTGAGCCCGACCAGCCCGCGCCCCTCCCCCCGGGCACGGGCGGCGAGCAGTTCGGCCACACCCACGCCCCGCAGCCCGCGCCGGTCAAGCCACCGCAGCTGCGCGTCGAGGCGCTCGGGCGTGACCGTGATCCGGTACGGGTCGTCCGTGCTGTCGCCCACGGAGTGGTACATCGCCACCCAGGGGACGGACCCCCCTCGGGCGGCTCTTCGGGCCGCTCTCGGGGCACGGTCAACGGACCCGGTCGCGGCGGCGGGGACGGGTGCGGGCATGGGAGCGGACGCGCTTGCGGGCATGCGAGAGCCTTCGGGTCATGGAGCGTGCGGAACGGAGTGCGAGTACGAAGCTCTGCACGGCCTGGGCCCCCATGAGCCGGCCGAGCAGGAAGTAGACGA
Organism: Streptomyces sp. NPDC047042; assembly: GCF_040644035.1. Classification (NCBI taxonomy): domain Bacteria; kingdom Bacillati; phylum Actinomycetota; class Actinomycetes; order Kitasatosporales; family Streptomycetaceae; genus Streptomyces; species Streptomyces sp. NPDC047042. Next base: position 52,027 of record NZ_JBEYVP010000038.1, on the reverse strand, counting down.
CGGTGACGGCCGCCGTACCGGCGGCGAGCCCCGCCACCGGTCCGTCGATCCGGTTGGTCACGAACGCCCCCGCGGCCGTCGCGCACACCGCCGCGCGCACCGGCTTGCTCAGTTCGACGACCACCTGCCGGGTCCGGATCGGCACACTGCGCGGACCCATCCCGTACAGCAGCAGCGCGGCCGACAGCGTGATGCCGGCCGCGTTGGCCACGGCGATCCCGCACACCCCCCACGGGCCCACCGTCCACGCGCCGATCCAGGACGTCGCGACGATGCCCGCGGTCATCGAGGCCAGCGGATACCAGGTCGGCCGGTTCGAGGAGAAGTACGAGCGGACGAGCGCGCCGACCAGTGTGTGCCCGAGCAGCCCCAGCGCGTACACCCGCATCACGGTGGCTGTCGCCTCGGTGTCCGCAGCGGTGAACGCCCCCCGCTGGAAAAGGAGTTCGATGATCTGCGGCGCGCAGGCGACCACCGAGGCCGCGCCGAGCAGCACCACCCACGCGGCCAGCGCGATGTCCCGCTCCACCCGGCTGCGGGCCCGCTCGGTGTCACCCTCCGCGATGGCCTGCGCGACCACCGGGAAGGTGACCGTGCACAGCATCAGCGACAGCGTCATCGGGATCTGCGCGACCTTCTGCGCGTAGTTGAGGTGCGAGATCGCCCCGGCGGGCAACGTGGAGGCGAGGAACCGCTCGATCAGCACCTGCGACTGCCGGGTCAGCGCGAACAGCAGCACCGGCGCGACGAGCGCGAACGCCATCGGCGCCCCGGACGTCTCCTCCACCACGATCTCGTCCGCCGCAGCCGACTTCCGCCGCCGCAACTGCCGCAGCACAGAGGGCAGTTGGGTTACGACCATCAGCGCGCCGCCCACCGCGACCCCGACCGCCGCCGAGCGCACCCCCCAACGCCCGCCCAGCACGAACATCGCCGTGATGATGCCGGTGTTGTAGGCGACGTAGATCGCCGCCGGTGCCAGATACCGCCGGTGCGCGCGCAGGGCCGCGCTGCAGTACCCGGCGAGCCCGAAGCTGAGGACGCAGGTGGCGGTGAGGCGGGTGCAGTCCACGGCGAGCGACGGGTCGGGCAGGCCGGGGGCGAGCGCCTCGACCAGGTAGGGAGCGGTGGCGATCAGCAGCCCGCCGACCGCCGTGAACGCCAGCGCCAGCCGGGGCAGCGTCGTCGCGACCAGCGCCCGCACCGGGTCGCCCGGGGCACCCTGGGCGCGCCGGGCCAGCGCCATGCTGAACGCCGGGATCAGGACGAAGGCCAGCCCGTCCTCGATGAGCAGCGTCGCCGCGAACTCCGGCACGGTCCACGCGACCAGGAAGGCGTCGGTGTCACTGCCGGCCCCGAACAGCCGGGCCAGCGACTGGTCCCGGACCAGCCCGAGCAGAGCGCCCGCGACCGACAGGACGGCCGTGATGAGCGTGGCCTTGGCCAGGAACCCCCGGGAAACAGGGGCCAGTTGGATGGATTCGTCGCCGGAGCCACCGTCACCGCCGTCACCGCCGGCGTTGCCGTCGCGTCCCTCACGCCCAGCCTCGACTTCCCCTTCCCCTTCCTCTCCCTTTCCCTTCGCGGCCTCCGATGCGGACCGTGCCGCCGGCAGCGTCACCCTGGTCTCTCTCGTCTCTCCCTCGGCCCGAGGCGGCGGCGCGGTCATCGCGCCGAGGCCTCGGGCAGGTCGTCGCCACCGACGAGGGCCCACCAGGCGACGAACCCGAAAGCGACGGCGGTCAGCACGGTCGCGGGCCCGCCGATGTCGGCGTACAGGAAGTCGATCAACTGCCAGATCAGCAGCCCGCAGGCGGCGAGCGCACAGTCGAGCCCGTCGCCGGACGCCGATCGCCGGGCCCGCACCAGGCCGCGCAGAGCGCACACCAGCAGTGCCAGCCAGCTGCCACCGAGGGCCAGCAGTCCGATGAGACCCTGTTCGCTGAGCACCAGCAGATACATGTTGTGGGGGGACAGCAGCGGCTGCTTGCGGTACGCGGCCCCCGCGCCCTCCGTGTCGCTGCCCGAGGACAGGGCCAACGAGGCGTGTCCGTCCCGGTGTTCGGGGAAGCCCTTCAACCCGACGCCGGTGAGCGGGTGTTCGCTCCACATGTCGGTCGCCGCCGCCCACATCGTGTACCGGTCGGTGACCGACTGGTCGGGGGCGTCCGCGACTTGGCCGATGCTGCTGATCCGCTCCTGCAGCATCGCCGTACCGATGCCGAGGCCGCCGACCAGGATCACCGCCGAGGCGGCCACCACCGCGCCCACCTTCAGCGCGCGCCGCATCCCCGCCAGCACCAGCTGCAGGGTGCAGGCGGCCGCCGTGGCGATCCAGGCGCCCCGGCTGAAGGAGACGGCGAGCGGCGCGAGGAGCGCCAGGGCGCAGCCGGCGGCAACGGCCCGCTGCCGGGCGGCAGTCGCGCCCAGGGCCAGCCCCACCGCGCACATCAGCCCGAAGGCCACCACGGTCGCCATGCCCATCACGTCGGCGGGCCCGAAGGTGCCCACCGCCCGGATCTCCTCGCCCTGGTAGGAGGCGCCGGTCCCGGTCGCGTACTGGTGCACCCCGACCGCCCCCTGGAACAGGGCGAAGGCGACGAACGCCCAGGCCAGCACCCGGAAGTCGCGCCGGTCGCGGACCAGCAGCACCACGGACGCCGGGACCAGCACGAAGATCTGGAGGTAGCGCCCCAGGCCCCCGATCCCGGCGGCGGGCGACGACGCGCCCACGGCCGCGACCGCGAGCCCGACCACCGGCAGCCCGAGCACCACGGCGGCCGTACGGGACAGCGGACGCCGCCGCTCCCGTACGAGCCGGATCGCGCAGTACAGGACCACCAGCCCGGACACCGCGTCGGCCGGGGTCGCCCCGCCGTCGGCGCCCTGCGCGGCCGGCAGCGCGAGCAGGGCGATCACCAGGATCACGGGCAGGAGCGGAGCGAAGGACGCGGCCTTCGAGAGGGGCACTCGGCGCGGCAACGCCAACGCGGGGCTGTGGCTCACTGCGCTCAGCTTCCTGTCGGTCGGACGAGCGTGGCGGCGGTGCGCAGCAGGATGCAGATGTCCTGCCACAGCGACCAGTTGTCGATGTACGCGTTGTCGAACCGGCAGCGGTCCTCGATCGAGGTGTCACCGCGCAGTCCGTGGATCTGGGCGAGCCCGGTGATCCCGGTCTGCATCCGGTGGCGGGCCGCGTAGCCGGGGTAGGTCTGGCTGAACTTGGCGACGAAGTAAGGGCGTTCGGGCCGGGGGCCGACCAGGCTCATGTCGCCCCAGAAGACGTTCCACAGCTGGAGGAGCTCGTCCATCGAGGTACGGCGCAGCAGTCGGCAGAACCAGTTCATGCGCCGCTCGTCGGCGACGCTCCACCGGGTCGCCGACTCCATCTCGTCGACCGGGCGGTGGGTGCGGAACTTGAGGAGGGTGAAGGGCCGCCCGTCCTTGCCGATGCGCTCCTGCTTGAAGACGACACCGCGCCCGCCGGTCAGCCGCAGCACCACCGCGAACAGCAGCAGCAGCGGCGAGATCAGCAGCAGCAGCGTCCCGGAGACGGTCACGTCGAGCAGCCGCTTGCCGAGGCTGCCCGGCCGGTCCGGTCCCATGGCGAGCCGCCGGCAGGAGAACCCGGCGAGCCGCTCGGCGTTCTCGTACGAGGGCGACTCGGCGTCGATCTCCCACACCGTGCAGCCCGACTCGGCCAACGCCCGCAGCAGCGGCCCCTGTTCGGCCCGTACGGAGGGATGGACGGCGAGTACGGCGCGGACCCCGTTCTGGATCAGCGCCCGCTGGACCTCCTCGCCGGTGGTCAGCACGGGCAGGCCCGCCACGCCGTCCGGGTGGTCGGTGACCAGGCCCACCGGGCGTACCCCGCACGCCGGGTGGCGCAGGAACGCGGTGGCCACGCGCCGGGCGGTGCCGGCCGGGCCGATCACGAGGGCGGTGTGCGGGCGGCGCAGCAGTGCCCGGCGCCGCCGCCAGTGGATGGCCGCGCGGCCCGCCGCACTCGCCGCCGCCTGCACCGAGCAGCCCAGCACAAGGGTGTGCGCGGACAGCGCGTCGCCGGGCTCGATCGCCCCGACCAGCGCCGCGAGCGACAGCCAGCCCAGCGCGATCCGGCCGCAGACGGCGGGCAGTTCGTCGAGGAACGCCGGCACGGACTCGGGCCGGTACAGCGAGGCCCGCGCGTTCAGCGCGACCACACCGATCAGCAGCACACCGACGAGCACGGGGTGACGCTGGGGCCCGGAGAGCGCCAGGACGCCGAGCATGGCGGCGACGCCGTCCGCGGCGAGCAGCGGCAGCGGGGAGGCCGGACGGAGCGCGGGGCGCCGGCCGGCCGGGAATCTGAAGTCGCCGACGGACCCGCGGGGCGGGATGACCGAGACGGCCGACATGGCCGACACGGCGGACACGGTCGAGAATCCGTGTTCCCGCGGCCCACCGCCGGGGGAGGGGACGGTACTTTCCGCAGTCACGAGTGGATGGACTCCCTGTACTCGGCGCGCACGGGCCGCACGGCGTGCGCGGTGATCAGCTCGCGGTACACGTCCGCGACGGCCTCGGCGGTGTGCCGTACGTCGTGCGCGGACAGGACGTGCCGGCGCCCCAGTTGCCCCAGCGACTCACGCAGCGGCGGGTCGAGCAGCAGTTCGGAGACGGTCCCGGCCAGCGTGGCGGGGTCCTCGGCCGGCACCAGACAGCGCGGTGCGAGAGCGGCGGGCAGACTCTCGCGCCCGCCGTCCACATCGGTGACGACCACCGGACGCCCGCAGGCCATCGCCTCCAGCGGCGCCAGCGCCATGCCCTCCCACCGCGAGGGCAGGACGACCAGATCGGCGGCCCGGTACCAGGGGACGGCATCGTCGACGGCCCCCGCGAACAGCACGGAGCCGGGGGCGAGAGCACGAAGCCGCCGGGCGTCCGGCCCGTCACCGACGAGCACGAGCCGCGCGCCCGGCACCCGCTCCGCGACCTCGCCCCACGCCCGGAGCAGCACGTCCTGCCCCTTCTGCCGGCACAGCCGCCCCACGCACACGACCAGCGGGGCGGCCGGATCGACCTCGGCGAGCAGCGGAAGGCCGGCCCGTACCGGGGCCCGGCCCGCCGGGTGGAAGCGCTCGGTGTCGATCCCGTTCGGAATCACCCGCCACTGCCCGGCGATCCCGGCCCGCACCCCGGTCGCCCGTTCGGCGTCGCTCACACACACCACCCGGGAGGCCCAACGCGCTCCCCACCGCTCCCACTTGAGCGCCAGCGTCGCGGTGGGCCCGCCGACCGCCTCGAACGACCACGCGTGCGGCTGGAACACCGTCGCCACCCGCCCGCGAACCGCCAGCCGGGCGGCGAGCCCCGCCTTCGCGCTGTGCGCGTGCACCACGTCCGGCCGCACCGCCCCGACCAGCCGCCGAAGCCGCCGCGCCTCCCCGACGACCGACGGCCCTGGCGCGCGGGTCGCGTGCCAGGGGCGTACGTCGGCGCCGAGCGCCCGCAGACGCGCGGGGAGGTCGCCGCCGTCCGGGCAGGCGACCGCGACGTGCAGACCGGCGGCGAGCTGGGCCCGCGCCAGATCCGTCACGACCCGGGCCACCCCGCCGTCCACCGGCTGGGTGATGTGCAGGACCCGTGGCCGGGGGTCGGGTGCGATCAGTTGCATGCGCGGTTTCCTCGCTCACGGGTGGCGGCGTCGGACGCGCCTCGGCTACTGCCGGGCGTCGACGGCCACGAAAAGTGCGCCGGCCCACGCCGCGTCCCGCTGGGAAACGAGCCGGAAGGCCAGCTGGTCACCACCGCTCCGCAGCGCCGTACCCAGTTCGAACACGTCGGAGTCGTAGCCGAGGGTGTTCGCGTACGCCGGAACGCGCTCCGAGACGGCCCCGTCGATCGTGGAGTTCAGCACGTCGTCGACGGGGTTGACCGCGTCTGTGAGCGCGGTCGCGCGCCCCGCGACGGACACCGTCAGGGAGTCGCCGACGCTGCCGCGGTCCCCGTTGTAGGCGACGAGCCCCGCGCGCCCGTTCGCGCCCGCCGGGAACGGCAGTTCGGCCAACCGGACCAATGAACCGTCACCCTTCCGGTCGCCCAGCGCCTCGAACCCGTCCCACACGACGAGGTGCCGCAGCGGCTCCGCCGCGTTCTCGTACGCCACCACCAGCGTCCAGCCGCCCCACGCCCCGGCAGCCGACCTCCCCATCGCCACATTCACCTGCGCGACCGTGTAGAGCCCCGAACCGCTGTCCCGGACCAGCGAGGTGACATCGGCGGAGGCCTGGAACGCGTCGGCGCCGTGCGCCACCCGGTGCCCGACGACCGAGTCCGCGAGCAGCTCCTTGTACTGGCCGCCGGGCTCGGCGATCAGCACCCGCCCGTTGTCCTTGGGCGGTTTCTGCTCACCGACCCTGAGGTTGCCGCCCCAGTACAGCCGCGCGTACGTGACCCTGCCGCCCTTCGGCACCCGGACCTCGGCCCGGCTGGAGTTGTAGGTGTTCGGGTCGCTGTCGACGTCGACGTAGAACATGTCGAGGTCACCGTTGGCCGCGGCCCTGGTGCCACCGGTCGCGGTCACGAGGTTCTGGCCCTGGCGGATGTCCGCGCAGGTCCCGAGGGTGGTGCGGCAGCTGATGGACGCGTTGGCCGCGCGGACGATCCCGCCGTGCTGGAGCGCGCGGTACCGCTGGGCGAACGCGAGGCGCTCCGACTCCTTCGCCGGGTCGGCGGGGGGCCCGGCGGTCGCCGTCCCTCCCGGGGTCCAGATCGCGGCGAGGGCAAAGACGCCCACCATCGCACGGCGCAGCAGGGGACCCGGGGAAATACGCATGACCGGCGTTGCCCTTTCGGGAAATGGTCGTGGGCGGCCTTTTGGGTGGCTCTGGGGCGGTCGGGGAAGGTGCGTCACTCTAGCCGCTATGCGTATTTATTGGTGATTCATCCCGACTGTGTCGGAATCGAGCAGCCGCGCGATTCGAGAGATCACCCCTTTGGCGGCACAACCCGGGCGCCTGCCAAGCGTTGACACTGCGTCGGGCACCCCCGCCCGGATGTTGTGACAACTTCCAAGGAGCACTTCTCCATGTCGCGTATCGCGAAGGGCCTCGCCCTTTCCACCGTTGCCGTCGCCGCCGTGGCGGGTACCGCCGGTGTCGCCGCTGCCGACAGCGACGCGCACGCTGTCGCTGCTCACTCCCCGGGCGTCCTGTCGGGCAACGTTCTGCAGGTCCCGATCCACATTCCGGTCAACGTCTGCGGCAACACCATCAACGTCATCGGTCTGCTGAACCCGGCGTTCGGCAACACCTGCGTCAACGACTGATCAGTCGACGCGGACCCTTCTGCCGGCCGCTCTCCCCTCGGGGGAGGGCGGCCGGTTCGCGTTTCCGGCGTTTGCCCCGAATGGCGGGCCGGACCGCCAACTCGCCCGACACTCCTTGACACAGGGCCTCACCAGCGACGACGTACGGGACCTGGCAGACGGGTCGTCACTTTGCGCGCGTGACCGGTTGCAGACGGCAACGGTGGATCTGACGGTGGATCCGACAGCGGACACACGTCCGGCACACCCACCGCACCACCGAAAGGAACTTCCATGCGTGCTCTGCCCGCACGGCGTATCGCGTCCACCGCACTCTGCGCCACCCTCCTGCTCGGAATAGGCGCACCGACCGCCCTGGCGGCCGACGGCGACGCGGCCCGCGAGCGCGGCCACGCGGCTTCCCACGCTCCCGTCCCCAACGCCGACGCGCTTCTTTCGCAGGTCAAGTCGCTGGGCGACATGGGTGGCGTGCTGAAACCCGTCAACGATCTGTTGACCGCCGTACTCAAGGCGGACAACGGCCAACTGCCGCTGGACGAGGCGACCAAGCTGACCGACGAAGTGAAGGCGGCCATCACCGCCGCCTCGGCGGCGGCCCCGGCCCCGGCCACACCACCGGTCTCCCTCCCGGCGACGCCGACGACCCCGGCAACCCCGACGGCCCCAGCGGCACCCGCACTCCCCACGACCCCGGCCCTGCCGACCACCCCCGCCCTCCCGGCGAAGCCGGCCCTGCCGGCCGTCTCCACGCTTCCGGCGCCCCTCAAGGACGCGACGGACGCCAAGGAGGCCAAGGGGGTCAAGGGCCCGCTCGACCTCAAGGCCGACGCGCTCGACGCGCTGCAGCAGTCGGTCGACGCGCTGCTCGAGGCGGTCACCTCCGGCGATGGCGCCAAGGTCGCCCCGGCCGTCAACGACGTACTGACGAACCTCGTCGGCCTCGTCGCGGCCACCCTGCTCGGCGGCGGGCTGCCGGCGCCGGAACTGGCGGGGCTGCCGGCGCTGCCCAAGCTGCCGGGCGAGGCGCCGAAGCTGCCCATCCCGGCGTCGACGCTGCCGCTGCCGACCCGATAACGCCCTGGCCGTGGGGGGGGGGGGGGGGGGGCCCGCCCCCCCCCCCCCCGGGGGGGGCGGCCCCCCGGGAGGATGGGGTTGGGGGGGCGGGGAAATAAGGG
>NZ_JBEYVP010000038.1:0-43533 GCF_040644035.1 Streptomyces sp. NPDC047042 | reverse complement strand
CCGACGGGAGCGCCGCCGCCCCTACCCCACGCCCCCGGGGCCGCGGTGCCGGGCCCACCCCCCCCCCCCCCCCCCACGGCTGTTCCTTTTCTCCGCGTGTCAATTTCGTTTGCGGGCCGCAGAAATTTCTGCGTACGGGGTTTCCGCCGGGACCGGGGCTCGTTAGGCACGGCGACAGAATTCCCTCTGGTGACATGAGTTGCCGAAGAAAGGAACACGATGAAGTCCCTGAAGGCTGCCGCTGTTGTTGCCGGATCCCTGGTCATCGCCGGAGCCGCCGCGCCCGCGTTCGCCCAGGACGCCGCCGACCTCACGCCCACCAGCCTCAACGGCGCCGTCGACACACTCGCCAAGGGCCCCATCGACGTCCAGCAGTTGATGCCGCTCCAGCAGCAGTCGAACGCTCTCGACACCGAGAACAAGGATTCGGTGCTCAACACGGTGAAGGGCGCGACGACCGCCCTCAACTCGAACGGCGGGCTGCTCGGCGGCCTTCCCCTCCAGGGCTGACACGAGTGGTGAAAGGACCGGTTCCGCCGCGCGGAATCGGTCCTTCGTGTTGTTCGACCCCGTCCCTCTTTCGTGTGGCTACCGGCGGGAAATCCCCCGGTCGAGTGAGAATGCGGCCGGGCGGGTCGAATACCGTCGATAAGGTTCCGCGGTGACCTCAACCTCAAGCGAAACGCGCCCTTTCCGCATCGCCGACCTGGGCACGCTCGTCGTGATGGCCTGGAGCGGTGAGGCCCCCGACGGCGACATGCCCTACCTCCTCGCCTACTCCCTCGGCGACGGCGAGGGCGGCCCGGAGGCCTCGGCCGTCGCCGTCGGGCAGCTCCTCGCCAACACCGGTCTGCCGGTCGGCGGCGACATCGTCGACGGCTCCACCCGGCCGAGCCTGCCGGTCAGCCTGCTCGTCCAGGCCGGTTCGGCCGTCGTCACCATGCCGCAGCTCAACGCCCAGTGCATTCCGCCCGCCGAGTGGCTCACCGCGGTCGCCGAACGCGGCTTCGCCTACCTCGTGTTCACCACCCGCCCCTGGCCCGAGGCCCAGCCCGGCCGGCCCATCGAGCCGGAGGCGCTGGCCGCCTTCGCGGGCGCCGAGGAGACCCTGACCGCCGCGGCCCACGTCATCCTCCCGGCCCGCAGCCTGCGCTGACGGCCGAGGGCACGAGGCGCGAAGTCCGGGCTGATCGGACGACTAATGCACCACTTGGGGGAATCTTCAGCTGATGCGGTTCCCAGGATCGTTACGCGGTACGGACGAACACCCCCCGATTCCTGAAAAGGACCGTACTTGCCATGAAGTCGACCACTCGAACCCTTGCCGCCGCTGTTCTCACCGGCGTGGCGGCTGCGGTGGGCGCCGCGGCCCCAGCCGTCGCGGCCGACACGGTCCCCGTGCCCGTCCCGCTGGACGGCGTCGAGAAGTCCCTCAACGTGAGCCTGCCCAAGGTCGGCGGCGAACTGCCGCTGCTGACGCCGGGCGTACCCGAGGGGCCCCGGTACGTCGAGGGGCAGATGATCCCGGCCAGCGCGCTGCCGCAGGTGCCGATGGGGGCCGCGCTGCCCGGTCTGTCGGCCGACGCGCCGCTGCCGCAGCTGCTCGGCAAGGGCTTCGACGAGGCGGGCGTCAGCGTCCCCGCGGCCGACCTGCGGACCCTGACCCCCGGTCTGTCCGTGGACACCCCGCTGACCGCGCCGAACTCGGACGTGTTCGGCCTGCCGACGCTCAAGGAGCCGCAGGCCGCCGTCCTCACGCCGCTGCTCCAGACGGCCCCCACCGGCGCCCTGGGCCTGGGATCGATGTAGCACCGCGGGGACACCGGCCGAGCACCGGACCTGACGAACTCGACTCTCCGGGCCCGGCGTCGACACCCGGGCCCGGCCCGGTCACCGGGCGGTCGGCGCATCCGAACGAACCGAACGAGGAGATGGGGAGAGAGAGTTGTTCGTCAGCGGAGAACCGCGGGGCCCGGGAGGGCCCCGTCCCTGTTCCGGAACACGGCGGGACGCGCTGCGCGCCCTGTGCGTGTCGGCCCTTGCCCTGGCCGTCGTCCCGGTCGTCGCCGCCGCGTGGCCCCGGCACGGGCGGGGCGAGGACGAGACACCGACCTTCGACGAGACGTACCGGGGCCGCCGGCTGCGCGGTATGAGGACCGACGCCGTCGGCGCGGAGCACCTCGACCACATGGCCCAGGCCCTGCGCGCGAGCGGCGACGGGCGGTGGCACGTCACCGTGGACGGGCGGCCACTGCATCTGATGCGGCGCGCGGACGGGACGTATCTGAGCATGGTCGACCACTACCGCTCGTACCCCACGGCCCTGGAGGCGGCGCGTGCCGCGGTCGACGAGCTGGGGCCGGGGCGGCAGTTGACGGTCGTCGGCAGCGAAGGGGGCGGTCGTGGCGTACACGCGTAAAGACGTCAGCACGCTGACGCGCGGTGAGCGGCGGCGGTTCGTCGGGGCGCTGCTGGAGGTCAAACGCCGGGGCGAGTACGACGAGTTCGTGCGCACGCACATCGAGTACTACGTCTCCGACGGCGAGAAGGGGCTGCGTACGGCCCACATGGCGCCCTCCTTCCTGCCCTGGCACCGGCGGTTCCTGCTCGACCTGGAGCAGGCGTTGCAGCGTGTCGACCCGTCGGTGACGCTGCCGTACTGGGACTGGACCCGGGACCGTACGACGGCCGGGGCGCCCTGGAGCGAGGATCTGCTCGGGGGTACCGGGCGACCCCTCGACCAGCGGGTGATGACCGGGCCGTTCGCCTACGACCAGGGTGACTGGACCATCAAGGAGAGCGTGACGGACGGCGAGTTCCTCACCCGGGACCTCGGCCGCATCCGCGACCCGCTCACGCTGCCGACCCGGCAGGACCTGGACGCGGCTCTCGACGATCCCGTCTATGACGTGTCGCCGTGGGACTCGACGTCGGCGAAGGGGTTCCGCAACCGGCTCGAGGGGTGGGGGAGCGGGCGGGGGCCCGTTTCCTGGCGCAACCACAACCGTGTTCACCGCTGGGTCGGCGGGCACATGGTCGGCGGTGCCTCCGTCAACGACCCGGTCTTCTGGCTGCACCACGCCTTCGTCGATCTGTGCTGGTCGCGCTGGCAGCTTCGGCACGGGGCCGGGGCCCGCTATCTGCCCGACCGGCCGCCGCGCGTCGGCGACCCGCAGCGCGGCCGGGTCGTCGCCCGGCACGAGACGCTGCCGCCGTGGGACGTGACGCCGGACCAGCTGGAGGACCACAGCGGGGTCTACCGGTACGCGTAGTACGGCGGACCAGGTGAGGTACGGATACGGAAGAGCCCCGACGGTGGGTCCGTCGGGGCTCTTCCGGTGCTTGCCGTACGGCGTGTCAGCTGCCGTAACCGCCGGGGCCGGGGTTGCCCTTGTGGTCGTCGTGGCTGACGTTGGCGCAGGTGTTGCCGAAGGCGGGGTTCAGCAGACCGATCACGCTGATCGAGTTCCCGCACACGTTGACGGGCACGTGGACCGGGACCTGCAGGACGTTGCCGGACAGGACGCCGGGCGAGCCGATGGCCTCGGCCTGGGCACCCGCGTCGGCCGTGGCCATACCGGCACCGCCGAGGACGACGGCACCGGTGCCGAGAGCGGCGACGGCTGCCTTCGCGATGCGAGACATCACGTTCTCCTTTGGTTCGATGAGTGCGGGCGCTCGACTCGCGCCCGCACTTCCCCTACAACGCGCCCGCTCACGCCTGGTAACGGCGTTCAGCCGGTCGTCACCCTTTTCGAAGAGCGTCCCGGCCCGACGGTGACGAAAAGTGGTGGGCGGTTCCTCGCGCACCGGTTAGCCTCCGGTCATGGCATCCGACCGAGCCGAGCAGAACGAGCGGCAGCAGAACGAGCGGCAACTGACCGAGAACGTGTTGCGGACCTTCGTACGGGAGGGGGGCTCACTCGTGCGGCTGCCCGCCCGCTGGAGCCGGAAGCTGATCGTGCTCCGGCACATCACCGAGGAGACCTTCGAGCCCGGGGTGGAGTACGCCGAGCGGCTCGTCGACGAGCGGCTGCGGGTGTGGTGCGAGGGCGCGAGCCGGATCGACCATGTGACGCTGCGGCGGTATCTGGTGGACCTGGGGCATCTGCGGCGCAGCGGGGGCGTCTACTGGCGGCCCGCCGAGTCGGACCTGAGCGCCGGCGCCGCCTGAGAGTTCGCGGTACACGCCCGTTTCCCGGTAGGCGGAAAGCCAGGGGGGCGGGCTTTCGCGTGTTCGCGTCCGGAGGACGGCAGCGGTCGACGGTAGCGGTCGATGAATGGCGTGGGTTCTTTCGCGGATCCTGTGTGAAGGTCTGCAAGTAACCGTAAGCGGAACCTTTTTGACGCCCACTTGACTGTTAAGATCATCCCACTTTCAGTAGGCTGAGGCGCGTCAAGCGCACGGGGGCAGTCTCTAAGGGCCCCACGCGAAGGAGTGGCTGAGTTGGTCCGCCGGTAAGGTTCGCCACCGGGCAAGGCCCGAGTTCCAGGCCAGGACCCAACGGACTGCAACTGCTCCTGTCGCAAGGCGACTTGAAGAGAGTCTCATGACGTCATTGATCCAGGATCCACTGCTGTGGATCTTGCTCGTGGTCTTGGTCGCTGCGGTCGTCGCAGTGATGCGGGCCCGTAGAACCAACATGGCGCTCCGCAGGAAGACCAACGACCTGCAGAGCGCCCGCGAAGCCGCCCAGAGCGAACGCGACCGCCTCTATGCGGAATACACCCAGCTGAACGCACAGCACGCGGGCGACCTCGCGGCGGTGCGCAAGGATGCGGAGGAAGACACCAAGGCCGTACTGAAGTCCGCCATGCGGACGCTGCAGGTACTCGCCGACGAACAGCAGCTCATCATCGAGAAGTCGCAGCGCCGCTACGGCGACGACGAACAGGTCCTCGGGGACCTGATGATGATCGACCACACCAACAGCCAGTTCGGCCGCCGGGCGCAGGGCATCGCCGTGCTGTGCGGTGGCTGGCTCGGCCGGCGCGAGAACACCGCCTCCGTGTACGACGTGGCCCGCAGTGCCCAGGGCCGCATCAAGCACTTCGACCGGGTCACCATCAACACCCAGGTCAACGTCTCGGTGGCCAGCCGGGCCGTCGAGCCCGTCGCGGTCGTCCTCGCCGAACTGCTGGCCAACGCCACCAACTACAGCGCGCCCGGCACCCGCGTCGACATCAACATCCAGGCCGTACCCACCGGGGTCTGTCTGATCGTCGACGACGCCGGCCTCGGTATGAACACGGAGGAGAAGGCGCGCGCCGGCGCCCTGCTCTCCCCCCAGGCACCGGTCGACATCACGAGCCTCGGCGACCCGCCGAAGTTCGGCTTCGCCGTGTCCGGGATGCTCGCCACCCGGTACGGCTTCAAGGTCTCGGTCGATTCGGTGTCCCCCTACGGCGGCGTACGGGCGGTGATTCTCTTGCCTGAGAACCTGTTGACCACGGACGTTCCCGAGCCCGAGGGCGGGCGTGCGAAGGCGGAACCCCAGGCCGAGGCACCTGCCGCGGCCCCGCAGCGGCTGACCCCGGTGGCCACGCCGGGCGGCCCGCCGCGACCGATCGGAACGACCGCCGGCGGCCTGCCCAAGCGGCGGCGCCGCGGCAGCCCGGTCGCGGTCGTGCCACCGCCCCCGGAACCGGCCCAGCCGGAGCACAACACACAGGTGACGGCCTCACGCATCGGCGCGTTCCAGCGCGGAACGCTGCTCGGGCGGGACACGACGACCATGGAAGGACCACAGGACCAGTGAATCCCGATCTGTCGTGGGTGCTGAACGATGTGCTGCAGGTGCGCGGCGCCCGTCACGCGATCCTCGTCTCGGCCGACGGCCTCCTCCTGGAGCGGTCCAGCGACATCGAACGCGACGAGGCCGAGACCAACGCCGCCGCGATGAGCTCGATGCAGTCCCTCAGCCGGGCCGTCGCCCCCTTCGTCGGCTACGGACAGGGTCTGTGGAAGCAGACACTGATCGAGTACGACGGCGGCTGGATCTTCCTCATAGCCGCGGGCAGCGGCGCCTACCTCGCCGTGTCGGCCGCACTGGACGTCGACATGGAGGCCATGTCGTTCCGGATGCAGCAGCAGGTGGGGGCGCTCGGCAAGGCGATGACCACCCCGCCGCGCCAGAACGCCGGTGCCGACGCATGAACGCGCACGGCGAGGACACACCGGTCACGGTCACCAGCGACTTCGTCCGGTCGTACGTCATCACGGGCGGGCGGACGCTGCCGACCGCCGATGAACTGTCGCTGCACACCCTGGTCACGCTGGCCCCCGACCGGGAGGTGCCGCTCGGCGCCAGCCCCGAGGTACGGGCCATCTGGGACCTGTGCGGGGGTGGCTACCTCTCCGTCGCGGAGGTCGCCGCACACCTCTCGCTGCCGGTGGGAGTCGCCCGGCTCCTCCTCACCGATTTATTCGAACAGGGTCATCTCCTGCGCCGTGCCGCGCCCCCACGCGCCCAGTCCGTCGACAGAGGAATCATCGAAAAGGTGCTGCATGGACTCGAATCGCTCTACGGCTGAGACGATCTACGTCTCAGACGCGGTCACCACCACCGCGAAGATCCTGGTCGTAGGGCACTTCGCCGTGGGCAAGACCACGTACATCGGCTCGCTGTCGGAGATCGCCCCACTGCGCACCGAGGAGAAGATGACCCAGGCGTCCGCCCACGTGGACGACCTGAAGGGCGCCCCGGACAAGGTGACCACCACGGTCGCGCTGGACTTCGGCCGGCTCACGCTCAGCGACGAACTGGTGCTGTACCTGTTCGGTACGCCCGGTCAGCAGCGCTTCATGCAGCTGTGGGAGGACATGGCCCGCGGCGCCCTCGGAGCGCTGCTCCTGGTCGACCCCTCCCGGCTGGCGGAAACGTTTCCGGTGATCGACCTGGTCGAGAAGTACGGCCTCGAGTACGCCATCGCCGTCAACACCTTCGACGCGGCGAACGAGTTCGACGAGGACGAGATCCGCGAGGCCCTCGACCTGCTGCCCGACACCCCGGTCGTCTACTGCGACGCCCGGGACCAGACGTCCTCGGCGATGGCCCTGATCGCCCTCGTCCAGCACCTGCTCACCCGCGCGGCCTGAGCCCCCGTCCCACCCTTTCGGGCCCCTCCCCGCACAGGGGGTCCGGACAGGGGACCGGGACCGGAGCCGGGCAGCGCGACAAGGTTTTTCCTCACCCCCGTCCCCCGCCCCCGAGGCGCGGGGAACCCTAAGGAACCTCCATGGACACACAGCACGCGGGTGCCACGCCGAGCGCTCCCGCCAGATGCCCCATGCACGGCGCCGACTTCGCCGCCGAACCGCACCGTATCTACGACCAGTTGCGCGCCCACGGCCCGGCGGCCCCCGTCGAGCTCGCCCCGGGCGTGGACGCCACGCTCGTCGTACAGCACGAGATGGCCCTCAGGGTGCTCCAGAACACCACCCTGTTCGCGCGTGACTCGCGCCGCTGGACCGCGCTGAACGAGGGCCGGATCTCCCTCGACAGCCCCGTGCTGCCGATGATGGCGTACCGGCCCAACGTCCTGTTCACGGACGGCGCGGTGCACCTGCGGCTGCGCAAGGCCGTCACCGAGAGCCTCGCCAAGCTGAACATCAGCCGGATCCGGCGGGACGTCGAGCCCATCGCCGACTATCTGATCGACCAGTTCAGCGAGCGCGGGCGGGCGGACGTTCTCAGCGACTACGCCAAGCTGATCCCGCTGCTCCTCTTCAACAAGCTGTTCGGCTGCCCGGCCGACATCGGCGACCGCCTCACCACCGGTATGTCCGCCATGTTCGACGGCCAGGACGACGCCCTCAAGGGCATCGAGATCGTCGCCACCTGCCTCCAGGAGCTGATCACCCTCAAGCGCCGCGAGCCCGGCGAGGACGTGACCTCCTGGCTCATCCAGCATCCCGCGGGCCTCAACGATGAGGAACTCAGGGACCAGCTGATCGTGCTGATGGGCGCGGGCCTCGAACCTCAGCGCAACCTCATAGCCAGCGCCCTGCTCCTGCTGCTGTCCGACGGCCAGTCGGGGCGCGACAGCGGCATGCTGGTCGAGGAGGCCATCGAGCACGTGCTGTGGAACAACCCGCCCATCGCCAACTACGCGACGCACTACCCGTTGCAGGACGTCGACCTCGGCGGCGTACCCGTCGACGCGAACACCCCGGTCGTCATCAGCTTCGCCGCCGCCAACAGCGACCCGGCCCTCAACGAGGCCCGGCAGATGGCGAGCAAGGGCGCGCACCTGGCCTTCGGCGCGGGACCGCACGCCTGCCCCGCCAAGGACCCGGCGCAGGTCATCGCGCTCACGGCGATCGAGAAGATCCTCAACGCGCTGCCCGACCTGACCCTCGCCGTCCCGCAGGAGAGCCTGCTGTGGCGCCCCGGCCCCTTCCACCGCGCGCTGGCCTCGCTCCCGGTGCGGTTCAGCCCGACGCCGGCCACCCGGATAGCGGCGGCCCTGCGCAACCAGGCGCCGCTGCCGGCGGCCGAACCGGTGCACCGCCCGGCCCCGCAGCCGACGCCGGCTCCGGCGGCCCGTCAGGAACAGCGCAAGAAGGGATTCTGGAGCTCATTCCTTGACGTCTTCCGGCTCTGACGGTCAACTGCCCACCCATTTACGTGAATTGAGCCGGCCGGACGGAACCGGGTTCTGCCGACCGGCGTGAGCGCCCTGTGTCCGAGCCGGCCTCGGGACGGGGCGCTCACGTGGTTTCGTCGGGCAGTTCCGCGAACTCCGTCAGGGCGTGCGTGAGCCACTGGGTCCAGAAGGTCTCCAGGTCGATGCCCGCGCGCAGGACCAGGTGCTGGAGACGGTCCTGCCGGTTTCGCGGGGCGTCGCCGCCGGGCTGGAAATCGCGCTTCTCGATCTCCTCGTACTCCGCCAACTGGCGTTGGTGCAGGGCGAGATGGCGGCGCAGGTCGGTCTCGATGCCCTCGGTGCCGACGACCGCCGAGGCGCGCAGGCGCAGCAGCATCGTGTCCCGGTGGGGCTTCGGGTCCTGGGACGCGGCGGTCCAGCGGGCCAGTTCGGCGCGGCCCGCCGGCAGGACCTCGTAGCTCTTCTTCTGTCCCCGGGTCGGCTG
Source organism: Streptomyces sp. NPDC047042 (assembly GCF_040644035.1). Taxonomy (NCBI): domain Bacteria; kingdom Bacillati; phylum Actinomycetota; class Actinomycetes; order Kitasatosporales; family Streptomycetaceae; genus Streptomyces; species Streptomyces sp. NPDC047042. The sequence continues at coordinate 34,439 of NZ_JBEYVP010000038.1, read as the reverse complement.
CTCGGGGGCGGGCAGGGCGCGGATGTGTCCCTCGGTCTCCAGTTTTCCCAGCTCGCGATAGATCTGCTGGTGCGTCGCCGACCAGAAGTAGCCGATCGACCTGTCGAACCGGCGGGTCAACTCCAGCCCCGAGGACGGCTTTTCGAGCAGGGCGGTGAGGATCGCGTGCGGGAGGGACATGGCTCAATCCTAGGGACGGGTGGGCGTGAGAGGCCTGTGCCGGCGGGCTCGTACGGCCGTCAGAGTGCCGCCGCCAGTTCGGTGCCCTGCTTGATGGCCCGCTTGGCGTCCAGTTCGGCGGCCACGTCGGCGCCGCCGATCAGGTGCACATTGCGGCCGGCGGCCAGCAGCTCGTCGTACAGGTCGCGGCGCGAATCCTGGCCGGTGCACAGGACGACCGTGTCGACCGGCAGCACGGTGGAGGTGCCGTCGACGGTGACATGCAGACCGGCGTCGTCGATCCTGTCGTACCGCACGCCCGGGACCATGGTGACGCCCCGGTGCTTGAGCTCGGTGCGGTGGATCCAGCCGGTGGTCTTGCCGAGCCCGGCGCCGACCTTGGACTCCTTGCGCTGGAGCAGGTGGACGCTGCGGGGAGGGGTGGGGCGCTCGGGTGCGGCCAGTCCGCCCGGGGCGCGGTAGTCCATGTCGACGCCCCAGGCGCGGAAGTACGCCGCCGGGTCCTCGCTCGTCTTGTCGCCGCCGTCGGTGAGGAACTCGGCGACGTCGAAGCCGATGCCGCCCGCGCCGAGGATCGCGACACGGTCGCCGACGGGCGCGTTGTCGCGCAGCACGTCGAGGTAGCCGACGACGCTCGGGTGGTCGATGCCGGGGATGTCGGGGGTGCGGGGGGTGACGCCGGTGGCGACCACGACCTCGTCGTAGGCGGTCAGATCGGCCGCGGCCGCGTGGGTGTCGAGGCGTACGTCCACGCCGTGCGCGTCGAGTTGGTGGCGGAAGTAGCGCAGGGTCTCGTCGAACTCCTGCTTGCCGGGGACCTTGCGGGCGACGTTCAGCTGGCCGCCGATCTCGGGGGCGGCGTCGAAGAGGGTGACCTCGTGGCCGCGTTCGGCGGCGGAGACGGCACAGGCGAGGCCGGCGGGACCGGCGCCCACGACGGCAACTCGCTTGCGCAGCTTGGTCGGTGAGAGGACCAGCTCCGTCTCGTGGCAGGCGCGCGGGTTGACCAGGCAGGAGGTGATCTTCCCGCTGAAGGTGTGGTCCAGGCAGGCCTGGTTGCAGCCGATGCAGGTGTTGATCGCCTCGGGGCGCCCCTCGCCTGCCTTGTTGACGAAGTCGGGGTCGGCGAGCATCGGGCGAGCCATCGACACCATGTCCGCGTACCCGTCGGCGAGCAACTGCTCGGCGATTTCAGGGGTGTTGATGCGGTTGGTGGTCACCAGGGGGATGCCGACCTCGCCCATGAGCCTCTTCGTCACCCACGTGTACGCGCCGCGCGGCACCGAGGTGGCGATGGTGGGGATACGGGCCTCGTGCCAGCCGATGCCGGTGTTGATGATGGTCGCGCCGGCCGACTCGACGGCCTTCGCGAGGGTGACCACCTCGTCGAGGGTGGAGCCGCCGGGGACGAGGTCCAGCATCGACAGACGGTAGATGAGGATGAAGTCGTCGCCGACGGCTTCGCGTACGCGGCGGACTATTTCGAGGGGGAAGCGGGTGCGGTTCTCGTAGGAGCCGCCCCAGCGGTCGGTGCGGTGGTTGGTGCGGGCGGCGATGAACTCGTTGATCAGGTAGCCCTCGGAGCCCATGATCTCGACGCCGTCGTAGCCGGCGCGGCGGGCGAGGACCGCTGCGCGGGCGTAGTCGTCGATGGTCTGCTCGATCTCGGCGTCGGTGAGTTCGTGCGGGGGGTAGGGGCTGATGGGGGCCTGGAGGGGGCTGGGGGCTACCAGGTCGGGGTGGTAGGCGTAGCGGCCGAAGTGCAGGATCTGCATCGCGATCTTGCCGCCTGCCTGGTGGACGGCGGTGGTGATGGTCCTGTGCTGGTCGGCTTCGTCGTCGGTGGTGAGTTTGGCGCCGCCTTCGGCTGGGCGGCCGGCGTTGTTGGGGGAGATGCCGCCGGTGACGATCAGGCCTACGCCGCCTCGGGCTCGGGTGGCGTAGAACTCGGCCATGCGTTCGAAGCCGGCGTCTGCTTCTTCGAGGCCTATGTGCATGGAGCCCATGAGTACGCGGTTGGGGAGGGTGGTGAAGCCGAGGTTCAGGGGGCGTAGGAGGTGGGGGTACTGGGTCATGGGGGTTCCTCCGGGGGCGGGGTCGGTTCTGTCTTTGTAGGGGATGGGTGAGGGGTTGTGCAACTAGTTGCATAATGGCGTGCGGCACAGTGGTGTGCGGGTGGGTTGTTTTCGCCCCCGCCGCCCCTACCCGTCCCATCCCGTTCCTGGGGGCTGCGCCCCCAGGCCCCCCTTTCGGCCCTGAAGGGGCCTCGTCCTCAAACGCCGGACGGGCTGGGGGTGCGGGGCGGCGTCGGAGGGGTGTCGGGCGGGCTGGACCAGTGCGCCTTTCGGCATTTACTTGGACGTCCTAGTATCCTGTTTACTAGGACGTCCTAGTAAATCTGCAGCCCGCGCTCCGATGCTCTTCGGGAAGGCCTCCATGACCGTGAACGAGCTTCATCGTCCCGTGCATCCTGTCCGTCTGGTCACCGCCTCCGCGTTGTTCGACGGGCATGACGCGTCGATCAACATCATGCGGCGGATCTTCCAGTCCCAGGGTGCCGAGGTGATCCATCTGGGGCACAACAGGTCCGTGCGGGAGGTGGTGGACGCCGCGTTGGAGGAGGACGCGCACGGTGTGGCCGTCTCCTCCTACCAGGGCGGGCATGTCGAGTACTTCGAGTACCTCGTCGAGTCGCTGCGCGGGCAGGGGGCCGAGCACATCCAGGTGGTCGGGGGCGGTGGCGGGGTCATCGTGCCCGAGGAGATCGCCCGGCTGCGCCGCAACGGCGTGACCATTTTCTCGCCCGAGGACGGGCAGCGGATGGGGCTTGCCGGGATGGTCAACTCCGTGGTGAAGGACTGCGACTTCGATCTCTGGGAGAGCAAGGCCGTCGATGCCGCCGCCGTGCTGACCGGTGACCGGTTCGCCATCGCCCGTGCCATCACCGGTGCGGAGCTGGGCAAGCTGCCCCCCGAGCTGCTGGAGCAGGTGCGGACAGCTGCGTCGGCGCGGGTCACGCCCGTTCTCGGCATCACCGGTACCGGCGGCTCGGGCAAGTCGTCGCTGACCGACGAGCTGGTCCGGCGGTTCCGGGTCGACCAGCAGGACAAGCTGCGGATCGCGGTGATCGCCGTCGACCCGACCCGGCGGCGGGGCGGCGGAGCGCTGCTCGGCGACCGGATCCGGATGAACTCGCTCGACGGCAGCCGTGTCTTCTTCCGGAGCCTCGCCACCCGCGGCAGCCATGAGCTGCCCGAGCACCTGGCCGACGTGATCGACGTCGTGAAGGCGGCCGGGTTCGACCTGGTGATCGTGGAGACGCCGGGCATCGGGCAGGGCGACGCGGCGATCGTGCCGTACGTCGACACCTCGATGTATGTGATGACGCCGGAGTTCGGCGCCGCCTCGCAGCTGGAGAAGATCGACATGCTCGACTTCGCCGATGTCGTGGCGATCAACAAGTTCGAGCGGCGCGGCGCCAAGGACGCGATGCGTGACGTGGGCCGGCAGCTGGTCCGTAACCGCGAGGCCTTCGGTATGCGGCCCGAGGAGATGCCGGTGTTCGGCACCTCCGCCGCCACCTTCAACGACGACGGCGTCACCGCGCTGTACCAGCACCTGCGCGACGGTCTGGCCGAGCGGGGGCTCCCGCTGTCCGAGGGCGACCTGGCGCCGGTCTCCGTACGGCACTCCTCCGGCATCCGGCGTGTCGTGCCCGCCGAGCGGGTGCGCTACCTCGCCGAGATCACGGAGGTGGTCCGCAACTACCACGCCCGTACCGAGGAGCTGGCGGAGGCGGCTCGGCGGGTGCAGCGGCTGGACGCCGTCAAGGGCGAGCTTGTCGAGGCCGGGGCGGAGGTGGGGGGTGTCGAGGGGTTGCTCGCCGATGCCCGCCGGAACCTTCCGCACGAGGTTGGGGACCAGATTCTGAACTGGCCCGCGGTCGTGGCCTCGTACAGCGGTGACGAGCAGGTGGTGAAGGTACGGGACCGGGAGATCCGTACGCGGCTGAACCGTGAGTCGCTGTCGGGGAACCGGATTCCGCGTGTCGCGCTGCCCGCCTTCACCGACCACGGCGAGCTGGTGCGGTTCTGGCGCCGGGAGAACCTGCCCGGGCTTTTTCCGTTCACCGCCGGGGTGTTCCCCTTCAAGCGTGACGGTGAGGACCCGGCGCGGATGTTCGCCGGGGAGGGCGACCCGTTCCGTACCAATCGACGGTTCAAGCTGCTGTCCGAGGGGCAGCCGGCGACCCGGCTGTCCACCGCGTTCGACTCGGTGACGCTGTACGGCCGGGACCCCGACGAACGTCCCGACATCTACGGCAAGGTCGGCACGTCCGGCGTCTCCGTGGCCACCCTGGAGGACATGAAGGCGCTGTACGACGGGTTCGATCTCGTCGCGCCGACCACCTCCGTGTCCATGACGATCAACGGACCGGCGCCGACCGTCCTCGCCTTCTTCCTCAACACCGTCATCGACCAGCAGCTCGAGAAGTTCCGGGCGGCGGAGGGGCGGGATCCGTCGGTGGAGGAGGCCGCCGAGCTGCGCGCCCACGCGCTCGCGAACGTGCGCGGCACCGTCCAGGCCGACATCCTCAAGGAGGACCAGGGGCAGAACACCTGCCTGTTCTCCACCGAGTTCAGCCTGCGGATGATGGCCGACATCCAGGAATGGTTCATCCAGCAGAAGGTCCGCAACTTCTACTCGGTGTCCATCTCCGGCTACCACATCGCCGAGGCCGGGGCGAACCCGATCAGCCAGCTCGCCTTCACCCTCGCCAACGGATTCACCTACGTCGAGGCCTACTTGGCGCGCGGGATGCACATCGACGACTTCGCGCCCAACCTGTCCTTCTTCTTTTCGAACGGGATGGATCCGGAGTACTCCGTGCTCGGCCGGGTCGCTCGGCGTATCTGGGCCGTCGCCATGAAGGAGCGGTACGGGGCGGGGGAGCGGAGCCAGAAGCTGAAGTACCACGTCCAGACCTCCGGGCGCTCGCTGCACGCCCAGGAGATGGACTTCAACGACATCCGCACCACCCTGCAGGGCCTGATCGCCATCTACGACAACGCCAACTCCCTGCACACCAACGCCTACGACGAGGCCGTCACCACCCCGTCCGAGGAGTCGGTGCGGCGGGCGCTGGCGATCCAGCTGATCATCAACCGCGAGTGGGGTCTCGCCATGAACGAGAACCCGCTCCAGGGGTCGTTCATCATCGACCAGCTCACCGACCTGGTCGAGGAGGCCGTGCTCGCCGAGTTCGACAGGATCAACGAACGGGGTGGTGTGCTGGGCGCCATGGAGACCGGCTACCAGCGCGGACGCATCCAGGACGAGTCGATGCTGTACGAGCAGCGCAAGCACGACGGCACGCTGCCCATCATCGGCGTCAACACCTTCCGGCGGCCCGGAGGCGAGGGCGCGCCCCAGGAGGTCGAGCTCGCCCGCGCCACGGAGACGGAGAAGGAGTCCCAGCTCGCGCGCGTCCGCGACTTCCAGAACACGCACGGAGCGGAGGCCGCCCAGGCGCTCGCCCGGCTGAAGGAGGCCGCCGTCAGCGGCGACAACGCCTTCGAGGCGCTGATGGCCGCGGCCAGGGTGTGCACACTGCGCCAGGTCACCGAGGCGTTCTTCGAGATCGGGGGCCAGTACCGGAGGAACGTCTGAGGGACGGAATGTCTGAGCGGGCGGAACGTCTGAGCGGACGGTTCCAGGACCTCCCCCGGGAACCGTCCAGAAAACCTCCACAACCTTGACCCTCGCTCGGCACTCCCGGATGCTGTGTTGCGGCACATGAGATGTGTGCCGCAATGAGCAACATCGCACCATCCGGGTTCTGTATCAGCCGAGGAGTGGCCATGACTCACCAGGTCCGTGCTGTCGTCGCGCGGGGGAAGGGCGCCCCTGTCAGCCTGGAGACGATCCTCGTGCCGGACCCCGGTCCGGGCGAGGCGCTGGTCAAGATCCAGGCCTGCGGGGTCTGCCACACCGACCTGCACTATCGCGAGGGCGGGATCAACGACGAGTTCCCCTTCCTGCTCGGCCATGAGGCGGCCGGTGTCGTGGAGTCGGTGGGGGAGGGGGTCACCGATGTGGCTCCCGGGGACTTCGTGATCCTCAACTGGCGTGCGGTGTGCGGGAATTGTCGGGCGTGTCTGCGTGGGCGCCCGTGGTACTGCTTCAACACGCACAACGCCAAGCAGAAGATGACCCTGCTCGACGGGACGGAACTCTCGCCGGCGCTCGGGATCGGCGCCTTCGCCGAGAAGACCCTCGTCGCGGCCGGCCAGTGCACCAAGGTCGACCCGGCCGCTTCGCCCGCTGTCGCCGGGCTGCTGGGGTGTGGCGTGATGGCCGGTATCGGTGCCGCCATCAACACCGGGAACGTCGGTCGCGGTGACACGGTCGCCGTCATCGGCTGTGGGGGCGTGGGCGACGCGGCGGTGGTCGGGTCGAACCTGGCCGGCGCCGCGAAGATCATCGCCGTCGACATCGACGACAACAAGCTCGCGACCGCGCGCACGCTGGGCGCGACCCACACGGTCAACTCCAGGGAGACCGACGCCGTCGAGGCGATCCGGGAGCTGACCGGCGGCTTCGGCGCCGATGTCGTCATCGAGGCGGTGGGCCGCCCGGAGACGTACAAGCAGGCCTTCTACGGCCGTGACCTCGCCGGGACCGTGGTCCTGGTCGGGGTCCCGACGCCGGACATGAAGCTCGAGCTGCCGCTGATCGACGTCTTCGGGCGTGGCGGCTCGCTGAAGTCGTCCTGGTACGGCGACTGCCTGCCCTCCCGCGACTTCCCGATGCTCATCGACCTCTACCTCCAGGGCCGCCTGCCCCTGGACGCCTTCGTGACGGAGACCATCGCGCTCGACGAGGTGGAGAAGGCGTTCGAGCGGATGCACGGTGGCGACGTACTGCGCTCGGTGGTGGTGCTGTGATGGCCGGCGGTGTCCGTATCGAACGGCTGGTCACCTCGGGCACCTTCTCGCTCGACGGCGGCACCTGGGACGTCGACAACAACGTGTGGATCATCGGTGACGAGAGCGAGGCGGTCGTCATCGACGCCGCCCACGACGCCGACGCCATCGCGACGGCCGTCGGAGACCGGCGCCTGACCGCCATCGTGTGCACCCACGCTCACAACGACCACATCGACGCCGCCCCCGCACTCGCAGCGCGCACCGGCGCCCCGATCCTGCTCCACGGCGACGACCTGCCGCTGTGGAAGCAGACCCACCCGGACCGGGAACCCGACGCGACGCTGGCCGACGGCCAGGTGATCGAGGTCGCGGGCGTCGCGCTGACGGTTCTGCACACGCCAGGCCATGCCCCGGGCGCGGTCTGCCTGTACGCCCAGGGGCTGGGTGCCGTCTTCGCGGGCGACACCCTCTTCAACGGGGGCCCGGGTGCCACCGGGCGCTCCTACTCCCACTTCCCGACCATCGTCGACTCGATCCGGGACCGGCTGCTGACCCTGCCGGGCGACACCGTCGTATACACCGGGCACGGGGACACGACCACGGTCGCCGCCGAGGCGCCGCATCTCCAGGAGTGGATCGACCGCGGTTTCTGACCGCCGCCTGGCTGTCGGATGCCTGCCTGGTGCTTGCCTGGTGCCTGCCTGCTCAATGCCTGCTCAATGCCTGCCCGATGCCCCCTGAGCTGCTTCGACATGCTCGGGCGGGCATCGGGCTCGCTTGGTTTCTCGTTGTGCAATGTGATGTTGGTTGTGCAGGGCGCAACCCGAGGGGATGGCTCATCCCGCTCCCTGGACTTCTTGACAAGGGTTCAGGGCGCCCTCAGACTGGCGTTGCGCTTACCGCAATCCGTTTCGCTATACGCACCGAGGTGTCATGATGATTCCCGCGTGCCGACTCGCGGATCTTCCGCGAGGTGAGGCCTTCCGGCTCGACATCGACCCGCCCGTCTCGGTGTTCCACACCGACGACGGCGAGGTCTTCGCCATCGACGACACCTGCACCCACCAGGATGCCTCGCTCGCCGACGGCTGGCTGGAGGGCTGCGAGGTGGAATGCCCGCTGCACGCCTCGAAGTTCGACCTGCGCACCGGCGCCGTCGACTCCCCGCCGGCCAAGCTGCCGGTGCGGACACACGAGGTCGTCGTCGAGGACGGCATGATCTACGTACGGGTGTCCACGGACGCCCCCAACCTGCCCCCCTGCATCGCGTCCCGGCTCGCCGGGGGTCCCGCGTGAGAACGGTGGCCGTGGTGGGCGCCTCGCTGGCCGGACTGTCGGCGGCGCGCTCCCTGCGCAAGCAGGGCTATGACGGACGGCTGGTTCTGATCGGCGACGAGGCTCACCGCCCGTACGACAGGCCGCCGTTGTCCAAGGAGTTCCTGGCCGGAACCCTCGGCGAGGCGGATCTCGGACTGGAGACGGACGGCGAGGACCTGCGCGCGGAGTGGCTGCTCGGCACCCGCGCGATCGGCCTCGACCGCACCGACCGGTCCGTCCGCCTCGCCGACGGCCGGAACGTCCGCGCCGACGGCATCGTCATCGCGACCGGCGCCGCCGCCCGCACCCTGCCGGGTGCCGACGGCCTGACCGGCGTGCACACCCTGCGCACCCTCGACGACGCCCGCGCCCTGCGCGACGAACTGGCGGGCGGGGGACGGCTGGTGGTGATCGGCGGCGGGTTCGTCGGCGCGGAGGTCGCCTCCACGGCGTACGGTCTCGGCCTTGACGTGACGGTCGTCGAGGCCGCTCCGACACCGCTCGCCGGACCACTCGGCGAGACCATGGGCGCCGTCGTCTCCGGCCTCCACGCGGACCACGGCGTACGGCTGTTGTGCGGGGTCGGCGTCAAGGGGCTCAGTGGCGAGGGCCGGGTGGACGGCGTGCTGCTGGAGGACGGGCGCAGCGTGCCCGCCGACATCGTCGTCGTCGGGGTCGGCGCGCGGCCCTGCGTCGACTGGCTGGCCGGGTCCGGGGTCGCCCTCGAGAACGGCGTCAAGTGCGGCGCGGACGGCCGCACCAGCCTCGCCGGGGTGGTCGCGGTCGGTGACTGCGCCAACTGGTACGACCCCCGGGTGGGGGCGCATCGCCGGGTCGAGCACTGGACGGGGGCGCTGGAGCGGCCGGCTGCCGCCGTGACGACGCTGCTGGCTGGGGGTGCGGTGGAGACGGGGGTGCCCCGGCCGCCGTATTTCTGGTCCGATCAGTACGGGGTGAAGATTCAGTTTGTCGGTCATGCGGGGGTCGCTGACAGTGTGGCGGTGGAGGAGGGTGCGGTCGGTGACCGTGACGTCCTTGCCGTTTACCGGCGGGGCGGGGAGCCGGTTGCCGTTCTCGGGATGAATCAGCCTCGGCTGTTTGTGCGGTGGCGGAAGCAGTTGAGTGTTTTGCCGGGGGTGCGGTGAGTCGCCTGCGGGCCGGTGGGGGCTTGTCGCGCAGTTCCCCGCGCCCCTGTCGGGCGCGCCCCTTCGGGGCGCAGCCCTCAAGGGCGCTACGTCATAGCTAGTTGATCCATTTACACGACCACGACGTTTCTCCGAGGAGTGCACTGTGACCTCGACCGGTCTGCCCGACAGTCTGATCGCCACCCTGCCCGGCTCCTCCTACACGGACGCGGGGGTCTTCGCCCAGGAGCAGGAGCGCATATTCGAGACCATGTGGTTCTGTGTCGCGCGCGCCTCCGAACTGGCGAAGCCCGGAGCCTTCCGTACCGTCGACGTGGGCCGCGAGAGCATCCTCGTGACGCGCGCCCGGGACAACTCGATCCGCGCCTACTTCAACGTCTGCCGGCACCGTGGCGCCAAGCTGTGCACGGAGGAGGCCGGCGAGGTCAAGCGGGCCTTCCAGTGCCCGTACCACGCCTGGACGTACGGCCTGGACGGCAAGCTCGTCGCCGCGCCGAACCTGACCAAGATGCCGGATGTCGGGCGTACCGAGTACGGGCTGGTCAGTGTGGCCGTCCGGGAATGGCTCGGCTATGTGTGGGTCTGCCTCGCGGAGAACCCGCCCTCCTTCGAGGAGGACGTCATCGGGGAGGTCATCGGGCGGCTCGGTGACGTCGAGTCGATCGAGCACTACGACATCGACAACCTCTCGGTCGGCAAGCGGATCGTCTACGACGTGAAGGCCAACTGGAAGCTCATCATCGAGAACTTCATGGAGTGCTACCACTGCGCCACGATCCACCCCGAACTCACCGAGGTGCTCCCCGAGTTCGCCGACGGCTACGCGGCCCAGTACTACGTGGGCCACGGCGCCGAGTTCGGCGGGGAGATCCAGGGGTTCACCATCGACGGCTCCGAGGGCCTGGACCGCATCCCGGGTGTCGCCGAGGAGCAGGACCGCCGCTACTACGCGATCACCATCAAGCCGCAGGTGTTCATCAACCTCGTACCCGACCATGTGATCTTCCACCGCATGTACCCGGTGGCCGCCGACCGCACGATCGTCGAGTGCGACTGGCTGTACCTCCCGCACGTCGTCGAGACCGGCAAGGACGTCAGCCGGTCCGTGGAACTCTTCGACCGGGTCAACCGCCAGGACTTCGAGGCCTGCGAACGCACCCAGCCGGGCATGCACTCCCGGCTGTACGCGAAGGGGGGCGTCCTGGTCCCGAGCGAGCACCACATCGGCGCGTTCCACGACTGGGTGACCGAGCGACTGGGCGGCGGGGGACGCGGCTAGGGGTGGGGCAAGGGGGTCCGGACGCTCCCGCTATCGCGGGGCGATCGCCTTGAGCCAGTCGTCGACGGCGAAGACATCCGCCCACTGCGGGAACAGCTTCTCGGTGAGCATCCGATGGACCTCGGCGTCGGTGTCGAGGCAGGCATCCGCCAGGACGGTGAGGCCGAAGTCCAGGTCGATGGCGTGCCACAGGGTGGACAGCACCACAGCACTGGTGGCGATGCCGGTGAGAACGAGGCTGTCGACATCGCGGGCCCTGAGCACCAGGTCGAGGTCGCTGCCCGAGAACGCGCTCCCGCGCCTTTTGGTCACCACGATGTCGCCCTGCTGGGGCGCGACGTCGTCATGGATCTCGGTGCCGGGGGCACCCTCGGTGAACAGGCCTGCCCGCACGGCGTTCGTCATCACCTTGTTGCGAGGGCTGACTTCTGGATCGCCCGGCCGTAAGCCGAGCCGCACGTAGATCACGGGGATGCCGGCAGCCCGGGCACCGTCGATCGCCCTGCGCAGGCGCGTCAGATATCCGGAACCGTCGTCGGCAATGGCCACGACGTCCCGTTGGACGTCCATCACCAGAAGTGCGCTGTTCGCCATGCTCGCCTTCCCTTCCTCGTCGGTAAACACCAATGGAACGTCGTGGAACGTCAGAGCAAGGCCTGCACCAGCTCGCTACGGCTCGATGAGTGGACGATCCGGCCGTGTGCCCCGTTGACGATCGGCATGTAGGGCGGAATGTGGCCGCACTCGACGTCGGCGATGATCGGCACGTTCAGCGAGCCGAGAGCGTCGAGGACAGCCTCATGGTGGCTGAGGGTGCTGTGGTTCGGTGCGCTGCTCCGACCGACGAGGATCGCGTTCGCGCGGTCGAAGAATCCCGCGATCCTCATGCCGTGCAGGTTCCGGCAGAGCGTGAAGACGTCGCTGCCGGCATCCTCCACGTACACGAGGAGCCCGTCCGGAGCCTCGTCGCGGGCGAAGGAGGTGACATCGAGGTAGCTCGTCCCCGCAAGGTTGCACAGCGCCTCGATGCAGCCCCCGATCAGCCTTCCCTCGGCCTCCACGTCACCGGGGCCGTCGAGCCGGGTCCACGTGCCGACGGCGTCGAGTGTGTATTCACGTACCTCGGGATTGCCGACGAAGTCGTCGAAGCCCGTGGTCCGGTGGCGGCCGGGCGGGTACTGCGTGAACCGGTGGCCCGCGGGTGCGGCAACGATGTCGAGCCACGACAACAGTCCCTCGGAGACGCGGTAAGGCGTGTCCATGAGGTTGTTGCCGTGGAGCGTCGCTGTCCCGGTGAGCAGGGTCAGCGGTGTCATCAGGAGCGAGATGTCGGAGAACCCGACGAGCCAGGTCGGCTCCGCCTCGCGCAGCCGGTCCCAGTCGAGCAGCGGAATCAGATCGATCGCGGTCTCTCCGCCCCATGGCGGCACGACCGCCCGGACGGTCGGGTCGGTCAGCATCGCCATCAGTTCACTCGCGCGGTCGGCGGCCGGGGCACTCACGTGCCCCGAGCCGTCCATGTACTCCCCGACGACGACCTCATACCCACGAGCCCGCACCTCACGGACAGCGACATGGAGCCGCTCACGCATGTCCTTCGGGACTCCGCTCGAGGGAGAGGTCACGCCGACGCGGTCACCGGGGCGCAGGGGGCTCGGGTATCGAATTGACATGCGCGGGATTCTGGCACAGCGGCTTGCCCGATCGGCAACCGTTTTCTCCCCGGGCAACCAGCAAGTCACCAGGGGGCGCGGGGCTGTTATCTGATCTGCGGCTCCGCCGAGGGGCGTGATCAGCCCCCGCCCCACCGGCCGGCAACCCGCAGAACTCAGCCCAGATATCCCATCCGGTGACTGATCTCCCCCGCCCCCTTCACCAGCACCGGCGCCATCTCATGCAACCGCTCCGTCGTGAACCGGTACGACGGCCCCGACGCGCTCACCGCCGCGACAACCGCCCCCGTGTGGTTGCGGATCGGTGCCGCCATCGCGTGCAGGCCGATCTCCAGCTCCTCCTGCGTCCACGCGTAGCCCCGTTCCCGTGCCTCCGCGAGGTCCTTCTCCAGTTTTGTTTTTGCGGTGATCGTGTGCGGGGTCACCTTCTCCAGGCCCGCCCCGTTCAGCAGCGCGGCGCGCTCCTTCGCGGGGAGGTGGGCCAGCAGGATCTTGCCGCTGGAGGTGGCGTGCAGCGGGGTCAGCTGGCCGACCCAGTTGTACGCGCTGACGGCTCCCGGGCCGCGTGCCTCGAACAGGTTGACCGCGTAGTGCTCCTGCAGCACGGCGATGTTGACCGTCTCGCCGATGTCCTCCGCGAGCTGTTCGCAGACCGGACGGCCCTGCTGGGTGATGTCGATGCTGCCCGTCACCGCGCCCGCGAGACGCACGATGCCGAAGCCGAGACGGTACTTGCCGCGCTCGCCCGCCTGCTCCACGAGACCGCGTGCCTCCAGGGCGCCGAGCAGCCGGAAAGCGGTGGATTTGTGAACATCGATCTCGGCGGCGACCTCACTGACGCCTGCCTCGCCGCGCTGGGCGAGAATTTCCAGGACGCTGATCGCGCGGTCGACCGACTGCACTCCGCCGGCCTGTGAAGTGGACGTCTCGGGTTCTGTGCTGTGGTTGCTCACAGCGAAACTATACGCGCAGTAAACAACACTGCTGCAAGAAACAGCTCTGAAATCAAGACCTTGCATGTTGCGCGTCCCGCAACCTGGTGCGTATAGCGCGACTGGATTAGCATGCCTCGCGTATCTACGGCGCGAGCGAGACGAGAGATCATGGCTCCCCTGCAATACGACTTCGTGATCGTCGGCGGCGGATCGGCCGGCAGCGCACTTGCGAACAGGCTCTCCGCCGACCCGGCGAACCAGGTGCTGGTCCTGGAGGCCGGCCGTCCCGACTACCCGTGGGACGTCTTCATCCACATGCCCGCGGCCCTCACCTACCCCATCGGAAGCCGCTTCTACGACTGGAAGTACGAGTCCGAACCCGAACCCCACATGGGCGGCCGGCGCATCTACCACGCGCGCGGCAAGGTGCTCGGCGGCTCCAGCAGCATCAACGGCATGATCTTCCAGCGCGGCAACCCCATGGACTACGAGCGCTGGGCGGCCGACGCCGGCATGGAGAGCTGGGACTACGCGCACTGTCTGCCGTACTTCCGGCGCATGGAGAACTGTCTCGCCGCCGACCCCGACGACGAGTTCCGCGGCCACGACGGCCCCCTCGTCCTCGAACGCGGCCCCGCCACCAACCCGCTCTTCGGCGCCTTCCTCAAGGCCACCGAGGAAGCCGGCTACGCGCCCACCGACGACGTCAACGGCTACCGGCAGGAGGGCTTCGCCAAGTTCGACCGCAACGTCCACCGGGGCCGCCGGCTCTCCGCGTCCAAGGCGTACCTCAAGCCCGCCCGGAAGCGGCCCAACCTCACGGTCAAGACGCGTGCGTTCGTGAACCGCGTCCTGTTCGAGGGCAAGAAGGCCGTCGGCGTCGAGTACCAGCGGGGCAAGGGGGCACCCCAGCAGGTCCGCGCCAAGGAGGTCATCCTCTGCGGCGGCGCGATCAACTCCCCGCAGCTCCTCCAGCTCTCGGGCATCGGCAACGCGGAGGAGCTGAGCGCCCTGGGTGTGGACGTCGTCCACGACCTTCCCGGGGTCGGCGAGAACATGCAGGACCACCTGGAGGTGTACGTCCAGTACGCCTGCAAGCAGCCCGTCTCCATGCAGCCGTATCTCGCGAAGTGGCGCGCCCCCTTCATCGGCCTGCAGTGGCTGTTCCGCAAGGGTCCCGCCGCCACCAACCACTTCGAGGCCGGCGGCTTCGCGCGCAGCAACGAGGACGTGGACTACCCCAACCTGATGTTCCACTTCCTGCCCATCGCGGTCCGCTACGACGGCTCGGTGCCCGCCGGCGGCCACGGTTACCAGGTGCACGTGGGCCCGATGTACTCCGACGCCATCGGCTCGGTGAAGATCAAGAGCAAGGACCCGCGCGAACATCCGGCGCTGCGCTTCAACTACCTCTCCACCGAGCAGGACCGACGGGAGTGGGTCGAGGCGATCCGGGTCGCGCGCAAGCTCCTCAACCAGCCCGCCCTCGCCCCCTACAACGACGGCGAGGTCTCGCCGGGGGCCGAGGTGGAGACGGACGAGCAGATCCTCGACTGGGTCGCCAAGGAGGGCGAGACGGCTCTGCACCCGTCCTGCACCTGCAAGATGGGGCCCGCGGAGGACGACATGGCCGTTGTCGACCCCGAGAGCATGCGGGTCCACGGGGTGGAGGGCCTGCGGGTCGTCGACGCGTCCGTCATGCCGTACGTCACCAACGGCAACATCTACGCGCCGGTGATGATGATCGCCGAGAAGGCCGCCGACCTGATCCTGGGCAAGCAGCCGCTGCCGGCCTCGAAAGCGGCGTACTACCGCCTGCGCGACGCCGAACAGGCCGGGTAGACCTTGGCCGAGTCAGGACCGCGGGGGCTCCGGGAACTGCTGGAGCGCGTCCGCTACGAGGTGCTGCCCGCCAAGGCGACCGAGGAGAAGGTCCTCGCCCACGTACCGCGCGATGTCGTCGTCACGGTGACGGCGTCGCCGGTCAAGGGGCTGGAACCGACCCTCGACCTCACCGGTCGACTGGCGGCGCACGGTTACCGCGTCGTCCCGCATGTGCCGGCCCGGCTGCTGCGGGACGACGCGCAGCTGAAGGACGTCGTCGACCGGCTGCGGGAGACAGGCGTGAGGGACGTCTTCGTGCCCGCAGGTGACGCGAATCCGGCCGCGGGGTCCTACGAAGGTGCCCTGCCGGTGCTGCGCAGGCTGGGCGAGTTGGGCAGCCCGTTCGCGCACGTCGGCGTCACCGGATACCCCGAGAGCCATCCGCTCATCCACGACGATGTCACCATCCAGGCGATGTGGGACAAGCGCGAGCACGCCACGTACATCGTCAGCAACCTGTGCTTCGACGCGCGGGTGCTGGGGGAGTGGGTGGGGCGTATACGGGCGCGGGATGTCTCCCTGCCGGTGTACGTGGGTGTCGCGGGACCCGTGCAGCGGGCCAAGCTGCTCTCCATGGCCACGAAGATCGGGGTGGGCGAATCGACGCGCTTCCTGACCCGCCACCCGCTGTGGTTTCTGCGGTTCGCGGCGCCCGGCGGCTACTCGCCGGAGCGGCTGCTTTCGCGGGCGGAGGGCGCGCTGACGGCACCCGGGGCGGGGGTGGCGGGGCTGCACCTGTTCACGTTCAACCAGGTGGCGGAGACGGAGCGGTGGCGGCGCGCTGTGCTGGAACGGTTGGGCGGCTGAGGGTCGCCTCGTGGGCGCACTGGGTGCGGTGCGTTACTGGGGGCTGTTGACGGTGACACCCTGGCCCGGGCGGTGGGCGCATACCTGGCGGTACCGGGCGGTGGGCGCCTACCTGGCCGAGCGGCACCGCGCCGCCGCCGAGCCCGTCTCGGCGCCGACGCGCCGGACTTCAAGGGCGGCAAGCTGCCCACCCCGTCGACCAGTGATCACACCGTAGAGGAGGTCATGGCGGCCCGACGGCCGCCATGCCTCCGCTGCCACTCTCCGTGCCCTGCCTGCTCTTCCGTCCTGTCGGCACGGGGACGGGGCAGGCCCGGCGTCGGTCTTCTTCGGGGCGAAGCCCGTTAGGCCGAGGCCCTCAGATACCCCGAGTGCGCCACATGACCGAGGAAGGTGAACCGGGTCTCGCCGGCCATGTGCTTCTCGAAGGCCTCTTTGATGCCCGGCCACTTGGGGTGACCGAAGTCGTCCAGGACGACGATGCCGCCGGGCGCGATGATCTGCTCGGCCCACTCCAGGTCCGCCGCGACACCGGCGGCGGAGTGGTCGCCGTCGACGATGATCACGCCGTAGGAACGGTCGGAGATCAGGGCGCGCACCTCCGGATCCTCGGAGAAGCCCTGTTGGACCCGGGCCGCCGCACCGGCCGCGCCCGCGAGCGCCAGGTTGACGCGCACCGCCGAGCCCTGCACGGGGGTGCCCGAGGCGTCGTCGCGCATGCTGGCGCCGGGCTGCAACTGGGTACCCGCGAGCGGATCGACGATCGTCAGCTTCGGTTCCCGACCGGCGCGCTCCAGCATCCGGATCAGGGCCGCGCCGAACATCCCGTACAGGGTGCCGATCTCCAGGACCTCGTCGTTCGGCGGGTCCAGCAGCGGTACGGCCGACAGTTTGCCGACGATGTTCATCGTGCCGCCGGCGATCCGGCCGACCCCGAGCGCCTCCAACGCGATGAGCAGCCGGAACGCCTGGGCGACATTGCGCGCGGAGCCGTCCTTGTCCCCGGTGACCTGCGTCAGCTCGTCGATCGCCTGGTCGATGTGGTGCGCGGACGGCATCCGGGCCATGCCGCGTCCGGTGCCGTCGAAGAACAGTTCCAGGGGGCGCAGGCGGCTGCGCGATTTCTGCAGTTCCTCCTGCAGGTTCTTCAGTTCCTCCTGCAGCGCCGCATCCGAGGTGTTCCGGACCGTCGAGTAGTCCCGGAGGGCGCGGCGGACATGGCGCTCTATGCGCTGATCTATGAGGTCGGCTAAAGGGCGCAGAGTGCGCCGGGCAGTTCTGCTGGTGAGAAGCGGCATTTCTGGATGCTAGGGCGCCCACAGCTGGCCCACAACTGTCGGAAGCCCCCCACATGCGAAGCACACACGACGTCTGGGCCACGGGACGCTCACCCTCGATTCGTCAGCGGGACTGGGTGGTTGACCAGTTCGACAGTTCGCCCGTAGTGTCCTCGGGCCTTTCGAGGTGGGCCGTCGCGTGACGCCGCGGGTGCGGCGGGTTCCACGGGCCCGGAGTGCTGCCGAATGGTTGGGAGGGCGGTGAGCCGCTGCCAGCACTTTTGGCAAGCCCCCAGACACAGGCAGAGCCCGCAATCAGGACGACCGTCTGCCTCCCACATGAGGCGGCAGCGCGACCTCGACCAAAATGATATCTACTTCCGCTGGTCAATGGTATCGTTTTCGTGGCGCACGTCTTCGTGAAGGGACCATCCGCATGGCCAGAACCGTCATCGACCTCGACGAAGACATGGTCATCGAGGCCATGCGCATCTTCGGCACCAAGACCAAGGCCAAAGCTGTCCGCCTCGCCATGGAGGACGCCGTCAAGAGGCACCTTCGACAGGAGGGCTTCGACGCCATCGAGGCCGGTGAGTTCGACTTCAGTGAGATCGTGGAGAACACCGGCCCCCGCAACGCCGACGGCTCTCTCAAACACACCGGCGGCGGCGACGGAGCCCGGGTCGCCTGATGCAGGACGGCTACCTGGTCGACAAGTCAGCCCTGGCCCGCTGGGTGAAACCGAACGTCAAGGACGTACTCAAGCCCCTGCATGAGCGGTACCTCCTCGCGGTGTGCCGACCCACTGAGTACGAGATGATCCACTCCGCACGGGACAGCTCAGAGGCCACCCGGATCAGCGCCTGGCTCCACGCCTTCGACTACCTCCACACCGACGACCGGACCTTCGCCCGCGCTCTGGAAGTCCAGCGCCACGCTCTCAACGCGGGCTTCCACCGAGTGCTGTCCCTCCCGGACCTGCTGATCGCCGCCACGGCGGAACTGCACCGGCGGACAGTCCTCCACTACGACGGCGACTTCGACATGATCGCCTCCCTCACCGGCCAGCCCAGCGAATGGGTCGTACCGCCCGGCAGCGCCGACCGCTGAGCGGATCGAGGCCTCCCGCCTCTCAGCTGCTCTCGGGGCGCGGGTACATCCATTGAGCTCACTGGGGGCTGCCGCCCTCGGCCGGCTACTTGGGCCCGCCCTGTCAGACGGTACGGACCGGCCGGGTTCTTGGAATCTGTGGAGCGGCTGGTGCGGGTGGCAGGCATCAGCCACCGGCGCCTGGCCACGTGGGTCACCAGGTCCGAGCCGAGACAGGCGTCAACCTGCGGTACGAACACACGAGTGTGAAGGGCGGTCGATCGGGGGATGGTCGCGCGTAGCCCGGCGCCGCGCTCGTAGCCGCTGCACTGACGGAACGCCTCGGCCGAACAGTCGAACTCCACGAGATCGGCGTGGCGAGGGGCGCGGCAGGCGCAGCGTTACGGGCGCACCTTCACACTCCTCCTGGACTGTGTGACGCCTGGCCGCCGGGAGCGCCTGACACCACGGCGGTGAGTTCCCGCACGCCGGCCGTGCGGGGATGCCGGGCGGTCAGGTCCGTGACGATCTGTCTGATCGAGGACCGGTCCCGTACTTCACCGGGGCTGACTCGGACGGCGGCCAGCAGTTCGGTCGCGGTCTGTTCCGGCTTGCCCAACTGCCACCAGGCGCGCGCGAGGTCGGTGTGCATACGGCTTCGGCGCTCGGCGGTCGCGAACTGCTGGGGCCGCAGGTTGCGGCCTGCTTCGAGTGCCGCGCCCGCGTCTCCGAGCGCCCAGTGCACGCCCACCGCGTACAGGTCGACGGCCGCACCGGTCAGCGGGAACAACCGCCCCTTAGGCACCTGCTGCGGAAGCCGGCGCCCGGCACGGTGTGCTTCCTCGATCATTGCGAGAGCCTGGTGTCGGTCTCCGGCCACAGCTGCCGTGTATGAGGTGGTGCACAGCATCTGGGCGTACGCGGCGGCCTGCGCCGAGGTCGTGAGCCCGGTGGACTCCACGTCTGCGGCGGCTTTCAGCATCAGTCGCTGGGCGGCTGCGGGCTGGTCCTGGTGGCGCAGGACGATCGCCAGCTCACGGGCGGCCGCTGCGGTGACGAGTGCGGAGCAGGACAGGCCCGCGTACGTGATGCCCCGGTCGGCGGTCAGCCGGGCCTGCTGATAGCGGCCAAGCTTACTGAGCAGCTGAGACGCCAGGGTGTAGGAGGCGGAGAGCCTCGCGTAGCCCAGTTCCGTGCGCGACCGGGCAGCGAGATGCCCGTCACCGAGTAGCCCCGAGAGCTTCCCGGCGAGCTCGGCGTGTCGACCACCATCGAACAGTGCGCGGGCATCAGCGAGTTGGGAGTCGAAAGGGGCAGTCCTGCCACTGGGTTCGGGTGTTCCGGCGAGGGCGTCATCTACTCCGAGGAGTAGATGGGCGGGGACTGCTGCCCCGGCTGCTGCGAGCAGAGTGCGGCGGCGCATGGGGTCCTCCTCGGCGTCACACGGACCGTCCGACGCCACTCTAGTGGCGGCGAGGACCCCGGTGCCGGTAATGCCGAGTGCTTCCGTCAGGACGTGTGACGGCATCCCTACGGTGTGAGCCGCCTGCCTGAGCAGTTCGAGGTCGGCGACCCGGCTGCGTGTCTCCAACCGCGACACGGTGGCAGCCGAGCACCCCAACCGGCCGCCGAGGTCTGCCTGCCGCCAGCCGCGCTGGACACGGCCCATGCGGATGAGGCCTCCGGGCGCGCGTCGTTGGATGAGCGTGCGGGCCTGCGTTGACGTCCATAACGGATCGCTGGGCATGCTGCCCTCCACGCGCCACGAGACGGGGGCTATCACCGTAAAGGGGACATGCCAGGGCCGTCGAGGGCGTGTGCACGATCTGCAAACGGCTTGCACAGCCTGGGAGTTGACCACCACGACGCGCTGCGAGGTGGTGCCCTTCCCATAGCGCCCCGCAACCCCGTGGGGCCCGCAGAAGGAGGACAACAGGCATGGCTATCGCCCTGGAAACCCCCGTCCCTGCACCGGCCGCCGGACTGGAGGCGTCCCCGTTCAAGGACCCGCGCTCATCCATCACCGCGGAGCTGTGGAACAAGCAAGTCGCGCTCCTGATGCGTGACTACCCCTACGACGAGGTCATGGCCACGCGCGTACTCGGCCAGGCATACGCGTACCTGCTCACCGCCATGGCCAGCCGCGGCAAGGCTCTGGGCCTGACCCCCGGCCACATCGTCGACATCGGCGTCCACACGGTCATCCTCGACACCGTGGCGTACGCCGACCTGTGCGACCGGTACAACGGCGGCGCGTTCCTGCACCATGTCCCGCTCGCCGACATGAAGGCCGATGGGTCGGTCATGCGCACCGCACACGCGATTGCGGTGATGGGCTTCGAGGTCGACCTCCCACTGTGGCAGGCGGACGCGGCCGAATGCGGTCCCTGCCACCCGGGCAGCGACAGCCACTGACCCGCAGTCCGGTCGGGTCCGCTCTCGCGAGGGTGGACCCGACCTCGTGGGGCAGCGGCCGACACCGCTTCCAGCGAATCAAGCGGGATAGCCCTGGCGATCACGGACAGCCCACCAGGATGGGGCCGTGACACTCTCCCCATCCTCAACAGCCCCCACAGACAGCCCGCACGGCATCGTGAGCCGCTTCCACTGGGACTGGTATCAGCGCGCGGAGCCCGGACCCGATCTCCTCGGCGACATCGCGGACCGGGTCGTGGTGGAACTCGGCGCCGGCTCCGGACGACAGGCGGCCCACCTCGCCAACGTCCACCGTCCAGCCCGCGTGGTGGCCGTTGACCGCGACCCCGCCCAGCACCGACGCGGTCGTGAACGCTTCGGGGACATCTCCCGCCTCGACCTGGTGCACGACGACGCAGCCAGATACATGGTCAAGCACTCCGGAATGTTCGACGTCGCGTACTGCGTCTTCGGCGCTCTCGACTTCACGGACCCCAACACCCTGCTGCCGGCGATCGCCGACGGACTGCGGCCCGGCGGACTGCTCGTCTTCTCCACCCTCGCGCACTACCGCAACGGCAGCCCTCCCGAGACGGAGTCCCGGCCCGCCGAGATCCTTACACGCCGGCCGGACGGTACACCGGCCACCATGCTGCGCTGGGTCCTCGACATCCCGGTATGGCACAAGCTCTGCGATGAACACGGTTTCGAAACCGCCCATACCGACACCATCTACGACCCGGGCAGTACACACGAACCACCCATCACCACACACGTGTTCCGTGCCGTGCGACGAAGGGCAGACTAGAGTCACACCCGCACGGCCCGCGGAGAGAGCAGCGCGTCGTCGACTTCGCGTACGACACCCGGCGCTGTCTGTCCGCCTCCTGAACAGAGACGACGACATCACCGAACCGTGACCCGCCGCCACGAACCACGTCGAGGCACCTCGGGGGCGTTCTGGGTGTGGTGAGCGTTACTGGGGGCTGGCGCCCTCAGACGCCCGGTTCGGCTACTTTGACCGCCAGGGGCCCGGCGAGTGGCTCGCCCGTACCAACCTTGTCAGACGGTGTCGAACCTGCCGGCCTTGATGCCCGCCACGAACGTGACGAACGAGGCGGTGGTGAAGTCCAGTACCGGACCGGTCGGGTTCTTGGAGTCCCGGACGGGGACCACGTCGTGAGAGCCGGCGAGGTTTGCGGCGACCGCTATGCAAGCGCCGCCGTTGTTGCTGTACGAGGACGTGAACCAACGCGGGGACTTGGTCGTCACGACATGCCCTTTCGTAGCTGCTCGATCATGGCCACAGAAGCCGCCTGAGAGAGCGCTTCGGCCTGTAGTTGATGGTAGGCCGTCAGCATGGGCAGCACGAATGTGCTTTCCCGCTCGAGATGCCCCCGGTGCGCGGACTCGGCGTAGGACACGAGCGAACGGTCCGGCAGAGTCAGAATGTAGAGCGGCAGGTCAAAGGGTCGACGGGCGCCCATGCTGAACGGGGCGACCTGGAAGACGGTGTTCGGCAACTCGGCGAACTCCGCCAGTCGCGCCAACTGTGCTTCCATGACGGGTGGTTCGCCGATGGGAACGCGGATGCAGCTCTCGTCCAGCACCACGAACACCATCGGCGGAGGCGTCCGCCTCAGCGTGGCCTGACGTTCCGCGACGAGTGCGACCCGCTCGTCCGCTTGGTCGCTCGTGATCGCGCCCCGTTTCACGGCGCTCTGCGCGAGCACCGTCGCGTACTCCTCTGTCTGGAGCAGACCGGGGATGACGCCGACCTCGTACAGTCGGATCTCCGCCGCCTGCGCTTCCTGCTCGACAAACTGAGGGAAACCTTCCAGCAGGCCCGCGTTCCGCACCTTGCGGAAGGCGCGTTCGAACCTGTCGCCTGTGCCCAGAGCCCTGTCCGCACTCCGCGCGAGGCGCAAGGTTGGAAGTTTGCGGCCGGTTTCCACCGACGAGATATGGGTGCTGGAGTACCCCATCTGTGCTGCCAGCTCTTCCTGCGTCCAGCCGCGTTCCTCGCGTGCAGTGCGCAGTCGAGCCCCGAAGGCAGCCTGAGGTGAGCTGTCCGGGGCCAACTCCTTGCGGTTCACAGTTCTTTCCTCAACCTTTCGTCCACGCCAGACAGGTTGAATGGTTCCCGCCTGTGGGTCACGCTGAAACACCTTGGTAGTGGAACGACTACGGAGAGGAGTGGTTGTGTCTGGAGAGAGTGTTCTCGCACAAAGGAGAGAGCCCCCACCTGCACCGGCCCTCGGCGCACTCGTGGTGGACACCAGCTGTGAAGGCCGAGTTGGGGAGTTCCGTGGAATCACCGGCCCGTACTGGTTCCTGCGGCCGGTGTGCGGCGGAACCGAGTGGGAGGCGAAGCCCGAACACGTCCGCCCCGTCACACCCACCGAGCGCCTCAGCGCCAGGACGGCGCGCGAGAACGCCAGAAGCCGGGGAGAGGTGGCGTGACCCACAACAACACCGCCGAGCCTGCCGGTTCAGCGGCGCTCTCTGGACTCGTCGAGTGTCCGGGCTGCCAGGAACTCGACCGGGCCGAAGCCGTCGCCAGAGCGGAACGGGACGCGAGCAAGGTGACGGACTGCCGCGTCTTGCGCGCTCGGCACCAGGTCGGCTCTCAGTGTGTCGCGCTGGGGCCGCCGCGATAAAGGCCGCGCCGCACGCCAAAAGCGGGCTGATCAGCCTCAAGTCGAAGCTGCGCCGCCGGGCGGAGGAGATCACCGACGCCGAAGCCCCCGTTCCCCTCACGGTAGTTGTGGAGGTCGAGCCGAAGCAGTCTGCCCCCCTCGACTGCGCGCTCTCCGACCGCCCGGCCGGGCGTCGGCGCGGGCCCGGCCAGATCGGCATCACGGTCTATCCAGCACCTTTGCCGCGGGTGCTCAGCCGATGCCGGGCGGTCACCCGAGGCCCGGCAGGCTCCGCAGCTCACTGATCTTCAGGATTCGTGCGAGCAGCACGAAGACCAGGAGCATCGTGAGGCCTCCTGTGGCAAGGCCCAGCGCGGGTGCCCAGGTCGTCGAGGTGACGGTGTTGGAGCATGAGCGGGCCACGAACCAGCCCAGCGTTCCCGCCGCGAGGGCAGAGGCCGTCAGCTTGCCGTAGGTGCGGCAGAGTCGCTTGCCGTCCAGCCGGCCTTCGAGTCGTCGTCGCAACAGCAGCGCGGTGATGAGCAGGCCGAGGGCGTACGAGGCGGCGTAGGCGCCGGCCAGGCCGGTGACGGCCCATCGCGGGGGCATCAGCAGATGGCAGGCGGTGGCCAGGGCAATGTTTGCGGCACTGATCCACACGGCCATCCAGAACGGCGTCCGGGTGTCCTCGAAGGCGTAGAAGCCGCGCAGCAGCATGTACTGCGCCGAGAAGGGGATCAGGCCGAGTCCGAAAGCCTGGAGCATCTGGCCCAGCGGCACGATGGATGCCGGATGGGCTGCTCCGTGAGCGAAGATCGCCTGCGCCATTTGCGGGCCGAGGGCGACGAAGAAGAAGGCAGCGGGAACGATGACGACACCACTGATCCGCAGGGCTCGGGAGAGGTCGCCGCGCATGTCGTCCAGGCGGTGTTCGGCAACGGCCTGGCTCATTCGCGGCAGCAGGGCGGTGACCAGCGAGACGGTGATGACGGACTGCGGCAGCGACCAGATGGTCTGCGCGTAGGTGTAGGCGGAAAAGCCCACGCCGCCATTGGGTAGCGCCGTGTCCGCGGCGGAGGCGTAGCGGGTCACCACCGTGCTGGCCACGAGGTTGGTGAGGACGAACAGCAGGGTCCAGCGGGCCGCGCTGATGCTCTTGCCCAGTCCTGTGCCGCGCCAGTCGAAACGTGGGCGGAAGCGGAAGCCGGCGGCCCTGGCGAAGGGGATCAGGGCAAGAGCCTGGATCGCCAGGGCGAGTGTGGTGCCCGCGCCGAGCAGCGTGACCTGGGTCTGGGTGATGTCCTGGACTGAGGCCGGGACGGTCATCATGCCGAGGTATACGCCGAACATGGAGATCAGGACGACGTTGTTGAGGACAGGTGTCCACATCATCGCGCCGAACTTGTTCCGGGCGTTGAGCACTTGGCCCAGGATGCTGAACAGTCCGTAGAAGAAGATCTGCGGGAGCAGGAACCGGGCGAAGACCACCGTCAGCTGAAACGCTTCGTGGTTGGCTGGTGAATCGCTCTGATAGAGGCTGATGATCTGCGGCGCCGCCCAGACGGCCAGCAGCGTGCCAATTCCCAGCACGGACATCGTAAGGGTGACCAGACGCTGCTCGAAGGCATGTCCGCCGTCCGGCTCCTCCATCCTGGCCCTCACCAGCTGCGGTACCAGTACGGAGTTCAGCGCGCCGCCGATGAGCAGGAAGTACAGGCTCGCCGGCACCACGTTGGCCTGGTTGTACGTCGTAGCGAGCAGTCCCGTGCCGAGTGCCCCGGCCTGTAGGACTGTTCTCAGCAGGCCCGTTGCCCGGGACATCACCGTTCCTGCTGCCATCAGCATGGACGAGCGCATGAGCCCGCCCTTTGCCGGGCCAGGCTTCGTAGCGGCGTGCCGCCCTCGCTTCTGCTTCCCGGGTAATCGCGTTCTCGCCGCGCCCTGCGTCCCCTCCACCATGTGCCTAATCTAGGCCGTGTTCTCGTATAGCTGCCGCCACCCGTCATGTAGCAGAACGTGATGGCCCGGGGGTGCGGTTCAGCGCTTCCCGTCCCCGTTAAGACCGGTGATCGACACTCTGTGGAGATCCAAGTTGGTTGAGGTACGGAGGCGTGGGTGCGGCAGGTATGGGAGCCCGAGGACCTGATCGAGGTCTGGACGCTTCTTGAGGACGAAGTGGTGCGGCTGCGAAACAAGACCGGGGCGAATCGGCTGGGCTTCGCCCTGATGCTGAAGTTCTTCGAGGTCGAGGCGCGGTTCCCTGAGAATGCGGGAGAAGTTCCGGCGCCTGGCGTGGCGTACGTGGCCCAGCAGGTGAAGGTACCGGCCGAGGAGTGGGCCGCGTACGACTGGCAGGGCCGGGCGATCACCCGGCACCGCACGGAGATCCGTACGGCTTTCGGATTCCGTGCGATCACCGAAGAGGACCAGGAGTGCCTGGCGGAGTGGCTGGCTGAAGAATTGTGCCCTGTGGAGCTCTCGCGTGAGCGTCTGATGGCGGCGGTGGTGGCCCGGTGCCGCAAAGACCACATCAGCCGCCGGCCCCGGCGAAGGTACAGCGGCTGGTGGGCCGGGCGATCACGGACTTTGAAGCACAGTTCTGCCGCAGCAGGGTGGAGCGGATCTCATTAACCGGGACGTCCACTACGCCGCGCTGGGCCAGCCGCAGGACTCCGGCGAGTTCATCACTGCTCTGCAAGACCGGCTCCGCACCTCGCTGGACCGTTTCGAGCAGGCGCTGGCGGAGG
Organism: Streptomyces sp. NPDC047042; assembly: GCF_040644035.1. Taxonomy (NCBI): domain Bacteria; kingdom Bacillati; phylum Actinomycetota; class Actinomycetes; order Kitasatosporales; family Streptomycetaceae; genus Streptomyces; species Streptomyces sp. NPDC047042. Next base: position 8,123 of record NZ_JBEYVP010000038.1, on the reverse strand, counting down.
ACACGACGGGCAGGGTGGCGATCGTGAAGAAGCACGGCGAGCCGTGGATTCGGGTCTCCCCACGGGCGAAGCAGGAGGAGCCGGAGAATCTGGTGGCCGTCCAAGGCGAGATCGAACGGCGCTGGGGCACCATCGACCTCCTGGACATCCTGAAGTACGCCGAGTTCGGCACGGACTTCATCGCCGAGTTCACCTCGGTGGCTACCAGAGAGAACCTGTCCAAAGACGTGCTGCGGCGCCGCCTGCTGCTAGTGCTGTTCGGGCACCAACATGGGCATCAAGCGGGTCGCGGTGATCGGCAAGCACGGCGAGTCCGAGGCGACACTGCGCAGGGTGCGGCACCTGTTCGTCAACCGCGCCAACATGCGCGCGGCCCTGCGCAAGCTGGTGAACGCCACCTTCGCCGCCCGGGACGAGATGTGGTGGGGCACCGGTACTGCGTGCGCCTCCGACAGCGCAAGTTCGGCGCCTGGTCCTCGAACCTGATGACCGAGTGGCACCAGCGCTACCGCGGCCCCGGCGTGATGATCTACTGGCACGTCGAGCGGAAATCGGTCTGCATCTACTCCCAGCTCAAGTCCTGTTCGGCCTCCGAGGTCGCCTCGATGATCGAAGGTGTGCTGCGGCACTGCACCGACATGGAAGTGGACCGGCAGTACACCGACACCCACGGCGTGTCCATCGTCGGGTTCGCCTTCGCCCACATGCTCGACTTCAAGCTGATGCCAAGGCGGAAGAACATCGGCTCCGCGAAGCTGTACCGGCCGGCGGCCGGGCAGGACGAAAAGTGGCCGCACCTCGCGCCGGTGCTGTCCACCAAGACGATCAACTGGGAGCTGATCGCCCAGCAGTACGACCAGATCGTGAAGTACGCAACCGCCCTCCGCCTGGGCACTGCCGAGGCCGAGCAGGTCCTGCGGCGCTTCACTCGCGGCGGCCCCAAGCACCCCACGTACCAGGCGATCGAAGAGTTGGGGCGCGCGGTGCGCACGGCGTTCGTGTGCGACTACCTCGCCAACGTCGAGATGCGCCAGGAGATCCACGAAGGGCTCCAGGTCGTGGAGAACTGGAACTCCGCGAACGAGGACCTCTTCTACGGCAAGGACGGCGACCTGGCCGGGGCAGACAAGGAATCCCAGGCGTCAGCATGCTCGCGCTGCATCTGCTCCAGTCCGCTCTGGTCCACGTCAACACGCTGCTGATGCAGCAGGTCCTCGCCGACCCGAAGTGGGCCGACACCCTCACCGACGCGGACCGGCGCGCGCTCTCCCCACTGTTCTGGACGCACGTGAATCCGTACGGACGGTTCGAGCTGGATATGAACCGCCGCCTGGATCTGGACCTGGCCACCCGCGCCGTACCGGGCCCGCGCACTCTCCAGGAGGAAGGGGCTGCCGTGCCGGGGTGAGGTATGGACCAGGTCCAGATGCGGGCCGCAACGCAACCAGGGAGCCGTTGTAGGGCACGGCGACGTCGATGCGTAGTACCGCTGGCGAGCCTGACGTCCTTCGGGAAGGCGTCCACCAGGCCGAAGTCGGTGATCGATTTGTCGAGCTTCTCAATCGCCGTCTGCACTCTGGAGGTTCGTCGTGGTCTCAGTCTTGGGCAGTGCGGCCTCGCGCCGATGGTCGGCGGTCCTTACTCTCCCCCGCCGGCGGAATGGAGCTGGAAGTCGACGACGACGCAACCAACCTGTCCGTCATCGGTGCGGCCGATCCAGACGGGGTAGGCCCCGTCGCCCTGGCCGGCACGGAAGGCGATGAGGTTCGGCTCGGGCTCTGTGCCGGGCAGTTCGACGCTGAAATGGCTGTCGCTGTCAAGGGGTATGAAAAGGTCCTCGTCCAGCTGGTCCTCGATCACCGTCCGCGTCGCATCCATGAAAGCCGCTGTGCCGGTATCCACGCCAACCCCGTAGAACTGGCCCTCGCCGAGCAGCCCCAGGTCCTCGTCGGGCCGGAGGGCCATTTCCCACTCGCGGGGCGGGATGTCCAGGAACGTCACCCTGGCTGCGGCGACACCGGCCCCGCGTGTCGTGCGCAAAAGCGACAGCGTGACGGGGAACTCGCCCAGTGGCACAGCGACGGTCCGCGGGTCTCTGATATAGCCGGGGTCCGAGACCGCCAGCTGCCCTGACGTGATCCGCAGCAGGCCGGCGTCGACGGGCTCGACCACGGCCGGCCCATCCGAAGTGTCGCGCGTGCTCGGACTGAACAGTTGCTCGATCCCGGTGGCGCGCAGCGGTCCCGACCCTTCGTCCACCGACGCGTCGCGCAGGATTACGGTCGTGGCGGGCTCGTGTCCCTGCTGAGCGAGGAACGGCGCGAACACCTGCCAGTCGCCGAATTCCGGTGCGGGGCAGAGGAAGTCCTCGACGGGCGCCGCGAACCGCCGCACGGGGTCGCTCGACGGGCCTGATGTTCGAGCGTGCAGTGGCTCTGTCGACGCTCCCCTCGGCCCGGCGAACTCGGACTTCACCTCGACCTGCCCGTCGGCCGAGACGGTCGTGGTCTCCTGGACAGTCCACTTCCCGGACGCGTACTCCTGCTCGTTGGAAAACTGCCATCGCGTGTTCCAGCGAACCAGCAACATCCCCGTGTGGTGCGGCGTGAGGTCGGTCATCTGCATGCACCAGGACCTGTCGTCGAACAGATACACACGCCACTTCCCGCGCGGCCAGCGTTCGACCAGTGCCAGCGGTCGCTCCCGCGCGGACAGCAGAACCGCGTAATCCATCCCGGCAGCATGCTTGCGTGCCGCGAGCGCGCGTGACATCGGGTCCGGATGGGTCATTCCCCGATAGGAACCCCACATCTCGCCGTACGACACATCAAGACTGTCGAAGATCACAGCCGCGCATCTCCCCCCCGTGGCATCAGCCACCCCCGAGCAGTGGCGCTCGACGGGTGACCCCTGGCGCAACGCCCTGCCCTTCCGAAACGTCGTTGTGCCGCAGTCTGCCACTGAGGTGTGACACAGAGGATTGTGGGAGGCCCGCACCCTGGAGTTACCGACGAAATGGGCCGCCCCAGGTGACGAAACACAGTCGGTTCGGCGGGCCCCATCGGTGATGCGTGCGTTCGCTGTCCGCCGACATTGAACCCAGCCCAGGGGCGATCCTTGCCATCCAATCCAGTCGTCGCAGGTCACGACATTGGAAGCAGGGCCAATGCCACAGAGTCGCTTTGACAACGAAGCTAATCGCCGCAGGTCAACGAATTCCGTCGGTTGCCCACAGAGACGGGAGTGGCTTTGTCCTCGAGTTACGGGCTCTGTCACAGATCTTGGGGAGCAAATACGGAGAGTTACCATTGGCGCTTGAGTCTTGAGATCGACGATCTTAAAACTCAAGCATTGTGATTGGAGCGAGGTGGGGTCTTACAAGATCACAACAGCCCCGGGCGGAACCGGTCCCTCACCCGCGTAGGTGTCGCCCAGTGGTGCCGACGGCGCGTCGTCCTCGGCGAGCGTCAGGCTGAGCCAGGGCCTGGCGAGGGTGGAGTCGTCCAGGGTGATGCCGAGGTGGTCGAGGATGAGAGCCACCACGGGCGCCATCCCGGCGCCCTCGCCGTCGTGCGCAGCGAGCGCCGCCTCGACCCGGTCCCACCAAGGCGTGGCCTGTTCGGGCCGGGTGTAATCCATGCCGGGCTCGAAGTTCTCGACACACTCGCCGTCGCGCCAGTGCTGAAAGACGTCCATGCCGTCGGTGGTCGCCATGCTGTACGTCTCGGTGCCCCGGGAAAGCTCCGCGAGTGGTCCGTTCAAAGAACCGATGTCGCCGTCCTCCTCGACGCAGAATGTCCACTCACCGAGCCTGCCGGCCCGCAAGAGCGAGACTCCCTCGTCGCCCGAGACAAGATCCGAGGCAGTTTCCCAGTCGAGCAGGCGCGCCTGGTCCGGGTCGGCCCCGTACCGGGTGAGAACCTCCTCGGGGCTCAGGCCGCGAGTAAAAGTGACGCACACCCAGGCCACCGCCCAGCGGAGCGAATCGACCGCGTCTGTCTTCATGTTGCCTCCGTCGTTCGCTTCGGGTTCCGCTCGCCGGGGCCGGAGGGTTCTCGGCCGTGCGCGCCGCGACGAGGAGTTCGGCTCAGCTGCCAGATGCAGGTGTTGCCCTCGACCTCAAGGTCGTGCAACCGTTCGATTTCTAGAGGCTGGGTGCGAGCCCCGGTCGCTCCGTCGGCAAGTTCGCCCCATAGCCTCCGCGCACTACTGGTGATCCGTACACGGCGGTCGTGATGCGGGAGGGGTGGTCGCGGAGGTTACTGCAGGATCAACTTGCGGAGTAGTTCGAATCCGGCACGGCCGTAGAGCTGCCTCTTGATTTTCTTGATGCGGTTGACGGCGCCTTCGGTGCCGCCGGAGCTCCAGTGGAGGGTGAGGCCGGCGGTCACCGCGTTGAGGTCGCGCAGCAGGTGGCGTGCGAAGTTGGTGAGGCCGGGGAGCCGGTCGGTGTCGACGGCGTCGATCCAGGCGGGGAGTGTGGGGCCGAGGCGGTTGGTGAGGATCTCGCCTAAGGCGCGGACGTGCTCGGCGGCGGAGTCCAGTTCGGGGCAGCGGGCCAGGACGTTCTTGAGCGCGGTGCGTTCTTCCTCGCTCAGGGTCGTGGGGTGGCGGGTGAGCCAGCCGGTGACCTGCCGGACCGTGGGCGGTGGAGGAGAGGCCTGTGCTGGTATGGCGCGCAGGGTGGCGATGTAGGCGCGGACCATCTTGTAGGTCACCGGGGCGTTCTCGGCGAGGAGCTCGCGATGCAGGCGCGTGACGCTCGTGCAGCCCGCGGCGAACCGCCGTTCCAGGTAGGGCTTATCGCGATGGGTCTCGCCGCAGGTCAGGACGGTGGAGTAGATCTGTCCGCGACGGATCGCGAAGTCGTCCACGCCGAGCACGCGCGGTGTTGTGAACTGGGGGTCGGGCAGCGCCATGACCTTGCGCAGCAACGTCATCCGCCCGACGGGGAAACCGAGTTGGCCGGCCAGCCGTGCGCCAGCCCGTCCGGCGAGGGCGAGCCCGACCCGTTGCAGGACGTGGCCGAGCCGCGAGGTGAAACGCGCGTACGGCGCGGTCAGCCGTGTGAACGGCTCGGCGAACGTACGGCGCGGGCAGTTGGCGACGGTGCAGAGGAACCGGCGGACCGTCAGCCGGATCACGACGCTCTGCCCGGCGAGCGGCAGGTCCTTCAGCCTGCGCCGGTAGGAGTCGTGCACGCGGTCCGAGAAATGCCCGCAGTCCGGACACGCGGCACCGGCCGCCGGCCTCTTGCCGCGATGTCGACCGTGCCGAAAGCCGCGGTCGCCTCGACGACGTCCTTTTCGCCGATCCCGTCGAACACCAGTGAGTCCCAGAACACCTTGTCGCCCTGCATGAACAGCACCGTCACCAACCGCTGCCGGACCCGCCCGCGAGAGCAACAGACCTGACGGAGCGTCAATTATGGTAGCCAGCCGGAGGGGCGTACGCGGTCTCATCCGAACCCGGGCACTCACAATCGAACACCGATGTCACCCTCTGCGACCGGTCCCCAAGATCTGTGACAGAGCCGAGTTTCGACAGCACGTTCAGCTCGATGGGAGGCGCTCGATTCACCCCGGGGCCGATCTTCACGAGATTGGACAGCACCCGGCAGACGCCCTGATTCGACCGTGCCACAGGGCCGCCACACGCCTCAGGGGCAGCCGACCTGATGGCGGTTGGACGTCACGCCGCACACCTCGCTGTAGGGGTCGCCCGGAGCCGCTGTCCCGTTTCTCGCAGAGTTGTTGGACATTGACCGTTTGTCGCTCAAGGTTCAGCGCGTGCGCCATCGAACGTGGGTCACCACGGTGTGGGCCTTCCGGAGTTGGTGGCTCAAGGTCAACGCAGCAGTTCCTGCAGGGTCGCGCGGGTTTCGGCTATCCGCTGCCTCCAGGCTGCGCTGCGCAGGGTGGCGAGGTCCCATGCGACGACGGGCTCGGCGCCGCTCGCACAGTATCCGTAGACCGAGGAGGCAATGTCCTCGGTAAGGAGGTGGTCGTAGTGGAACGACCCCTCGAAGCCTGCCCAGGCCACGGCTCGGCCGTCCGCGCACAGGCGGCGCAGGGCCTCGCACGTGTAGGTGGACAGGGCGAGTGAGGTGTCGTGGAAGGTGAGGTCGTACGACATGAGGCCGTGCGACGCGATCGCTGCCGGCTGCTCCTGCAGCATGCAAGGGCGCACCTTGTCGGGTGTGAGTCCGGCAAGGTGGAACGTCTGCGGCGGCAGCGGTTCGTTGCCCGCACCGATGACGAACACGGTCACCATGGCGGGACCTGCGAAGCAGAGACTTTCTTGTACCTCGTTCACGGTATTTCTTTCTTGCTGTTCACGGCTTGGCATCCTCAGTCTCGCAGGGGAACGAGGCGTGCCCCGGGTACTCTCCGAGCCTCCGAGGGGGTGTCCTGTGTGCCACCGGGTGCCGTCGGAACTCGTGAACAATCCGATCCCGCCAGGCGGTCCAGGTGCCTTTCGAACCGCTGTCGAAGTGCTGCCCAATCTCGTGTACAGAGCCAACGGAGCGACTGACCGCCTGGCTCGCAGGCTTCCGCGTCCCCGCCGTCTAAGAATCACCCGCGATGAAATCCTGAACCCCATGGCCTACCGCAGCCGCCACCGCCTGTCGGTAAACGTAGGAATGACGACAGGCGCCCCGGGCGTCCAATGAACCCATACTTTCCGGGGCCTCACGAAGGCGCGGATCCAATCAGATCCGATGACGGCTGGCGACAGGGTTTGATGACACCTCGGGTCCGATGTGCCGACAGGAACGAGGAAGTACGTGGTCAACCTGGTTTACAAGCGGGTGTCGACCGACCAGCAGTCGACCGACCGTCAGAACCTCGTCCTGGACGAGGCCGACATTGAGGAGCCGGTGGTCTTTGAGGAAGAGGGGGGCACCTCCGCCGCCTTCACCCGCTGGAGCCCCGAAGTTCGGCGACCTGCTGACGTACGCACGGCCGGGCGACACCGTGCACATCTCTGAGATGTTCCGCCTTGTACGCGGCACCCAGTACATCCTCGACGTGCTTGGCGTCCTGCACCGTGACCGCCTCGCCCTGCGCATCCACGACGGCGCGTTCTCAGCCATGGATCTCACCGCCCGCCACCCGCGCACCGGAGAGCTCCTGTCCACCGTGAAGTTCATGGTGCAGACCCTCGCTGCTGCCGGCGAACTTCAGCGCGACCTCCAGCACGAGCTGACGTACGCCGGACTACGGGCTGCCGAGGCGAAGGGCAACAAGGGCGGACGCCGCCCGGCAGTCACGGCCGGGAAGACCAAGGGCGTGTGCGCCGCGTACCTGGAAGGCCAGTCCATCGCCGCCCTCTCCCGCGATCACAACGTCAGCCGCGGCGCCATCCGCACCGCCGTCGCGGACCTGCTGCCCGAGTACACGCCCGTTGACGCGGGCACCCTGGCCCCGGAGCTGTCGGTGGTCCTCGACATGCCGGGGAAGGTGGCTGACTTCCTCCGCGCCGCCGATCTGGCACCCGTCGAGCGCGCCGTGCTCGACCAGGGCGTGACCGTACGGCGCGGCCAGGGCTACACCTTGCGTCCCGGCCCAGCGCAAAGCCCGCCGCGAGTACGAGAACTGCGTCAATCTGCATGCCCCCACTACAGATCTCGGAGGTCAGTCACGCTCCGCTACATGACGGGTAGCGGCAGCTATACGAGCACACGGCCATCTACGGCGTAGAGATCACCATCATGGGTTTTTCCCCGAGTTCTCAGGTCGGCCCGCAATCCCCCAGTCGATGCAGTACGGCGAATGGAAACTCCGGGCCGTGGCGTCATGCAGTACGCAGGTGCGTCAGGCCGGGAGGGTTCTCCCTGCTTGTTGGCGTCCGGATCACGCGGTGCCCGCAGTCCGCCGGGCAGGTCAGGAAGCTGGGACAAAAGCGGGGTACCCCGGCAGCCGGGCCACGTCCCAGCCCCCGGCGACGTCACGCAGCAGCAACCGCATCGTCTCCGCGAACGCCGGGAACTCCTCCAGCGTGCTTGCCATCTCCCAGCGGTGCCTAAGAGGTCCTAACAAAGGCGTTGGACGTGGCGGTGGGTGATCAGACAGGTGGCGAGGCCGAGGAACGCTTCGTGGATGTCATCGCGTCTCTCCCAG